>JAZNZB010000001.1:0-58656 GCA_045594705.1 Eubacteriales bacterium
TCTTTGATCCGGGCAACTTACAATCAGCCGTCCCCACAGGGGAATTATCTGCAAGCAGATTGTTCCTCGCCGCGTAGCGTAGCGAGGGGAAGGGGCTGTCCGAACACATCGGAAAAGTTCTATATCGCGAATGAAACTATATTGATAGAAAAACAGCAGGAATCTGCTCAAAATCGAACAAATTCCTGCTTTTACCGCTATTTCCGCAGCCCCATGGGGCTGCTTTTTTATGCTTTCGTTTCCGTCGTCTCGCGTGTCAGCTTTTTGACCCACTTATAGCGGTTGGCCTTGATGGCGGCGGCTGCGCACTTGAAGATCTGGTCACTGTTCAGGCAGAGCAGCACGACGGTGGGATCCCAATGAAATACGAACGCGCCAAGGAAGGAGAGGGGGAGCACGATGCCCCAGATACTGATCAGGTCATTGATAAATACGAACTTGGAGTCTCCTCCGCCGCGCACGATGCCGATGTTGACCGGCATCTGGTATGCCGTGCCCATGCCCGTGATGCAAAGAACCAGCAAAAAGTTCTTTGCCATGGCATAGGTCTCGGGCGTCAGGTCGTAAAACTCCAGGATAAACGAGCGGATGATGAAAAGCGTTACGCCTGTGAGAAGGCTGATGCACAAAAAGATGCATTGGAACGTGCGCACGTATTCCTTGAGCTTTTTCAGGTCTCCCTGACCGACCGTTTTGCCAATGATGATGGCGGTCGCAGACGCTGCGCCCACCGCCATGACCTTAAGCATCTGGAAAAGCGTGCTTGCAATTGAGTTTGCGGCAATTGCGCTGTCGGACAGGTTGCCGAGAATGACGTTTTGCAGCGCGACCGAGCTGCCGAAAATGAACGAGACCATGACGAAGTACAAGCAATGCTTGAAATAATCGCGCATGAGCGAGAAGTCGGTCTTGAGCAGGTCGTCCTTGCGCACGCAAAGCCGCTTATCGATGAAAACATAGTAGGCGAGAATGATGCAAAGCTCCAAAGCACGCGCGATCAGCGTACCGATGGCAGCACCGCGCACGCCAAGCTCCGGCGCACCGAGGTTGCCCGAGATCAGCATATAGTTGATCGAGCAGTTGGTGACCAGCGCGATGGCCGATACCACGGTCGAGATGCGCACGATCTCCACGGTGCGCAAAAGCGAGAGCAGCGTGGAGCTGACCGCAAAGAACAGGTAGGTCCAGCGTACGATGGAGAGATACTGCACACCCTGCTCAACGATTGCTTCGGTTTCCGAGAATAGTCCCACGATATGATAGGGGAACAGGCTTGTCAGCGCAAACAGCAAAACGCCCAGGAATGCGCCTGCCAGCAGGGCAGCCTTGCCCAGCTGCTTGATGGGAGCGGTGCGTCCTTGCCCCCAATATTGGCTGCCCATGGTCACCAGCGCGTCGCCGATGCCGATGGTCAACTGCTGGTAGAGAAATTGCAATGAATTGACGGCCGCCACGCCCGAGAGTGCGGTCTCGCTGTAGCTGCCGATCATTAAATTGTCCGCTAAGTTGACGCTGAGCACGATCGCGTTTTGCAGCACGATCATGAAAAACAACCGCCCAAACGTGCGGTAAAAGCTTTTATCCTTTGTCAGAAGCATAGGTGTCTCCTGTTTTGAGATTTCAAATATTGACATTATTGTATCACATCCGACCTGATTTGTAAAGACGAAAATATGCACCGGACGCACGCTTTTTCTTGACAACAACAGACGATTCCTGTATAATAATGTTATAATCCCTACCTCACAGGAGGCATATATGAAAAGACTGAGTGCTTTATTTCTTTCCGTGTTGCTCGTGCTTTGCCTTTGCGTACCCTTGGGGGCAGAGCAAGCACAAAAAAGCCAAGATATCGTCATTCTTTATACCAATGACGTACATACCTATATTGATGGCCCTTTGAGCTATGACGTGCTGGCAGCCATCAAGGCGGAGCTGCAGACCGAGTACGCGCACGTGCTGTTGGTCGATGCGGGAGATCATATCCAAGGAACGGCATATGGCTCAATGGACAACGGTAAAACGGTCATTGATCTGATGAATGCCGCAGGCTATGACGCAGCAACGCTTGGCAATCATGAGTTTGACTACGGCATGACGGGCTGTATGAATGTGATCGATTGGGCGGTATATCCTTATGTATCGGCGAATTTTTATCACGAATCGGACGGCGTCAAGGGCGAGACCGTGTTGCCCTCTTACGTAACCTTTGATTGCGGTGAGCGAAAGATCGCAATTGTGGGCATCACTACGCCCGAGACCTTCAGCAAGTCTACACCTGCGTATTTTCAGAATGAAAACGGTGAATTCATCTACGGCATCTCGGCAGGGGATGACGGTGGCGAGATGAGAGCCGACGTGCAGAAGGCGATTGACGCGGCAAAGGATGCGGGTGCAACCGACGTCATTGCGCTTGGCCATCTGGGCATTGACGGCTCATCCGGAAACTGGACCAGCACTGCGACCATTGCAGGTCTTAGCGGTCTGGATGCCTTTATCGACGGCCACTCGCACCATACTCTCAAGGGCGAGATGATCAAGGACAAGAATGGTGAATCGGTCGTTCTGACGCAGACGGGTGAATATTTCGGACGCATCGGTATGATGGTCATTGACGCCGAGAGCGGTGAGATCACCACCGATTTCATTGAGGTTGAGGAGATATTTGCCGAGGATGGTGAAACTGTGACGGGATATGTGCTGAGCTCCGAGCTGTACAAGGGCACAGAGCTGATCTTTGACGCAGACGTCAAGCAGATCAAGGATGCATGGCTTGGCGAGATCGACGCAAAGCTTGGAGAAAAGATCGGATCTGCCGAGATCGTGCTTGATAATTACGATGCAGACGGTAACCGCCTGGTGCGCGTGCAGGAAACCAACTCGGGTGACTTTGCGGCAGACGCGCTGTATTACCTGTTTGACAACATGGGACTTGACGTGGACGTGGCCATTATGAACGGCGGCGGTGTGCGCAACAAGGCTCTGTCGGGTGATATTACCTATAAGGTCTGTAAGGATATGCATACCTTTGGCAACGTGGCCTGTCTGCAGACTGTGAGCGGTCAGCAGCTGCTGGATGCGCTGGAATGGGGTGCGCGACTGGTGGGTGAAGGGGAGAACGGCGGATTTTTGCACATTTCCGGCATCACCTATAAGATCGATCCCACCGTGCCCAATACCACCAAGTCGGATGAATTCGGCACGTGGACGGGTGCGCCCGAGGCTTACCGCGTGTACGACGTTATGATCTACAATAAAGAAACGGGTGCTTACGAGGCACTGGATCTGTCCGCATCCTACAATCTTGCGGGATACAACTATACCTTGCGTGACCTTGGTGACGGATACGCTATGTTTGACGGTGCAGTCAACGTGCTGGACTACGTCATGGAGGACTATATGGTGCTTGCAAACTACGTACGCGGCTTTGAGGGCGGCACTGTAGGGGCTGCCAACTCACCGCTTTGCGCCAAGTACCCGGGCATGCTGATCGATTATGCCTTTGTAGCAGGCTCCGGCAGAATTGAGATCGGGCAGCGGAGCGAGGAGCCGAGTGGCGAGCAGAGCACCGAGCAGGGAGGCGAAGTGACTACCGAGCAGGGAAGCGAAGTGACTACCGAACCGGGAACGCAAGCTCCCGAGCAGCAGACCGAGCCGGGGAAAAATCCCAATGCTCCCGTGGATATTGCGGTCATGGTAGTCATGATCCTTGCCGTGGGCGGTGTGATCGGAGTCATTGTATGGTTGGTCGTTTCCAAAAAGAAAAATCAATGACCGTGCGTGCATGTCGTGCTGCCCAAACGCGGTTTTTGTGAAAAGCTATAGCCGAAGAGAACCGAACTCATACGCCCTGCGGCGAGAATTTTTCGCGTCTTATGCCAAATCTCGCCTCGCAAGATGCGTATCTTGCTTCGACTCGCTTTGACAAAATCCATCAAAAAATTCAACGCCGGAGGGTGCTGCGCAGTTTTGCGCGAGCAAATATTTCGCAGATGCAAAGAGAAAATGCGAAGCAATATAAGATATTGCGAGCATTTTCTCTGCCGCAGGTGCAGATATTTGCCACTCAAAACCGTGTGAGTTCGGCTCTCTTCGGCTATTGCAATTCGCTTTTGGTTGTATTACAATGAAAGTAAGAAAGTCACGTATGTTTTTTCGATATGGGAGGGAACAAGATGAAATGCGTATTTTGCGGATCTGAGGTGCAAAAGGGAGCCAAGACATGCAGTGTTTGCGGCGTTGCGGTGGAGGAAGAGCTGTCCCATGACGATCTGTTTGACAGCCAGCCCACTCCCGCTTCAAGACCCGAGCCAAGGCCCAACCCTGCGCCCGTAAAGCCTGCGCGTGACCCCGGAAAAGGCCTTGGGGTGGCGGGTATGATCCTGGGCATTGCTTCTGTGGTTTTGGGCGTATTCGGCTGTTGCTGCACTATGAGCATCTTTTTCTGCTTCACTGTTTCCGTTGTAGGCTTGGTTTTGAGTATTTTGGCTGCAAATAAGTCTAAAAAAGCAGGATTCAAGAACGTTTTTGCAACCGTCGGCATCATTATTTCGGCCATTATGACCGCAATTCTGGGCTTGCTTTCGGTCTTTGCGATTGTGTATCTGCTTGTTTACGTTGGTCTGTACGGCCTTAGCGGTTTGGGATTGATTGAGGAGATCCTTTACTGGTTTACCTGATCCCATTGATCAAAGGGAACACCTGCTGCGTGGTTTTTTGGGGGGTTCCTTTTGAATTCTCTTGGAGGAGATATGAAGGAGTTTTTCAAAACACACAGAAAAAGGATCGTGATCCTTGCGTGCGACGCGCTTTGCGTGCTGGCGGCACTGATTTGCGGTCCGCTGAGCCAAGCATTGCTGCAGCATACCGATCAGGTATGCATATGGAATGCAATGGGCGGTCAATGCCTGACCTGCGGCGGCACGCATTTTGTCAACGACCTGCTGTCCTTTCGCATAGGCGCAGCCTTTATGGACAATCAGCTGCTGTTTGTGATGACCCTGTATCTGCTCGTCTCGTTGATCTTTTTGAATTTGTATTTGCTTTTTGATCTTGCCTTTGCCAAAAGGGTGCTCAAATGGATGTACAATATCCCCGTGCTGATCGTATTCTGTAGCTTTATGCTTGTATTTTTTATCGTACGTAACGTACCGATGTTTTTGAATTTCGCGCAAATTCTGACCGACCTTTTAGAAAAGCTTTGAAAAATAAACGGCCGAACGGCAACCTGCGAAAAAACAGGTTGCCGTTCGTTTTTTTGTTTTTATCAAGGCTCAAGCGTAAAGGTCATGACGACCGGGGCGTGGTCGGAATAGGTAAAGACGGTGTCCACGTTGCGCACTTCTGTGCACGTGACGTTGTCGGACACGATAAAGCCGTCCACGATGATGGTGAAATTGCCAGGCTCATAGGGGATATCGCAGTTGCGGCAGGTGGGATAAAGTACGTCACCTGCATAATCGATGCAGCGCGTAAAGCCCTCGGGCAGCATATCTGCGGGGAAGGGCTGCGCCCAACCGAAATCGGCGTCCGCGCCGTTGAGCTTTTGCGAGGAATTGCCCGTGAAGTCGTGGTTGAAATCGCCGCCGCAGATCACGTAGTTTCCCTGTGCATATTCGGCAGCCATATCCTCAAACAGCATGGACATCTGTGCCTCTCTGATGCTGTCATCGCTGCCGTAGGCAGAGGCGTGCACGTTATAGAGCACCAATTCCTTGCCGTTTTCCACGGGAATGCGGCTGACGCTGTAGCAGCGGTCAAGGTCAAGGAATTTGCTTAGCGAGGTGGAAATGGGGAAGGAGCGGCGCATGGACGAGGTGATGTCGAATGCCGAGAAGGTGGCAAGTGAGCTGTACGACGCGCCGTGCGGGCTGTGGAAGGGGTAGGCGAGGTAGGCGGAATCGTAATTGACCGCATAGGTGCTTGAAAACGTCGGGAACTGCTCACGCAGCATGTCGTATTGATTGGTGTGGTGGCTGCGCGTGGAGTCGAGGTCAACCTCCTGGAACAGAATGAAATCGGGGTTCAGCGCCGCAACCGTCTGCGCGCCCTCGGTAATGCACGCGATCACGCTCTCGCGGCTCTCGGCACGGGACTGCGTGCCGCCGTCCATGAAGAAGGTGAAATCCTGCGTGTACGCGCCAAAGCCCAGGTTTTGGGTGACGATGGTGTAAGCGGTATCGGCCTTGACCGCAGCCTCGGGAGCTGCGCGATCAATCTGCATCTCTTGCATATCGGGAATGCGCTCGTAGCTGAATACCACGTAGCCGAGATATCCGCATACCAAAAGCAACAGTGCGCCAAAACAGCACGCGGCAATGATCAGAATTCTTTTCCAAATTTTCATTCTGTTACCTCCGGGAATTATTATCTTCATTATAACGGATGCTGTGTCCCTTGTCAAGCCTCAAGGCAAAATCCTTATTGACACCCAGGCATGGATATGATACAATAAATGCAGTAATTTATTGGAGGTAGCTCATGAAGACCAACACCTATCGCGTGACCGACTATGGTGTACAGGTAAATACCACTGTGCTGCAAACGATGCAGATTCAAGCAGTGCTTGATATGTGCCGCAAGGATGGGGGCAAGGTCATCTTCCCCCGCGGAGCATATTATGTTTCCTCTCTTTGGATGTGGTCAAATACCACACTGTATCTTGAGGCGGGGGCGGAGATCTTCGGCAGCACCGAATGTGAGGATTACGAGGTGTTTGCTATCCCCGAGGACGTGGAAATGCGCTCGGATATGGAGCTGATCACCGAGTATTACGGGCAGCCCTGGGAGACCTACCGCCGTGCTATGATCTCGTCATACGGACAAAAGAATATTGCCATTATTGGTGAGTTTGGGGCGGCATTGGATGGACAAAATTGCTACGATCCCGACGGAGAAGAGGGCTACCGCGGTCCGCATATCGTGTTTTTCTCCTGCTGTGAGAATGTGGAGCTATCGGGCTATACCGCGCGACATAGCGGTAACTTTTTACATGAAGTCAACAACTGCAGAAATCTGCATATGCACAACGTCACCTGCCTTGGTGGTTCGGACGGCATTCATTTGCATTGCACCGAGCATGCCGTGATCGAGGATTGCCTGTTCAAAACGGGCGATGATTGCATTGCGGGCATCAACGTGTGCGACCTCCTCGTGCGTCGCTGCGTGCTCAATACCTCCTGCAATCTGTTCCGCATCGGCGGTGTGGACGTGTACGTGCGCGATTGCTACGCGTACGGCCCGGGGTACTATCCCCATCGCATGACGGTGGTCAAGGGGAAGGGCGCCGAGCTGCCGCGCGAGCAGGGCAGACATAACCTGATCTGCTTGGTAGACTATTTTGCCAGCGCCAACTACCCGTATCAGCCGTCCGAGCTGCATTTTGAGAACTGCGTGATTGAGAACGCAACAGAGGTGCTGCATTATCATGCTGACAAGAATTCTCTGCAAAAGGGTACGTATCTTGGCTCCTTGACGCTGAAAAACGTACGCTTTACCGATCTTTCCTATCCCACGTGGTGTGAAGCCCCCGACCATACGCCCGCGACCGTGACCTTGAAGGACGTGTCGTGGTCGTTCAAGGACGGCGCATACAGACCGCTGTTCTTAGTGGAGCAGAGCAAGAATCTGACGGTTGATATCCTATAAATAGGTGGATCGGGATCACCGTGGGCCAGGAGCCTGACACGGACAGGATCAAGGCGCTTTGCGGCAGTGAAACTGCGTATACCGTCTACGTTAAGGAGGTCACGCCTGATAACGGAGAGGTATTTTTCTCGGTCAAGGCCATCAAGCATGAAGATTCGTATATTCTGAGCTTTGAGGAAAGCAATGCAAGGCACAGGCAGGAATACTGGGTGTTACTGCTGTTTCCGTTGGGCTTTGCGCTGATATGGGGCGTTTACGTTTTCTTTTCGATCAAGGTGGGACGAAATCCACAAAAATACAGCAAGAAGGTCATCAGGCTGTTTTTCAGAGACGGCTATGTGAAAACAAATTAACATGATGAAGCGATTTCAAATTTTTTGTATGATACTGTCGTTGTGCACTTGTCTTTGCGCCTGCGCTTGTGTTGGCGGAGATGAGATGGCAACGGAGGATCAAACGGTCTGGTTGAATATGAACGACGCGTATCCGACAGCCTCTCTGCCTGCGGCTGATCAAGGAACGCCGGCCAAGGTCATTTTGCTGCTCGGACAGAGCAACGCGACGGGCTGCTCGCTGACCTCGTATTTGCAAGAATGCGTGGGCGAGGAACAGTACGCGGCTTATGAGGCGGGATACGAGTCGGTGCGCATCAATTATTGTTTGGATGACCACAAATATACCTCGGGTGGTGCGTTTGTCAAAACCGATCTTTCGTGCGCTGCGGGAGATGGTTACTTTGGCCCGGAGGTGGGCATGGCCGAGGTGCTGGCAGGAGCTTATCCCGATGAAACCGTGTTCATTCTCAAATACTCCATGTCGGGATATTCCTTGCATCACCATTGGCTTTGCGCAGGCGAGCGCGGCTCGATCTACGAGGCTTGCATGGCTTTTGTCAAGACCTATCTGCAGGCGTTGACCGACGCGGGCTATGACGCGCGCGTGGGCGCTGTTTGCTGGATGCAGGGGGAGTCGGATACCACCGATTTCAAGGCCTCCAAGTACCTTGCCAATCAGAGTGCGTTTGCGTCGTATCTGCGCGAGGATCTTGCCGACTATGCTGAGCAGGGCGGCATTTACTTGATCGATGCGGGCATCTCCAACAGCCCCTATTGTGAGCCCGCATATCCTGCTATCAATGAGGCAAAGGCTGCGTTTGCCGCGCAGTCCGAGCTGAATTTGTATTTTTCTACCATTGACGCGGGCTATACCGTACACAAAGAGCCCGAGGGAGACCCCGATTGGGGACATTATGATGCCGAGAGCGAGCTTGCGCTGGGGCACAGGTTCGGCGAGCTGATCGTGGAGAGCTACGAGCAGAGAACAAATTGAAAGGAGTGTGCCGTGTCTACCAAGTATTTAAGCGAGATCGTACTGGAAGAAGTGCCGAATGAGCAGTCCTATCTGAAAGGACTTCCCGTGGTGCAATATCTTTGCAAGCATCCGCACCTTGTGCTGGATGCGGACGTGACCATACTTGTCGGAGAGAACGGCACGGGGAAATCCACGCTTTTGGAGGCTGTGGCGGTTGCCTGCGGATTTAATCCCGAGGGCGGCTCGCGCAATTTCAATTTTTCCACCAACGCCACGCATTCCGAGCTGCACAAGTGCCTGCGCGTGGTGCGTCGCGCCTATCCCAAGGACGGATATTTTTTGCGTGCGGAAAGCCTTTACAACGTGGCGACCAATATTGAGGAGCTGGACAGGCAGCCCGCCTTTTCACCGCCGTTGGTGGAGAGCTACGGCGGCAGATCGCTGCACCATCAGTCACACGGAGAGAGCTTTCTTGCGCTGGTGCAAAACCGACTGGGCGGCAACGGGCTTTATCTGTTCGATGAGCCCGAGGCTGCGCTATCTCCTATGCGTCAGCTGACGCTGCTGTCCGAGATTGACCGTCTTGTAAAGAGCGGCTCACAGCTGCTCATCGCCACGCATTCACCCATTCTGATGGCGTATCCGGGGGCTTGCATCCTGGAGCTTTCGGAAAAGGGTATCCGCCGCGTGGAATACCGCGAGACCGAGCATTATCGCGTCACGCGCGAATTTTTGGAAAATCCCGAGCGAATGGTGCATTATTTGCTGGAGGAATAAAGCAAAATCGGGCTGCAAAATTAGTGAAATTTGGTAAATAAGGGCTGCGTCAAGAATGATTCAGCCCTTTGCTTTATTTAAGAAAATAACAGTTGCCCAGATTTATCAGCCCGCCCCTTTTCCCGCAGACATTCACTCCACTGCGTTCCGTTCATTGCGGGTCCTCTTCCCAGGGGGTACGCCTTTTTGGCGCGTATCCGTTTTGTTGACTTTTCCCTTATGGGATACCTTTCAAGTTGTCCGTCTTATGACGCTGCTCAATGCGGGCAACTTACATAAGGCGTCCCCATCGGGGAAGAGGACCCGCAGCGAGTGGAGCACGGCGAAACGAGCGTCCGCGGGAAAAGGGGCGGGCTAAACACATTGGGAAAGCTTTATATTGTGAAATAATCTATTGAAAAAAACAGGAATCTGCTCGAAATCGAACAAATTCCTGCTGTTTTTTTGCTATTTTCCAGCCCCATGGGCTGCTTTTTTATTCACCCAGCAAGGGCTGCACGAACAGTGCGCGGCAGGATTGCACGGTAGCGGTGTCTTCTACTTCATAGATCTCGCCGCTGACGGGATCGTAAATGCGGTAGCCCACGGCACCCTCGAACGAGAGCTTGACTTCTGCATCCCTCTTGAAGGTGTTGGCAAGGAAGAAGAATCTGACGCCGTCCTTTTCATAGGGCGAGACGTAGACGTATCTTGCCGCGGTGCTTACACGCAGCTCGGGCACGGTGGTCACTGCAGAGACTACCTCGGTGTACTTCTGACAAAGCAGGCCTGCATGCTTTGCGCTCAAAGCTTCCAGCTCTGCCTGGTTTTCCTCGCGGAATGCGATCGAAGGCATCTCGCCAACGAATACCACGTTAACGCCCTTTTCGATCAAAGCGTCCAGCACGCGCATGCTTTCAATATCCATCACGGTCGCGCTCGGCACGATGACGGTGGTAAAGAGGAAGTTGCCCACCAAAAGGCCGCTCGAAGTCACGCGGCCGCCCTGCATGGAGGCGTCGTCCAGGAATACGTAATCAAGGCCCTCTCTGCGAATGCCCTCGGTGATCTGGTTAACCAACTTATCGTTGGTCTTTGCCCAGCTCTTGGCATCGTAGAGATTTTGCGAGGAGGGGGCTTCATAGGTTCCGGCTGCTGCGTTGATGGGATAGTAAACGGCAACCTGAGAGAGATTCTGCGCGCCCACGGTCATAGAGCCAAGGCGGCCGACGTAGGTGTTGAATACCTGCGCGGTGGCGGGATCGTTGTTTGCCTGGGAATAGTAGGACGTGATCTGATTGCCGCCGTCAAAGTATGCAAAGGTCATGGTACCAAGTGCATAGTTCAAATGGTCCTTGGCAAATTCATCGGGGTTTGCCGCGGGGCAGATCTCAATCATCACGCGCTCCTTGCCCGCAAGCCATGCAGGGGAGGAGGCGTACTTGCCGCCCGTGGACATATCGTTGAGATACTGTGCAGGACGAACGTCCAGAATGTCAAAGCCGGGATATCCCATGCTCTGCGAGCACTTGATATAGTCGCCGTATACGGGGACGTGATAGAACATCTGCTCTTCAAGCAGCAAATGTCCCGAGAGCTGCGTGCCGTGTGCCTTGCACCACTCCTGGATCTGACCGAAGAAGTTTTCGGAAACCAGGTCGCCCACGTGCGCATAGAACTGTGCACGCACGCGCTGCGCCTCGGCGCTGTCGCCGCTATAGATCAGCGGCAGAAGCGGACGGGGATCGTAGCCGTATTTGGCTTCAAAGGTATCAAAAATATCGTAATCATAGGGAATAACGGGGTCGTTGAGGTGGCCGGGCATGATGTGATGTCCTGCCAGCAGCTGTGCCTCGTCGTCAAAGACCGCCTCGATGACCTCGGGGAAATCCTCGATCGCGCCCTCGTAGGTATCAAAGGTGACCTCGATAAAGCGCGCGACCGCATCGCGGTTGAGAATGTTGGGATAAGAGGAGTTCCACTCAAAATGGTAGCTGTAGTTGGCCACGCAGTAGACGTATGCGCGCCAGTCACCGTCCGTTCCTTCCACCACGACGTTGTTGCCCTCGATCTTGGGCTCAAAGGTCGTGAAGGTATCGCCGGTTTGCATCAGCGCGTATTCGATCTTGATAAAACCATCGGGCAGGGCAGAGGTCTTCTTGGTCTTTCCGCTGCCTGCAAATTCCAGCTCCACCAGTCGCACGGCTGCGTATTCGGGGTGATCCTTGCAAGTCAGGTCTCCTGCCGAGCCGCTGGGGTAGCCCTTTTCGTCGTACAGCCAGACGCGGAAGCCCTGGTCGTGCAGAGCCTGCACGAAGTCGTTGAATTGCGCCAGTGCAAGCGGGGACTCAAGGTAATTGTCATCCCATACGGCGTTGGTCGCAAGACCGCCAAAGCCGAATTCGGCAAAGGTCTTGACCTTATCGGCAGAGGACTCACCGCGAATGTTTTGGAAGTGGTGCTCAATGCGCAGCGCGCGGTATTTGTTTTCGGGAGTTGTAAAGGCGTTGTTTTCAATCAGCATAGTATTCTGTATTTCTGCAGTCAGGGGAGGTCTTATAATGATCTCCTCTTCGGTGGTTGGAATGCTTGCGGAATGATTCGGGTCGTCGGGTGTTTCCGGGGTCTGACCCGAAAGGGCAGGATCGGCCAGCGCGTAGAGCGAGCCGCCCAGTACCAGCACGGCGGCCAGGGCATAGCAGGTCACCGCAAGGATCAGCTTATTTGCTTGCTTCATTGCGCTTCCCCCTTACGTAGGATACGGTTAAGGCAATACCAGAGGCAAGCAGGATGACGCCGACTGCGATCATAGTGCAGGTGAAGATCAGGGTTTGCGTGCCTATGCCCGCGCTTGTCTGATCAGTAATAGCGGTCTCGGTTTCCTTTGGCTCATTGGTATCGGCTTCGGTTATGGGTGCTTCGGTCGTAGGCGCTTCGGTCGTGGGAGCCTCGGTCGAAGGTGCTTCGGTGGTGGGAGGCTCGGTGGTGGGCGCCTCAGTCGTGGGAATCTCGTAGGGCTCGCCCGTGTAAGAGACCGTCTTCATGGAGCAGTCGTCAAGGATCAGATTGCGGAAATTCTTTGTCGTGTCCTCGTCGCCGTTCATGGGCGTGACTAAATAAAACTCGGCAATATCCAATTCATCCTGCCAGGAAACGGATACCGTGCCTTGGATGTGCGTCCATTCCTGCGTCACGGTCACCCATTGCGTGGTGACCCAGTGCTGCGCGCCGCTTTTGCTGTAAAGACCCAGCGCGATCTGCATCTCTACGGGCTGGGCGTTCGCATCTGCCAGACGCACCCAGGCGGAAAGCTCATATGTACCGTGGCCGTAGTGTGACAGGGGCTTGGTGATATACTGTCTTGCAATATCGGTCGAATGCTCGCGCTTGGTGATGCTGAAAGCACCGTTTCCGGAATGTGCCTCGGTTGTATAATCCACCGTGGCTTTATAGTATTTTTCCCAATCAAGAGTCACGTCTTCAAAGTCACCGTTCAAAAGCAGCTCGTAGCCCTCGCTCTCCTCGGCGTAAGTCGGAAGGGCAAGCGCGCCAAACAACATGATGGCGCAGAATAAGAGTGCAAGCTTTTTCATATAACACCTCCGTATTTGTGATGATTTCATTATAACATAACAATACCGGTGGCGCAAGAGAAAGTTGCATAATTTGCTTAAAAACGGAGCGAATAAAAATATTTTCCGATTTTTCAATTTATGCTAAACTTTTTGCAAAAATTTACGACTATAATAGTGAAAGGACAAAAAGGAGGATCGGATATGATGAAACGTTTGCTGACGGTGCTTTGTGTTGCTGCTTGCGTGCTGTGCTTGGTTAGCTGTGATCGGTACGAGCAGCCGGTGCTTGATCCCGAACAGCCGACTGCCTATGCAGGTGAGGATATGTTTTATTGTAACGGCATACAGGCCTTTGATCGGGAAGGGATCTTGCTGCCGGATTTTGAGGTGCAATCATCCGTGAGCTCGCGCTACGGGATAGCCCTGACCTATCAGAACGTGACGCCCCTGCAAATGTCCGTTTACCGTGCTCAAATGAAAAATGCGGGATTTTCGCCGGTCGAAACCGAATATCATACGTATTTTTATTCCGATACCTGCTTTGTCGGCACGTCTTACACCAAGGATCTCTCCACGGGAGAGGTGCAGCTGTGGTGGTATACCAAGAGCGGCGATGCTCCGGATGGAGGGCTTGGGGCGGATGCAGCCAAGCAGAGGATCGGCACGGATTGTCCGTACACGCTGATCGACGTCACTCCCAAAGGGGTGTACGACTCCGCAGGCGGTCAGATCTTCTATATCCCACCCTATGAACGGGAGGCGCAAACGGACGAGAACGGCTACGCCACCGCCACGTACGTGCTTCACGATCTTTATTTTGTCACGGATGCATACGCCCTGCCCATCGGCTTTACCTGCTTTGCCATAGCGGACCTTGACGGCAACGGTCAGAACGAGTTCTGGACGTTTGCCTACGGACCGACGTCCGGGGTGTTCACCTTTTATCTGTTTGGCTTTGAGGACGGAGCGATCAAGTATCAGACCTTGCATCAGACAGAGCATGGGCAGCTTTATTTCTCGCACGACGGCATGGGGCTTTGCATTGAGCATAAGCATCCCGAATACGAGGACGGAAAGATAGCGGGTTATACGGTCAAGCAATGCAGGATTGCGATCATTGACGGAAAGGCATACGTCACCTATCATGGTGTACCCCTTGATCTTTGGGGCATGCGGTGAATATTTGGGGTTGAAATAACGAGGCTGCGAAATAAGCGGCAATATTGCAGGAGTTTGATTAATTTGGATCAGATTCCTGCTTCTTTTTTCGATTCAATGTAGTTTTCTTCACGATATCAAACTTTCCCAATGTGTCCAGCCCGCCCCTTTCCCCGCGGGCACTCACTCTGCTCTGCGTCGTTCGTTGCGGGTCCCCTTCCCCGAAGGGGACGGCTTTGCAGCGCGCATCCGTTTCGCTGACTTCTCCCTTCGTGGGATACTTTTTCTTACACGTCTTATGACACATTTCTATGCGGACAACCGGCATAAGCCGTCCCCACAGGGGAAGGAGGGTTCCCGTAGCGTAGCGTAACGGGAGGAAGGGGTCGTATAAAGAGTTTGGGCAAGTGGTAATTTCTTGAAACAGCCCTTGTTTCAAAATATCCGCTAATTCATCAGCCCATAGGCAACCCCTTACTTTTTTGCTGTCGCTCTTGCAAAGTGTAGCGTTTTATGGTAATATATTAGTGAACGTATCTTCCGAAAGGAGTTTTTTATGAACCTTATCAGATTCGACGCCGCAAAGGCGATCTTTTATCCCTATACCAAAGAGGAATACGCGCGTGTTATGCGTGAGCAGACGGTTGGTCAGTACGGCTTTTACTGTGCGCTGGATCTTTCCGAATACTGCAGCGAGGACGGCGAGCTGATGCTCTCGGGCATCACGGCGCGCCTGACCGCACGCAATTTTTACAGACTTTACATCAACGGTGAGATGATCATGCACGGCCCTGCGCGCACCGCGCACGGATATGCCCGTGTGGACGAGATCGACGTGACCTGGTATCTTGAGCCGGGGATCAACCATATCGCTGTCGAGGTGGTGGCGTACGGCAACGAGCACCCCCTCTATAACCGTTATTCCAACGACTGCACCATGGAGGACGGCATGCTGATCGCAGAGCTTGTATGTGACGGCAAGGTGCTGTGCGCCACCGGTCGCGAGCTGTGGCAGGCTTGCCGCGTGCAGGCGCGTATGCCGGTTTCCGAAAGAATTTCACACAGCCGCGAGTGCACCGAGATCTATTGCATGGACGATCAATACTATCTTTGGAAGGTGGGGCAGAGTGCGTTTGTGCCCGCTGCTCCCGTCGATTGCGAACCCACGTACCTTGCGCATGAGGCGCTGCAGCCTACCTTAGAGGAGTGCTTTTTTGACGATCTGGTTGGCTTTGGCTCTTGCTGTATTGATCCCGATAAAAAGATAGAGACGCTGTTTTACGAGAATAACCCCGCCTACGAGGCACTCCCCGAGCACCCGACTGCCGATTGCCGCCGAACTCTGGAGACTGCATTTGGCGGTACCTGCGCCGAGTATGGCGACGAGGGCCTGACGCTTTGGGGCGATGAGGGCATGTACGCAACCTTTGACGGAGGCGAGAGCCGTGTGGGCTTTATCCGCCTGGTGGTCAGCTGCGAGAGGGCGGGCGTCATCGACGTGGTGCACAGTGAGCTGCTTGATACCGACGGCAGCATTCCGTACTATCACAACGTGGTCGCGCGCTTGCACCTGCCTGCAGGGCTTACCGAGTTTATTGCGTTTGAGCCAAGCCTTGTCAGATACGTCAAGCTGTATTGCCGCGGCACGGGGGCGGTGACCGTACACAGCCTTTCGGTGCTGGACTTTGCTTATCCCGACGAGCACCGCACCGGTTTTTCCTGCTCCGATGACGGGATCAACCGCCTGTATGCGGCGGCAAAAAAGACGCTGATCCTCAATACCTTGGATATTTTCATGGATTGCCCCGAGCGTGAGCGCGGCGGCTGGCTTTGCGATTCTCTCTGGACCGGCAGAGCTGCGGCTCTGATGCTGTCAGATCCCAGAGTCGAGCGTGAATTTCTGGAAAATTTCCTGCTGACGCCCGCGGACGGCATGTTCCACGGCTTTTTCCCCGAGGTATATCCCGCTCAAAAGTATTCCTACCGGGAAATGACAGGTATCACCACCTGGTCGCTCTGGCTTGGCTGCGAGATCGCGGAGTATATCCGTCGCACGGGTGATATTGCGTTCCGTGACGAGTATGCGCCCAGAGTGGAAGCATTTATCAACGGTACGCGCGACTTTGCGGGAAAGAGCGGTCTCTTGGAAAATCTGCCCTGGCTGTTTATCGACTGGTCGCAGTCCAACAGAGGGGAGAACAATCAGCCTGTTTCCACCGCCGCAAACGCGCTGTACGCTTATATGCTGTGTGCGCTGGGTCGAACCTTTGACAGACAGGATTGGATCGATATGGGCGTGCGCGTGCGCAATATTCTGCGTGCTGCCATTGCGGACGGTGGGGAAGTCTCCGACGTCAAGTATATCCCCGACAGCTTTGACGTGACCGAGGACGGTGCTTTGCGCACCAAGGGCTACTACAGTGAAGCGGCTATGTATACGGCTGTGTGGAGCGGTCTGTTCCAAAAGAGCGAGACGCCTTTGCTGGAGAGAGCGTTGATCCAAAAAATGGGCCCTGCACCCGTATATGCCAAGGACCCCATGGTGGGCGTGAGCAATCTGTTTATCGGGCTTTGCATCAGGCTGGATATGCTGACAAGACTGGGTGCATACGACAAGATGTACGAGGATATGCTGGCTATCTATCTGCCGCAGCTGCGCGAGGGCCCCGGGACGCTCTGGGAAAATCAGATGATCGATACCTCCTCCCGCTGCCACGGCTTTTCCGCACACGTGGGGGTGCATCTGCTGCGTGATGTGCTGGGACTGGGCATCCCTTCGTTTGACGAGCGCGGTGAAGGGGATAAGCACATCATGATTGCACCGCATATCTGTGGTTTGCGCTGGGCACGCGGCACGCACGAAACGCCCGACGGTCTTGTTGCGTTGGAGTGGAAGTATGACGGTGAGAGCTTTATCTTGAACGGCAGTCTGCCCGCAGGATACACTTACACACTCAGCCTGCCGCGCGAGGTCAGGGCATTGGACGACGAGTTTGTTTCGGTGAGCATTCGCACAAGAGACTGACATCAAGCCGATTTTCGCGTTGACAAGGGCGCGATTCTGTGGTATACTATCAATGATAATCCTTATAGAAACCGGAGAGGAAAAAGATATGAATAAATTATACGGAAATGCAGTCGTAGGACAGTCGGGCGGCCCGACTGCAGCGATCAACGCAACCTTGGCAGGTGTGATCCGCGGCGTGATCGAGATCAATCAAGGCGGTGGCGCGATCGGCACGCTGTACGGTATGCGCAATGGTATTGAAGGCCTGATGCAGGAGAGATTGATCAATCTCAGCGAGCTTGCCAAGGACGAGCAAAAGCTTTCGGCTCTTGAGCTGACCCCTGCAGCAGCACTTGGCTCATGCCGCAAAAAGCTGCCCAAGCACGAAGACGATCCCGCATTCTATGAGCAGCTGCTGGCCGTTTTCAAAAAATATGACATTCGCTATTTCTTTTATATCGGTGGCAATGACTCCATGGATACCGTATCCAAGCTGTCGGCTTTTGTTGCCGAGAGCGGCTACGACATGCGCGTGATGGGTGTGCCCAAGACCATCGATAACGACTTAGAGGGCACCGACCATACGCCCGGCTTCGGTTCGGCTGCCAAGTACGTGGCGACCACCGTGTCCGAGATCATCCGCGACGCAGCCGTCTATACCACCAAGGCGGTCACCATCGTGGAGATCATGGGCAGAGACGCAGGCTGGCTGACCACCTCGGCTGCCCTTGGCAGACTGGCTAACGGACAGGAGCCTGATCTTGTTTACCTGCCCGAAAAGCCCTTCTGTATGGACGAGTTTATCGAAAGCACCAAGAAGGCGCTGGACAAGCACCCGAGCGTGGTGGTGGCGGTTTCCGAGGGCATTCGCTTTGCCGACGGCACCTACGTGGGAGCAGGCGCGCAGAGCGGTGTCAAGGACGTGTTCGGCCACCAGTATCTGGCAGGCACGGGCAAGGCACTGGAGTATGCGGTGCGTGATCGGATCGGCTGCAAGGTGCGTTCTGTTGAGCTCAACGTCAGCCAGCGTTGCGCAGGACACCTGGTGTCCGCAACCGATATTGCGGATTCCGTGGCCATCGGCCGTGCTGCAGCAATTGCAGCAGAGCAGGGCGAGAGCGGCAAGATGATGCTGTATCGCAGAATTTCGAACGCGCCCTATGCTTGCGAGATCGACTGTGCCGACGTGCATGAGATCGCAAACAAGATCAAGTGCGTGCCCGATGAGTATATCAATGCAGAGCACAACGGTATCACCGATGCATGCTTGGAGTATCTGCGTCCTCTGATCGAGGGTGAGAGATACCCCGGATACGTATGCGGTCTGCCCGAGCAGATCATTCTGTAAGGAGAGCGTATGAGAATCGCAGTCGTTACAGGCGCGTCGTCCGGTATGGGCAAGGAATTTGTGCTGCAGTTGGATGCGCAACAGGAATTTGACGAGCTTTGGCTGATCGCGCGCCGCGAGGACAGACTACTGGAGATCGGCAAGCAGACACGCGCCAGAGTCAGAGCACTTGCACTGGATCTGTGCCAAAAGGAAGCATTGGATGCCTATCAGGCCTTGCTTGCACAGCACAGCCCCGACGTGGCGGTGCTGGTCAACGGCAGTGGCTTTGGCCGCTTTGGTGCGTTTACCGAGATCGATCTTGAGGCGCAGCAGCGCATGATCACGCTCAATGCAAGTGCACTGATGAGTATGACGTATCTGACGCTGCCTTATATGAAGGCGGGCGGACAGATCTATCAGATCGACAGCCAGTCGGCCTTCCAGCCCGTGCCGTATATTGGCGTGTACGGAGCAACCAAGGCATTCGTGCTCAGCTTTTCAAGATCGCTGAACGTGGAGCTGAAGAGCAGGGGAATCCGCGTCATGGCGATCTGTCCCGGCTGGGTCAAGACCGAGTTCTTTGATCATGCGGTGACCGACGATACCATCAAGTATTACGCGCGGTATTACACCTCGGAGCAGGTGGTTACCAGAGCACTCAAGGATATGAAGAAGGGAAAAGACGTCTCTGTTTGCGGACATGCCATTCGCAGAGCGAGATTTTTGGCGTGGCTGCTGCCTACCAAGATGGTCATGAAGATCTGGTGTAATCAGCAGAAGTTGTAAGAATTTTGACGACCTACTCATGAAGGTTTTCGTCCGCCTTTCCCCAAGACGGAACGCTCTCACAGGATGAAAGTTTGGGTCAAGCCTTTTCAAAGGCTCGCAGGTCAAGGGCAGCGCCCTTGTCGCCTCCGCAGGGCGAAACATTCTAAAACGGCGTTTTAATTTGCGCAGCAAATAATTTGCGTAGCAAATATTTCTTCTTTTGCGCCTACTTGCACAAAAAAGAACGGAGAGAATGATCTCAATGTTAAAACATAAGGGAGTTACTTTGGTAAAGTAGCTTCCTTTTTGTTTTGTACTGCGGGAGCAAGCCCCCGCCCTACGGCGCTGCCCTTGACCCGCAAGCCTTTGAAAAGGCTTGACCCAAACTTTCATCCTGCAAAGATGCTCCGTTGCGGTGTTGGCGTCCAAATTTTGTTTGTCATGATTTTTTGTTTTTCACCCAAACTAACCGTAGAAAACAAAAAAGGAAGCAAAACTATGGGTAAACTGGGTGAAAACTATCGGGTCAACGTGGCTACCGTCGACAGCCTCTTGCATCCCGATGACAATTTCGACGTGATTCGTAAGGTCCTGCGTATCGGATCTGACGAAATGACGCTTTACTATATCGACGGCTTTGTCAACGCAACCCCCATGCAAAAGCTGATGATGCATTTTCTCTCGCTGGACTCCATGCAGACTCCGCCCGACGGACAAAAATCCTCAGCCGAACGGTTTCTCGAATATAACGTGCCGCATGTTGAGGCTGAAACGACGGGGAATATCGACTTTATGCTCCAGATGGTGCTCTCGGGTGCCTCGCTCATTCTCGGATCGACCTTTGGCCCGCAGGCCATCATCGTGGATGCGCGGACCTATCCCGCCCGCTCGACCGAAGAGCCCGAGGGTGACAGAGTCATGGTCGGCTCTCGCGACGGCTTTGTCGAAACGCTGATTTTCAATACCGCGCTTTTGCGCCGCCGCGTGCGCGACACACAGCTGACCATGCAGTATTTTTCGATCGGCCGTCGCTCCAAAACCGACGTCGTGCTGTGCTATCTTTCGGGTAAGGCCAATCCCGATTACGTGCGCATGATGCAAAAAAGGCTTGCCGCCATTGATACCGATGCGCTCACGCTCGGGCATCAGTCGCTGGCCGAGTGCCTGATCAAAACGCGGTGGTATAACCCCTTCCCGAAGATCCGCTATACCGAGCGTCCGGATACTGCTGCTGCGCAGGTGCTGGAGGGAAGCGTGCTGATCTTTTGCGATAACTCCCCGCAGGTCATGATCCTGCCTGTCAGCATTTTTGACTTTATGCAAGAGACCAACGACTATTATTTTACCCCGCTGACAGGCACGTATATCCGCGTCATTCGCTATATTGTGTTCGCACTCTCTCTGTTTTTGGTGCCTACGTGGTATCTGCTTGTTTCCAATGCGGCGATCGTGCCGGATTGGCTGGCCTTTATCATCCCTCGGGAGCACGGACGCATCCCCTTGATCGCACAGCTGCTTTTGACCGAGTTTATCATTGACGGGCTGCGCATGGCCTCGCTCAATACGCCAAGCATGCTGTCCAATTCGCTCTCTGTTGTGGGCGGTCTGATACTCGGCGACTTTGCGGTGGGCATTGGCTGGTTGATCCCTGAGGTCATTTTGTATATGGCGTTTGTGGCCATTGCCACCTTTACGCAAAGATCCTATGAGCTTGGATATGCCTTCAAGTTTTTGCGCATTGGTCTATTGATCATGACCGCGATCGGAAACGTCTGGGGTTATGGCATCGGTGTCGTGCTCATTCTTGTGCTCCTGGCAACGAACAAAACGCTCAATGGCAAGCGGCAGTATCTCTATCCGCTCATTCCGTTTGACGGGCGCGCCCTTCTGACGCTGTTGGTCAGACGTAAAAAGCAGAGCGACATCCATGCGCGTCACTAATGTAACGCGCAGTGAAATTAAGAGCAGAAAAGCACGAAACTCTGTAAGTGTCGTACCTTTCTTCGCCATTTCCCGAGATTTCTTTTTGCGGGAAATATCGCAAAAATAAATAATTGGGAATAATTGTAATTAATAACATGAATTAGTAAAATAGCGGGTGCAACTTTAGGATTGTACCCGTTATTTTTCGCAAAAGATACAAAAAAACCGAAAGAATTTTTGAAAAAGTGCTCATCCCCCTATTGCGTTTTTTTTGCAATAAGTTTATAATAAATATACCCGATGTGGGGGAATGTGGAGCGAAGTGTTGAATTTGCCCCGCATGTCGTCCCCGAATTTGACGGAAAGGAGGATCGCTGCTGTGTTAACAGGTGAATATCGGCACAGTGTGGATGCCAAAAACAGATTGTTTATTCCCGCCAGGCACCGCGAGGAGCTCGGAGAAGAGCTGATCGTGGCGCGTGATATCCGCGGTCCCAGGCTCAAGGTCTTTTCCGTCGAGGGCTGGGAAGCTTATATTGCCCCCATCAAAGAGCAGGAAAGAAAGATTGCCGAGCCTGCATTGCGCTATCTGCACCGTAATGCGGTCAAGGTCACTCCCGATTCACAGGGGCGTATTCTTTTACCGCAGGCACTTTTGGATTATGCACAGGTGGAAAAGAATGCCGTGGTTGTGGGCAACTGCGATTGCGCAGAGATCTGGTCTGAGGCTTTGTATGAAGCAGAAATTGCCGCCGAGAGCGCAGAGGATCTGCGCGCAAAGCTGGAGCTTTACGGGTTGTGATGATGGAAGAACAGGTATTTTCTCACGTTTCGGTGCTGCTGCAGGAGTGCATGGACGCGCTTTGCATCAAGCCTGACGGAATATATATTGATGGAACTGCAGGCGGCGGCGGTCATTCGAGCGAGATCGCCTCGCATCTTGAAACGGGTAAGCTGATCGCGCTGGATCGCGACATGAGCGCCGTCAAGGCTGCCGGAGCAAGACTTGAAAAATACGGAGAGCGCGCACAGGTTGTGCACAGCAATTTCTCCGAAATGGCGCAGGTGTGCCGTCAGCTCGGGATCGAGGGCGTGGACGGCGTGCTCTTGGATCTGGGCGTTTCCTCGTATCAGCTGGATACGGCGGATCGCGGCTTTTCCTATATGGCAGACGCGCCTTTGGATATGCGCATGAACCGCGAGGATACGCTGGATGCGTACACCGTGGTCAATACCTATACCGAGCAGCAGCTCAAAAAGATCATTTACGATTACGGAGAGGAGCGATTTGCGCCCCGCATTGCCCAACGCATCGTGCAGGAAAGGGAAAAACAGCCCATTCGTACCACGGGCGAGCTGGTCAATATTATCAAGGCAGCCATGCCCGCAGCTGCCAAGGAGGGGGGACATCATCCCGCAAAGCGCACCTTCCAGGCCATTCGCATTGAGGTTAACGGTGAGCTATCGGTGATCGAGCCCACCATTCGCGATGCCGTTTCACTGCTTAAGCCGGGCGGCAGAATTGCGATTATCACCTTCCATTCGCTGGAGGATCGCTTGGTCAAGCAGACCTTCGCATCCTTGGCGTCCGGCTGCACCTGCCCGCGCGATTTTCCCGTGTGCGTGTGCGGCAAAAAGCCGCTGGTGGATATCATCAGCCGCAAGCCTGTCTTGCCAAGTGAGCAAGAGCTTGCAATCAACCCACGCTCGCGCAGTGCAAAGCTTCGCGTAGCACAAAAACGATACGATAATCAGTAGGAGGACCCGATGGAGCACAGCATGCAAGCTAAGAAACCTCAATATACCGCTTGCTCGGATTACGTGCAGGCCTTGTGTGAGCGATACAAGGATCGAGGCATTGCCGCGCACGTCAGATTGGATGCCAAGCGACAGGAGCGTGAAGAGGCCATCTCTCACGCGATGGCCCCCGGTGCGTATATCATGGCGGAGAAGGTGTCGGACGGTAAGGCAGATAAGTACCGTACGGGTCTTTACAAGGGCAAGCGGCACATGACTGCAGATGATTTTGTGCGTTATTATCACGATCAGCGCAGTTACAAGATGCCTAATTACAATATCAGAACCGAAGCCCCCACGCAAGCGGCGGAGTCGGGCGCGGTCATGGGAGGGCAATCGCCAAAAAAAGCCCTGTGGCTTACGATGAGCGAGCAAATGCCCGTGTCGGTGCGCAAATATCTGGAAAGCCCCGCGACCGCAAGGCTGGCTGAGATTTCCGGAGATTGGTTCCCGATCGAAAAGGTTGAAAAGCGAGAGAAGAGCGACGCAAAGAAGATGCCCGCAGGCGTGCTTGGCGCGATGCTGGCTGTCACACTTTGCTGCGTGATGATCGTTGGTAGCTCGGTTATGGTAAGCCTGTCCATCAGAGAAGCGAGTATTCTGCAAAGCGAGCTGGATGCGCTGGATAAGCAGTATACAACCCTGAACACTGAGCTGTCGCTCAAAAACGATATGCTGGAGATCGAAAGGATCGCTGTCGAGGAATACGGCATGGTGCGCTCCGATTTCGTTTCTACCGAGGTGCTGAGCACAGATAGCGAAAACACAGTAGAGGTTTATGAAACAAAGGGCGAATTCGGACGGGGTCTGTCGAATTTGCTCAGTGCGATCGGAATTCTTGCAAACTGAGTCGCATAGCCGTGCATAAAAGGCAAGTGCATTTCATAAATTGACATTGACAGGACAAGATAGATCCGATATAATGGACATGATCGGACTTGAAATGGCGGTGGGCGCAGCTTTTCGGCAATGGCCGAGGGGAGTGCTTCGACTCTTGCCTGCGCAGGAGACGGACACGGGCGTCCGCCGCTGTTTTTGATCATATCGGTCTCTTGATCAAAATACAATAAAATCGGAAATTTGCCTTGGGGCAAATTTTTTCCGCAACGTTTCGCGCAGCGGAACATATCACTTTCGCGCAGCGGAAATATCACTTTTGTAAAGCAAAAATTTCACGTTTCGCCCGCGGCGAAACATTTCACTGCGGAAATGCGGTTGCAAACCGCAATTTCCGCTCAATGGGAGGATACGGAGTTGAGTCTTCATACAACGGATACAAAAACACTAAAAAGGGCAGCGGTACTTGGTTTTCTGGTATCGCTGGCTTTTGCGTTACTGTTGCTCCGCATTCTTTTGCTTCAGACCGTAGAATACGAAAAATACCAGGCCAAGGTCATCAGCCAGATCACCACGGAGACGGTCATCGAGGCGGATCGCGGCGCGATCTACGATGCCAACGGCATCCTGCTTGCGGGCAATATCACCACCTATCGTGTGTTCATTGCTCCCCGTACCATCAAGGCGCAGAGCGAGGAGACGGGCGTGGATTATGCGGATATGATCTCGTATGGCCTTTCCGAGATTTTAGAGGACGTCAGCTATGAGGACGTACAGTATCAGACCACCAAAACGCATTACCTGGACAGAACCGTAGCGCGCAAGGTGACCTCGGATATTGCCAAGCAGATCCGCGAGTTTGTTGCCAAGAACAGTCTTGAGGATATGGTCTTTCTGGAGGCGACCGCGACCCGCTATTACCCCTACGAATCGCTTGCCGCGCACACCATCGGTTTTACCAACAGCGACGGTGTGGGCATTTACGGCTTGGAATATACCTATGAAGAATATCTGAAGGGTACGGACGGCAAATACGTGACCGCGCGTGATGCGGACGGCAACGAGATGCCCTACGATTACGAAAGCATGATCCCCGCAGTGCCGGGCTATCAGATCAATACCACCATCGACGTGTTCGTGCAGAATGCGCTTGATGAGCAGGTCAAGGCCGCATACCTGGAATCGGGTGGAGAAAACCGCGCGTGCGGTATCGTCATGGACGTCAACACGGGTGACGTGTTGGCCATTTCGGTCTATCCCACCTTCAATCTCAACAGTCCATGGACACTCAATGAGGAAAGCCTGAGGGTGCTGGAGGAGAGCGGCTTTGCCGCGGACAGCGAGGAATACGGCACGCTTAAGCAGGAGCTATTGCTGACCACCTGGAATAACAAGGCTGTTACCGAGGTATATATGCCCGGCTCGACCTTCAAGATCATTACCGCGGCTATGGCACTGGAGGAAAATCTGGTGCAGCTGTCCGAGACCTCCTTCTGCCCCGGCTATCATATCGTCAACGGCCATAAGATCAAGTGCCATAAGGTACAGGGGCATGGCACGCTGACCTTCCCCGAGGGCATTCAACAATCCTGCAACCCCTGGCTGATGAAGCTGGGCGAGCGCATCGGCACCTCGAATTTTTACCGTTACTTCAAATCGTTCGGCTACTTTGAAAAAACAGGCATCGACCTGCCCGGAGAGGGAAGCACTGTTGAAGGCGTCACCTTCTGGAATAAGGGCACGTTTGAGAGCGCGGACATTTATCTTGCCACAGCATCGTTTGGCCAGAACTTCAAGATCTCGGTGCTTGGCCACGTGACGGCCATCGCAGCCGTAGCAAACGGTGGTGATCTGGTCACGCCCAGATTGGTCAAGAGTATTACGGACACCAAGGGCAACGTGATCCAAAGCTTTGAGCCCCAGATCAGACGCCAGGTCATCAGTGCACAGACCTGCAAGACCATTTCGCAGATCCTGGAGGAGGGTGTTTCGGGCAACGGCGGCGCAAAGAACGCGTACGTTGCGGGCTACAGAATTGCAGCCAAGACCGGTACCTCCGAGAAAAAGGACCTTCGTGACGAAAACGGTGAGCTGATCGACGGCAAGTATATCTGCTCAACGGTTGCATACGCTCCCGCAGACGATCCCCAATACATTACGCTGATCATGGTAGACCAGCCTACTCAGGGTACACTGTACGGCTCTGTTGTGGCGGCTCCTTACGTTGCAAACGTGATGGAGACCATTCTGCCTTATCTCGGTGTAGAAGCAGTTTATACCGATGCAGAGCTTGAAAAGATGGCGGTCAAGACCCCCGGCGTGGAATGGTGGTCGGTCGATGCGGCGCGCGGCTATGCCGAGAGCGTTGGCTTTGAGCTTAAGGTGATCGGTGACGGCGATCTGATCTACGCGCAGTCTCCTGCAGCGGGCACGCTTGTGGAAAAGGAAAGCGCGGTGCTGATCGTATACACCGAGCGTAAAATGGAAGAAAAAACGGTCAAGGTGCCGGATCTTACCGGCAAGACCGCAGTGGCAGCCAGCCAGCTGCTGGCAAACAGCAATCTGAATATCAAGATCTCGGGTACGTATAATTACATGAGCGGCACAGCTGCTACGGTGTATTCGCAGTCGATCGAACCCGGAACCGAGGTCAAGATCGGTACGACCGTTACAGTCTACTTCAGAGACGAAAATGTGGCGGATGACGTAGAAAACGAGGGTCTGCCCGAGGCGGGCAACTAAAAAAAGGAAATATAAAGAACAGGAAGCCAAAAGAGAAACAATTTCGGAGGCTTTCATGATTCTTTCAGATTTATTGGAAACAGCGGGAATACAAGCTCCTGCGGGTGCAGAGCAGATCCGTGTTGCGGGTATTTGCATCGATTCAACAAGGCTTGCCAAGGGAGAGCTGTTTGTCTGCCTGAAGGGGAGAAATGCAGACGGGCACACCTTTTTGCAGACTGTAGCCCACCGCGGCGCGTGCGCCGCAGTTGTGGCACAGGATTTTGCGGGAGACGTCCCGGACGGGCTGCGCACTGTGCGTGTGCCCGATACAAGAGCGGCCTTGGCACACCTTGCGGATGCGTGGTGCGGCAAGCCCTCGGGCAAGATGCGATTTGTGGGCGTGACGGGTACCAACGGTAAGACCTCGGTTGCCTGGACGCTTTACGAGCTTTTGAAATACGCGCATATACCGTGCGCACTGGTCGGTACTGTCAAGTGCGAAGGGCCTTCGGGGAGCTTTCCCAAAAACGAGACAACTACTGCCAATATGACCACTCCCGAGCCCCTCGAGCTGTATCCCATGCTTGCCGAAATGGCGGAGCAGGGCACACAGATCGTGGTCATGGAGGTCACCTCGCACGCACTGGATCAGGCGCGATGCGCACCGATCTGCTTTGATCTTGGGATTTTTACCAACGTCACGCGGGATCATTTGGATTATCACGGCAGTTCCGAGGCATACTTTGCAGCCAAGAAAAAGCTGATGGATCAAAGCAAACGCGTGCTGCTCAACATGGACGACGCACTGTTGGCCACGCTGCGTACTGCTCGGTCAGACGGAGTTTTTTCCTGCTCTGCAAGGAGCAAGGGAACGGATTTTTACCCCGAGGAGATCAGCACGAGCTTTTCGGGCACGCGATACAGTCTGGTTTCGCCAAACGCGCGAGTACGCGTTAGCTGCGGCATGAGCGGACAGTTTGCCGTGATCAATACGGTAGAAGCCGCAGCTGCGGCACTGCTGCTCGGTGTCAAGGCGCAAAGGATCAAGGACGGTATGCAGGCTATGCAGCCGATTCCGGGCAGAATGGAGCGGATCCCGCTGCCGGCTGACGTGGAGTTTTCGGTGCTGATCGATTATGCGCACACGCCGGATGCATTGGAGAGCCTTTTGCGTACAGTGCATCGGCTAAAAAAACGGTCGCAAAGAGTGGTGCTGGTATTTGGTTGCGGCGGAGATCGGGACAAGGGCAAGCGTGCACTGATGGGTCGGGTGGCAACTCGCATGGCCGACTATACGGTGATCACGGCAGATAACAGTCGCACCGAGCAAACGGCGGATATCATTGCAGACATATTAAAGGGTGTGGATCGCAGAGCCCACTATCGCGTCATTCAGAGCAGACGCGAGGCGATCCGCCACGTGATCGCACATGCAAGGCGCGGCGACGTGATCCTGCTTGCGGGTAAGGGGCACGAAACCTACGAGATCACACAAAACGGGCGACATTGGTTTGATGAAAAGCAGATCGTCACAGAGGCGGTCGCACAGTATAAAAAGAACGTACAAGAACAAACGGATCAAGGAGAGTGAGCGGATATGAAGATCAAGCTTGGCATGCAGCCCATGAATCTGGCGCAGGCTGCGGCGTATTGCGGTGGCGAGCTGTACGATTTTACGGGCAGTGCAGGCGTGGAGTTTTCATATATCTGTACCGACTCCAGAGAAGCGGATAAGGATACCATGTTCGTGGCCATTCGCGGTGAACGCGTGGACGGACACGACTATATCGGGCAGGTCATCGAAGCGGGATGCAGATGCATTCTTTGCGAGTACGTGCCGCACGATATCTGTGCCCGCACGGTGGGCGCAGCTGTGGTAGAGGACAGTGTAGCGGCCTTTTGTCAGCTTGCTAAAAGCTACAGGATTGAAAAGTTCGGGCAAAACGACCCCATGAAAACGGTTGCCGTGACAGGCAGCGTGGGCAAGACCACTACCAAGGAAATGGTGGCTGCGGTTTTGCGTCGCGAGCTGAATCTGTACGCGGCTGCGGGCAACTTCAACAGTGAGATCGGCATGCCCATGTCGCTGATGCAGGCCGGCGCACACCATCGCGCAGCCGTGCTGGAGATGGGCATGAGTGCGCGCGGAGAGATCTCGCGTATGAGCCGTACGGCTTGCCCCTTTGTAGCCATGATCACCAACGTGGGAAGCTCGCATCTGGAATACTTAGGTACGCGCGAGAATATTGCCGCTGCCAAGCTTGAGGTTGCAGACGGATTGCGTCAAGGTGGCTTTTTGCTGCTCAACGCAGACGAGCCGTTACTGGCGGGTAAGAGAGCAGAGGGCAGACATACGGTCTATATCGGCATTGACAATCCGAATGCCGACGTGCGCGCACAAAACATTCGATATACAGAAGACGGATACACGGTATTCGATCTTCACACCAAGCACGAGGTGCGCACGGACGTGCGTGTGCCTGCGCTTGGCAAGCATATGGTCATGGCTGCCATGTTTGCGGCTGTGACGGGAAAGATCTTTCACCTGTCCGATGCGCAGATCCGCGCGGGTATTCTGGATTACAAGGGCGCACCCATGCGTCAGCAGATCGAGCAGATGGGTGGCGTGACGCTGCTGTGTGATTGCTATAACGCAAGCCCCGAATCCATGAGAGCCGCACTGCAAACGCTGGGTGAGCTGAAGGTGGACGGCAGACGCATTGCACTTCTTGGAGACATGCTGGAGCTCGGAAAAACCACCGGACAACTGCACGAGCAGATCGGTGCACACGCTGCCGGGATGCTTGACGTGCTGATCACGGTTGGCGAGCTTGGCGCGCATATTGCAAGCGGTGCACGGGCAAAGGGCGGATGCGAGGTATACGCATATACAGGCCCGGACGCAAAGCAGCAGGCGGCCCAAACGCTTTGCTCAATGCTGCAAGAAAAGGATGCACTGCTGCTCAAGGCAAGCAGAGGCATGCGCCTGGAAGAGATTTATGATATGATAAAACGACGTTTGAATGCATAAAGCGAGGGATAGAAAATGCTTTTGAGATTATTTGGTGTAGAGATGAGTGAGCAGGCGGCACTTGCCACTGAGGCTTTGATCATTGCCTTTTGTGTATTTGCCATCAGTGCGATCGTATTGTATTTTTTGATCCCCGTGCTGCGTGCCAAAAAGATCGGTCAGACCATTTACGAGCTTGGTCCTGCATGGCACGGAAATAAGCAAGGGACTCCCACTATGGGAGGTATCGGATTTATCCCGCCCTTCCTTCTGGTGTTGGCAGCAGTTGCCGTATTGTATTTGGTCAAGGCAGGCGCGGCACAGGCAAAGGCACTGATCCCGCTCGCACTTGCGCTGCTGCTTGGCGTTTGTAATGCGGCCATCGGCTTTATCGATGATTATTGCAAGCTGCTCAAAAAACAGAATCAGGGCCTGACCGCTTGGCAAAAGCTGCTTTTGCAGCTGGTGTTTGCGGGTGCATACGTGGCCATGATGGCCATGACGGGGAATCTCTCCACCGATATCGTCATTCCGTTTACCGAGATTACAATCAAGCTTGGCTGGCTTGCCTATCCCATTTATATGATCGTGATCGCGGGCTTTGTCAACGCCACCAATCTGACCGACGGCATCGACGGCCTTGCAGGCAGCATCACCGCAGTGGTCTCGCTGTTCTTGGCCATCATGGCGATCATAGGCGGTGACGGCATGCTGGGCGTGGTTTCTGCCGCGCTGCTTGGTGCTGTGTGCGCGTTCCTGATCTACAACCATCACCCCGCACGCGTGTTTATGGGTGACACGGGATCTTTGTTCATCGGCGGCGTGCTGATGGGCTGCGCATTCATGGCGCACATGGAGGTTGCGGTCATTATCGCGGGCTTTGTGTATATTGTTGAAATGCTTTCCAGCCTGTTCCAGATCCTGTATTTCAAGCTGACGCACGGCAAGAGACTGTTCAAAATGGCACCCTTGCACCATCACTTTGAAAAGTGTGGCTGGAGCGAGAAAAAGATCGTTGCGGTATTCAGCCTTGTGACAATGCTTTTGTGCGTCCTGGCTGCTTTGACCGTCATTGCTTAAGAAAATTTGAAAATTCGTTTGAAAGGGAGGTGAGACCGTGAAAAAGCATCGGGTATATTGGGAAAGATTCAAGCGTGCCTTGCATCTGAAGGGCACTGAGGTGGCAGATCAGATCAATCAAAAGCAGGATGCACTGATGGAGCCGGAGGATCCGATCTATCAAAGAAAAATACACGGTGAGCCTCTGCCCGAGCCGGGGGTGCTGACGCGCGGCGGCATTGACGTGTGGTTTTTCCTGATCGTGCTGGGACTTATTTTGTACGGCGTGATCATGGCGTACAGTGCAAGCTCGATCTATGCGGCGCAGTATCACGGAGATTCCACCTACTTTATCAAAAAGCACATCATGTATCTGGTGCTGGCCGTAGCCGCTACCGCGCCTTTTGTGTTCATGGCGCGCCCCTGGTTCTGGAAGTTCTTTGCCATCTGCGCATACGGAGGATCTGTCGTGCTGCTTTTGGCAGTTCTGATCAGCGGTACGGTGTTCGGCGGTGCAAACCGCTGGATCGCGATCGGCAGCATTACCATTCAGCCCTCCGAGATCGCAAAAATGGCCTTGATTATGTTCTTGGCACTCTTTATGTCAAAATACCAAAAGCAGATAGGCACAGTACAGAAATTCGGCGGCCACTTTACCTACGGCGTGCTTGGCCCCGTGGTCATCATCGGCATTATCTGTGGCCTTGTCATGCTGGAAAAGCACCTTTCGGGCCTGATCATCTTAGGCGTGCTTGGCATTGTGGTCATGTTCCTGGGCGGCACTAAGCTCAAATGGTTCGGTGTGATCGGCGTTGCCGGTGTGGGCGTGGTCAGCGGTGTGCTTTTGTTCTCGGATTACGCAAGACAGAGAATCGATACATGGATCAACATTGACAAGGTTGACCCGCTTGGCGAGGCCTGGCAGACACTGCAGGGGCTTTATGCGATTGGGTCGGGCGGATTTTTCGGTCGCGGCCTTGGCATGAGCCAGCAAAAGTACGGCTATGTCTCTCAGCCCCAGAACGACTTTATCTTTACTATCCTGTGCGAGGAGCTTGGTATGCTGGGCGTGCTGATCCTGATGGCACTTGTGGTCATGCTGGTATGGCGCGGCTATAAGATCGCGGCCAACGCACCCGACAAGTTCTGCGCACTGACTGTGTACGGGCTTACCACCAAGGTCGCGCTGCAAACCATCCTCAATATCGCGGTAGTGACAAATTCCATGCCCAATACCGGCATTTCGTTGCCGTTCTTTTCATCGGGCGGTACGGCGCTTGCCCTGCAGATCTTTGAGATGGGCATTATTCTATCAATTTCACGTTATTCTTATCAGAAAAAATAATCCGGAGAGAGTTATGAACGTATTGATGACCGGAGGCGGTACGGCAGGGCATGTAAACCCTGCCATCGCCATAGCTGACACGATCAAAAAGAAATATCCCGAGGCACACATCGCTTTTGCCGCATCTACCGAACGCTCGGATAAGGCAAAGGAGCTTTTGTCGCGCACACTGTACGAGGAGTTTTACAGCATCGATATCTGCGGCATGCGCTCACCCGTATTCCATCCCGGAAACGTGCGTACTGCTTGTCTGATGGCTAAATCGCAGATGCAAGCCAAAAAGCTGATCACGAAATTCAAGCCTGACATCATCATAGGCACGGGCGGCTATGCAAGCTGGCCCTTACTTGCTGCAGGATCGCGCATGGGTGTGCCTACGTTGGTACACGAATCCAACGCGTTACCCGGAAAGGCATTGATGCAGGTGCGTGGCAAGGTTGACCGAATCTTAGTCAATTTCCCCGAGGCGGCAGAGCTGTTCGGGCAGCCCGACAAGACAAGTGTGGTCGGCAATCCCTTACTGCACGGCTTTCATGCATGCGATCGCGCGGAGGCAAGAAGAAAGATCGACGCGGATGGGAAATATCGCTATATGGTCTTGGCCTTTGGCGGCAGCAGAGGTGCCATGATGGTCAACCGCTACGTCTTTGAAATGATCGAGAGTATGGCTAAGGCTCATCCCGACGTGCTCTTCGTGACTGCAACGGGCAAGGACTATTACGAGGAATACAAGGAAAAATATACTAAGGCAGGGCTTTATAAGCTATCCAACGTGCGCGTTTCGGAATACATTTACGACATGCCCGTGCAAATGGCTGCAGCGGATATCGTCATTTCCCGCGCAGGTGCGATGACGGTCTCCGAGCTTGCGCTGATGGGTAAGGCGGCTATTCTGATCCCGTCTCCCAACGTGGCAAACGATCACCAGTATAAGAATGCCAAGGCGCTTGGAGACGCGGGCGCAGCCTTGTATGCACGTGAGAGCGAGTTTGCGGACGGTGGACTGGAGAGCCGTGTGGAGGAGCTGCTTGCAAGCGAGCGCAAGAGAGCAGAGATGAAGGAACGCATTGCAGCCTTTGCTTGCACAGATGCGAATGCCAGAATTCTTGACGAGATCGAGCAGCTGCTTGACAAAAAGAGGACTTTGGCATGAAGGAAGCACTGCAAAAATTCAGGGACGCTTTACTTGAAAAGATCCCTCGGAAAAATTATTCGCCCGAGCAAAAAAGGGCGATCACACGAAAAACGGCTGTGGTTGGTCTGGTGATTGGCTCGCTGATCTTTGTTTTATTGGTGATAGCACTGTTTCCCGTTCTTGGTGTGCAGATCGATGCCAATCAGTCGCATTATACGGACGAGGAGATCATGGATGTGCTGGACAAGTCTGCATGGACGCCGCTTTTGACGTTGCTGCCGCACAGGGCAGAGCAACGGCTGCTTGACAATCTCTTGTATCTGGAGAGCGCAGAGGTGAAGTATGAATTTCCCGCAACGCTGCGTATCTCTGTCAAGGAGCAATCTCCCTTGTATTATTTTTATTACGATACGCAGATCGGCGGTAAGAGTCACACCGGATGGCTTGCTGTCGGACCTGATCTTCGCGTGGTGGATGCTGCCAGAGACGGACAGAGCTTTGCCGATCGGGGCTTGACCAAGCTTGCACTTCCTGCACCGGTGCTGGATGAAACAGAGCCGGGCAGAGCCAGTAAGCTGCGCTTTACGCGCGAGGAGGATACCGACCAAGGAGACAAGACCGAGCAGGATTTTGCTTACGTTTCCGAATTCCTTTCCTACCTGGAGGCATCCTCGCTGGCAGAGCGACTGACCTTGGTGGATCTGCGCGAGAAATTTGACGTCAGAGTCACACTGGATAGCCAATACCGTATTGATTTTGGCAGAGTCCGCGATGAGCAGGACTTTGCGCAAAAGCTTGCCTTGGCCGAGCAGATCCTTGCAAGCGGGCAGATCGATCCCGATCAGAAGTACGTGATTTTGCTGGGCGGTGAGCAGTTCTCAATGTATCCGGCAGGGGATAGAGACCTCGATGTGCCCACCGAGTGATGTCGTATGACATTGTCGCAGCGGAATGTCGCACAAAATTGTGAATTTTTCATAAATTTTTGCAATTATTTTTGCGAAACCTCTTGAATTATTTGAGAGTTTGTTATATTATATATATAAAGCATATGTTGGGCTGATTTTGCCCGCAAAACACAAGGTGTTGTGCTTTAGGTGTAAAAATAAAAATTCTGATTTATAAATTTCGGGAGGGCAACAAAATGACTTTTGAACATGACGATACCTATGATTGTGGTGTCAATATTAAGGTGATCGGTGTAGGCGGCGGCGGAAATAACGCTGTCAACAGAATGATCAGCAGCCACATCCGCGGCGTTGAATTCGTGTCCATTAACACTGACAGACAGGCACTTCGCAGATCCGAGGCAGCTACCGTGCTCGTGATCGGTGAAAAGCTGACCAAGGGCTTTGGTGCAGGCTCCAATCCTCAGATCGGTGCACGCGCAGCAGAGGAATCCCTGGATGATATCAAGAAGTTCCTGCAGGGTACCGATATGGTATTCGTAACCGCAGGTATGGGCGGCGGCACCGGTACCGGCGCAGCTCCCGTTGTGGCACGTGTTGCACAGGAGATGGATATTCTGACCATCGGTATCGTAACCAAGCCCTTCGCATTTGAGGGTGCACGCAGAGCAGCGCAGGCTGACGCGGGTATTGCAGAGCTGAGCCAGTACGTAGACTCTCTGATCGTGATCCCCAACGAAAAGCTCAAGCAGGTAACCGACACCAGAATCACTCTGGCTAACGCATTTGAGATTGCAGATAACGTGCTGCACCGCGGCGTTAAGAGCGTATCCGACCTGGTTAACGAATCCCTGTTCATCAACCTGGACTTTGCTGACGTCACTTCTGTTATGAAGGGCGCAGGCTATGCACATATGGGTATCGGTTCTGCAACCGGTAAGGATAAGGCAGAGCAGGCAGCTCGCGCTGCTATCTCCAGCCCGCTGCTCGAGTCCTCGATCAAGGGCGCACGTGGCGTTCTGATCAGCATCATGGTATCTCCTGACGTAGGTCTGGAGGACGTGGATCTGGCTTCCACCATGATCGCAAACGAGGCTCATCCCGATGCAAGCGTGATTTGGGGCGTAGGCTTTGACCCTGAGCTGGAGGACGAGATGAGAATCACCATCATCGCAACCGGCTTTGACAAGAAGGACGATAACCAGAATCCCGGTAAGGTTGCACTGCAGCCCAAGAGCGAGCCCGCAAAGGCAATTCCCGTAAAGGAAGATGCTAAGGCAAGCTCCGCTGACGACGATCTGGACGACATGCTGTCCATGTTCAAGCAGGGCACCAGAAAGTAATTCAAGAAAAATCAAAGGCCTCCTGCCATGGCGGGAGGCCTTTTTCTTGACAAGCCTTTGGACAGTGTGATATAATAGCTTGCAAAAGATTCAAAAAGGAGTGTGCGTATGTGCTTGAGTAAGAAAACCCGAATTCGGAAATATCTGGAGCAAAGAGCGCAGGACATGGGCGCATTTGACCTTCTCCTTGCAGATTATCTGGACGGCAGCATGCTGCAAAAGCTGAAATCGCTGGGCATTGCAAGGCCTGAGATCTTTGTGGACTTTCACAAGCACCTCAAATGCATTGGCATACAAGGCCTGTACGGTCCGTATTTTGCAGACGTGCAGATCTATCCCGACCAATTCGGGCTGGCTTTTTCCTTGGACGAGGCGGACGAGGACGTGCTGTATCCTTTGCAAAGCAGGGAACAGGTCTATCTTGCACTTTCGAATGCACTTCGGGCGCTGTCTGAAAAAGAGTAGGGGGCTTTGACATGAAACGAATATACCTGTACGGAAGAAGCGTACGAAAATTGTAAGCAGCGAACATCCGGGATGCGAGATCCGTCCGTCTGTAGGGTGCGACGTCCTCGACGCATCGTTTTTTCGCATTGTAGGGACCGGCGTCCTCGACGGTCCATGATGTGCGGGATAATATTGGATCGGACCGCCCGGGAGGTCGGTCCCTACAAAATGTTGTTGCAGGGCGGTGCGTCGAGGACGTCGCACCCTACAGATGGACGGATAACGTATCCGCAGGGCGAAGTGCCTTTCATATGAGAAAATAAAACAGGGACTGCTTTTTCGCAGTCCCTGTGCGTTTACAGCATCTTATCCGCTTCCATCAAAATTTCTCTTTCCGAGAAGGGCAGGTATTTGCCGCGCACGTACTGGTAGGCTTCGTGGCCCTTGCCCGCCAGCACGATCATGTCGCCCTTTTGGGCAATCTTGACTGCATAGGAGATCGCCTCGGCACGGTCGGGGATAGAGACATAGCGATCGTGCGTAAAGGCGGCTGCAATGTCCGCGATGATCTGATCGGGGGATTCGTTGCCGGGGTTGTCCGAGGTCAGGATCGAGAGATCGCAAAGCTCGCTTGCCACCGCACCAAGCTCCAAGCGACGCATCTGCGTGCGGTCGCCCACAGAGCCAAACAGACAGATCAGACGTTTCGGCTTGTAAGCGCGCAGTGCACTCAGCACGGCACGCAGGGAAGCTCCGTTGTGCGCGTAGTCGATGATAAAGGTAGAATCGGGGCGGCCGGGCAGAAATACAGGCTCAAAGCGGCCTTTGACGCGTACGTGGCCAAGAGCGGCGACGCTGTCTTCAAGCGGGATCCCAAGCTTGTCGCAAACCGCCAGTGCGCACAATGCGTTATAGACGCTGTAATCTCCCGGAAAGGGGATCTGTACGGGCAGGGTAAGGCCTTGGGGGGTATGGCACGTAAACGCCGTGCCGGGTACGCGATGGCAGATCTCGGCTTTGATCTCAGAGCCGCGCCATGCGCACGATCTGCCCTTGCCAAAGGTGGTCACGGGCGCACTTGCGTCCTTTAGCATATGTGCCGCCTCCGGGTCGTCCGCGTTGCACAGAATATGCTTAATGCCGGGGAAGGAAAAGAGCATTTTTTTGCATGCCTTGTATTCCTCCATGTCGGCGTGCTCCACGCCGCCGATGTGATCGGGATAGAGATTGGTAAAGATGCAGGTGTCAAAGCGGATGCCGTGTACGCGGTGCAGCTTGAGCGCCTGCGAGGATACCTCCATGACCACGTATCGGACGCCGCATTCCACCATCTGCGCCATATATTCGTGCAGGTCCAAGCTCTCGGGCGTGGAATTGACCGTGGCGTAGTGTCTGCCGCCAAAATCAATGCCGTTTGTGCCTATGTAGGCCGAGGGAATGGCCAGCGATTCCAGTATGCTGTGGATCATCAGCGCGGTGGTGGTTTTGCCCTTGGTGCCCGTGATACCGATTATGTGCAGCTTGTCCGCAGGGTGATCGTAAATGGCGGCTGCTAACGCGGCAAGAGCCTTGCGCGTGTCGGGACAGCAAACGACGCAAGCATCGTCAGGCAAATCCAAGGGATGCTCTGCCAAAAAGACGCGCGCACCGCCCGAATACGCTGCCATGGCGTAGTTGTGTCCGTCACTGACGTAGCCGCGGATACAAACGAACAAACAATCAGGGCCTGCCTTGCGTGAGTCATGGCAAATATAAGAGACATCCGCATCGGGAACGGGATAGGGCTTGATATAGGTCAGAGACACACCGTTGACGGTCGGAATTTGATTGAGCAACTTGATGAGATTCATACGGGCAGCTCCTCCTTGGAGAGATAGGGCAGTGCATCTTTTTGCAGCTGCTCGGGCTGCAGGATGACGTAATAAGGCTCAAGCTCGCGGGCGTGCGCCAAGCAAAAGGCTCTGTATTGGTCGGAGCAGGGGATCAGACAAAAGAGCAGATCGGGGTATTCCTCGGAAAAGATGCGCAGATCCTCCAAAAGAAGCTCCCCTTGCAGATAATCGGGCGTGCGCACCACGCGCACGTAAGAGAGCAGATAAGTGAAAATCGAGGGGTGGGCGCAATAGATGTGCGAGATTACGCCATAGCGGCGGTAAAGCCTGCGTGCAATCGCGGTGGCTTGTGGGCCGTCGCCTAAAATGACGGGCACCATCACGCGGTTCAGCTGTTCCTTCATATGCGTCCTCCTCTCTTTTCCATACTCCCATTCATTATACCATAAAACTTGTGTCTTGTCACGCAAAGGAGCAATATTTTGCAAATAATTTTTCCACACTCTTGCAAAAGCTCCGGCAATCCGTTATAATGGGGATATGAAGACCAAAGGAGCAATATCCATGAAGAAGGAAAGCATATACCGTATCTTTTCAAAAATCCCCACGCTTCAGACCGAGCGGCTGATCTTGCGCAAGATGCTGGTCTCGGACAAGGAGGATATTTACGCCTATTCCTGTCGAGAGGACGTGACCGAGTTTCTGACCTGGGCGCCGCACACGAGCGTGGCGTACACGCAGGATTATCTGCGCTATATCGGGCAGAGATACAGCGTGGGCGACTATTTCGATTGGGCCGTGGTGGAAAAGGAAAGCGGCAGAGTGATCGGCTCTTGCGGCTTTACGCGCTTTGATTACCCCAACGACGCAGGCGAGATTGGATACGTGTTCCATCCCGACTACTGTGGCAAGGGGTATGCGACCGAGGCGGTCGCCGAGGTGGTTCGCTTTGGCTTTGTCGCGCTCAAATTGCACCGTATCGAGGCAAGGTACTTAAAGGGCAACGATCGCTCCTGCAGACTCATGGAGCGCTTGGGCATGAAATTTGAGGGCGAAAGACGCGAGGCTATGCTGGTCAAGGGCGCGTATCGCACCGTGGGTACGTATTCCATGCTTGCAAGTGAGTTTGCGAGAAATCGCGCGGAATAATGAGTGCGGAATGAATACAATGCAAACATGAAGAGATCCCTTTGCGTGACGCGTTTTCACCGATTGCAGGGGACGGCGCCCTCGACGTCCCGTCAGGCGTGAATTCAATAATAATTGGTCATGCATCCGAGCAATCGTTCCCGGTGTTGCCGGCACTGCAGGGATAGTTAGTATAAATGCCCGCCGCGCTTGCGGTGGGTATTTTCTGTTGCACTGAGAAAACCATCTCCGTTCTTTTTTTGAGCAAGTAGCCGCAAAAAAATGAACCAGTAATTCGCTGCGCGAATTGAAACGGCGTAAGAGAGGTTTCGCCTCTGCGGAGGCGACGAGGGCTGCGCCGGTTAACTTTTGGATGCTGAATTTTGCCGAAATTCAGCATCAGGTGGCGTCAAAAACACTTGAAAATACAACAATATTCACACGCCACCATGCCTTTCTGAAAAAGGCGGGCGAAAACTTTTTTTGAGATGTGGCACCAATATTAGATTTGTGAAATGATAAAATGCAATTTTACGCCCAAAGACTTGCAAAAACCCTTGACACCCCAAAAGAATGGGTGTATAATTAAAGTTGGCGTGCTTTGGGCACAATCTTGATGGCAGAAAGGGAATCTGTTATGAAAAGAGACATTTTAAGACTTCTTGAAGAGAATATGACCGGCTTTTCCAAGGGGCAAAAGCTGATCGCAAAATATATTTTGCAGGAATATGACAAGGCGGCTTACATGACCGCCTCCAAGCTTGGACAGGCGGTAGGCGTTTCGGAGTCCACCGTCGTGCGCTTTGTCATTGAGCTTGGATACGAGGGCTATCCCGAGTTCCAGAAGTCGCTGCAGGAGCTGATCCGCACTAAGCTGACCTCCTTCCAGCGTATCGAGGTCACCAACAACCTGATCGGTAAGGGTGATGTACTCTCCAAGGTGCTGGAATCGGATGCGGAAAAGATCCGCAAAACGTTGGAGGGCATTGACCGCGAGGCGTTTGACGCTGCAGTGAACAGCATCGTGAACGCCAAGAGCATTTATATTCTGGGTGTGCGCTCCTCGTCCTCGCTGGCATCCTTTCTGGATCACAGCCTGCGCATGATCTTTGATAACGTGCGCCGCGTGCAGACCGCTTCGGGTGCTGAGGTGTTTGAGCAGATGCTGGGCGTGGGAGAGGGTGACGTTGTTATCGCCATCAGCTTTCCCAGATACTCCAAGAGAATTATCAAGGCAACCGAGTATGCGCACAAGAGCGGTGCGGACGTGATCTGTCTGACCGACAGCGTGGAATCCCCGCTTGCCGCAAGTGCGGATCAGCTGCTGGTTGCACAGAGCGACATGGCGTCCTTTGTGGATTCGCTGGTCGCTCCCCTGAGCGTGATCAACGCGCTTGTCGTAGCCGTTTCCCGCGTTTGCCAGGAGCAGGTGACCGAGAGACTGCGCCACCTTGAGGTGCTGTGGGACGAATACGACATTTACGATAAGACCCAGCAGTAATGATGGAATACGGTGATTTTTCTCCCGTTCGTGTCGCCGTTGTGGGCGGCGGTGCTGCGGGTATGATGGCAGCTGTGGCTGCCGCCAATATGGGTGCAGATGTGACGCTGTTTGAGCGGAACGATCGCCTTGGCAAAAAGCTGCGCATTACGGGCAAGGGAAGATGCAACGTGACCAACGATTGCGACAGAGATACCTTTCTTTCCAACGTGCCCACCAATCCGCGCTTTCTTTACAGCGCGCTGGCAGCCTTTACCACGGCGGACACCAAGGCCTTTTTTGAGGATCTGGGCGTGCCGCTCAAAACCGAGCGAGGCAACCGCGTCTTTCCCGAATCGGATAAGGCCATTGATATCGTCAACGCCATGAAGCGTGCCGTGCAGGATGCGGGCGTCAAGGTCGTTTGCCAGCGAGTGAGCTCCTTGCAGATCGAAGACGGTCGCGTTTGCGGTCTGCGCACCGATAAAAACTACGAATTTGACCGCGTGATCGTGTGCACGGGAGGAAAGTCCTATCCGCTGACAGGCTCGGACGGTGACGGATATAAGCTGGCGGCGAGAGCGGGACACAACGTCACAAGGCTGATCCCGTCGCTGGTGCCCATCACTTGTGAGGGAAACGATTGCCGCACCATGCAAGGGCTTTCCTTGCGCAACGTAGGGCTTGTCATCAAGGATAACGCCACGGATAAGGCGGTGTACCGTGATTTTGGCGAGATGATGTTCACGCATTTCGGCCTGACCGGCCCCATGATTTTAAGCGCATCGGCGCATCTGCAGGATATTGCGCCGGGAAAATATACCGCCTATATCGATCTCAAGCCCGCGCTGGACGAAAAAACGCTGGATGCGCGTATGCTATCGGATTTTTCCAAGTATCATAATAAGGATTTTGTCAATAGCCTTGGCGACCTTTTGCCACAGAAAATGATTGACGTGGTGGTCGCGCGCTCGGGAATTGACCCGCGCAAAAAGGTCAATTCGATCACGGCCGAGGAGCGTCATGCACTTGTATCGCTGCTCAAGGGCTTTTCTGTCAAGCTGACAGGATTTCGACCCATTGACGAGGCCATTGTGACCAAGGGCGGCGTGGACGTACGCCAGATCAAGCCCGCCAGCATGGAATCCCGTCTTGTATCGGGACTTTACTTTGCAGGCGAGGTGTTGGACGTGGACGCCTACACGGGTGGCTTTAATTTACAGATCGCATTTTCCACCGGACACCTCGCAGGCGAGAGTGCCGCTACCGATTTTTCATATTGAAGGAGTACTATCATGATTCAGATTGCCATTGACGGACCCGGCGGAGCCGGTAAGACAACGCTTTCCAAGGCCATTGCCAAAAAGCTTGGCATCGTTTACGTAGACACGGGCGCGATGTACCGCACCGTGGGTCTTTACGTGCGCGACCACGGCTTTGCCGCCGATGACGTAGCAGCCGTTTGCGCGCTGCTGCCCGAGATCCATATTGAGGTCAAATTCGAGGACGGCGTGCAGAACATTTATCTCAACGGCATAAATCCCGGTGATCGCATCCGCGAGCCCGAGATCTCGATGTATGCGTCGGGCGTCTCCAAGATCCCCGAGGTCAGAGCATTTTTGCTGGAGACCCAAAAAGAGATCGCGCGCAAGAACAGCGTGATCATGGACGGCCGTGACATCGGTACGGTCATTCTGCCCGATGCGGATCTCAAGCTTTTCATGACCGCATCTCCCGAGACCCGTGCAAAGCGCCGCTATCTGGAGCTTTTGGAAAAGGGTCAGGACGTGACACTTGAGCAGGTCATGGAGGAAATGGTAGCCCGTGACGCGCAGGACGCAGGCCGCGATATCGCGCCCGCCATCCCCGCAGACGATGCCATCATGTACGACAACTCGGGACTGACCTTTGAGGAGAGCCTTGAGAGCCTGCTTGCCTTTATCAAGGAAAAGCTGGGCGATAAGCTGAACGATCTGTAAGATGAAGAGCGGATTTTATCGTGTATTCCACGGAGTGCTCCGCAAGCCGTTTTTATGGCTGTTTCGCGTGCACGTACACGGCGCGGAAAACGAGCCTGCCCCCGAGGATGGCCCGTATATCATCTGCGGCAACCATACCGTGTTTGCAGATCCCATTTTTCTGTGCGGTGCGACGCATAAGCAGCAGCCGCATTTCATGGCCAAAAAGGAGCTTTTCAGGATTCCGCTGTTAAACTGGCTGATCAAGGGGCTGGGTGCCTTTCCGGTTGACCGTAAGGGCGGTGACGTTTCCGCCATCAAGCGCAGCATTGCTATGCTGGAAGAGGGTAAGTGCGTGGGCATTTTCCCGCAGGGACACCGCAACGTGGGTGTCAACCCCAGAGAGACAGAGATCCATCACGGCATCGGTATGATCGCAAGCCGCACACGTGCAACCGTTCTGCCGTGTTACCTTTGCATGAAGGATTACAAGTACAAGTTTGGCCGCAGGCTGGACATCGTGATCGGCGCACCCATGTCGTATGAGGAATATTCGGCGGGGCTTTCGGGAAAAGCAGAGTACGCTGCCATTACAGAAAAGGTGTTTGACCGCATCTGCACGCTGGGTGAGCAATTCATGAATAAGGAGCAGGACGCATGAAAAGGGAAGTCATCGTAGCCAAGCACGCAGGCTTTTGCTTTGGTGTGGGAAAGGCAGCTGAGGCGGTGGAGCGCGAGATTGCAGAGCACGCTCCCGGCACGCGTATCTTTACCTTGGGCATGCTGATCCATAACGAGACCTACGTCTCGCGCCTTGCCGCGCAGGGCGTCGGGATCGCAAGCGAGGAGGATCTTGCGCGTTTGTGCGACGAGGCGTGCAAGAGCGCACCCGTTAAGGTGTTTGTGCGCGCGCACGGCATGACCGCGCAGACTGAGGCGTTGCTTTTGGCGTTGCATGAAAAAAATCCGTACTTTTCCTTTGTGGATTGCACCTGCGTGTTTGTCCGAAAGATCCATGAGATCGTGGCAGAGCACAACAAGCCCGAGCACGTGTTGTACGTGCTGGGAGCTAAGGATCACCCCGAGGTGGTGGGCTTTCTTTCGCGCTTTGACGGCGAAAAAATCGTTTTTTCGGACGCTGCTGAGCTCAGGCGCATTCTGACCCCCGAAAAGTGGGAAACGGTATGCGCAAAAGTGCCAATAATTGTTGCCCAAACAACGCAAAAATTGGGCGAATGGTTGAAAACAAAAGAATTTATCAAAAAACTATATACAAATCCGATAATTTTTGATACAATATGTAGTATCACGGAAATTCGCCAGAAAGAGGTCGCAAGCCTTGCCGGCGCGTGTGATTGCATGATTGTCATAGGAAGTCGGAGCAGTTCAAATTCGACAAAACTGTACCATATCAGCAAGAGTGCGTGCCCGGATACCTACTTGGTTGAAAGTGCTGCACAGCTGTCTGCGTATGGTCCGTTTACTCACCAAAGGGTGGGGATCGCGGCAGGTGCCTCAACACCGCGCGATATAATTGAGGAGGTAGAAAAAACCATGAGCGAAGTTATTGAAAACTTTGAAGAGCTGTTGGAATCATCACTCAAAACTTTAAATACAGGAGATGTCGTTACCGGAACCGTTGAATACGTTACCGATGCAGAGATCCAGTTGGACCTCGGCGCAGGCGTTACGGGTTACATCAAGGCCGAGCAAGTTGATGATTCTCCCGAAAAGTTGACTGACAGATTCCACAGAGGTGACAAGGTAGATGCCTTTGTCATTCGTGTCAGCGACATCGAGGGAGTTGCTGAACTTTCCAAGAAGCGCGTTGATTCTGACAAGAACTGGTACAGAATCGTCGCAGCTAAGGACTCCGAGGAAGTGCTGGAGGGCACTGTTGTCGAAGTCGTTAAGGGTGGCGTCATCGTTTCCGTTGACAGCAACCGCGTGTTCGTACACGCATCTCAGACCGGCGTTCCCAAGGACGGCGACCTGAACACCATTCTGAACACTACCGTTAAGCTGAGAATCATCGAGATCCGTGACGGCAAGAGAGCTAAGGGCTCTATCCGTCTGGTACAGAGAGACGAGCGCAAGGCTCGCGAGGAAGCTTTCTGGAACGAGATCGAGGAAGGCAAGACCTATACCGGTGTCGTTAAGAGCATGACCACTTACGGTGCATTTATCGACCTGGGCGGCGTTGACGGCATGGTTCACGCATCCGAGCTGTCCTGGAAGAGAATCAAGTCTCCTGCTGACGTTGTTGCAATCGGCGACGTGCTGACTGTTTACGTCAAGAGCTTTGATAAGGAAAAGAAGAGAATCGCTCTGGGCTACAAGACCGCAGAGACCAACCCCTGGTACGTATTCACCCACACCTATGCTGAGGGTGACGTAGCAAGCGTTAAGATCGTCAGCATGATGCCCTTCGGTGCATTTGCAGAGATCGTTGACGGTGTAGACGGTCTGATCCACATTTCCCAGATCGCTATGACCAAGATCGCAAAGCCCGCTGACGTGCTTGAGATCGGCCAGACTGTTGACGCTAAGATCGTTGCAATCGACAACGAGAAGCAGAAAGTCAACCTGTCCATCCGCGCTCTGCTGGAAGAGGCTAAGGCTGAGCTTGAGGCTGCTCCCGCTGAGGAAGTTGCTGAGGCTGCAGAAGCTGCTGACGCTGAGTAATCTTACATAAGTAAAAGTATCCGTGCACCCAAAGGTGCACGGATGTTTTTTTGCATTTTTTGCAAAAAAACTCTTGACATCCGGGGCGCGTTGTAGTATAATTTCTCTCGTTGTGAAATTTTACGGGGCGAAAGGATTTTGTGATGATTCAACAAAGATTACATCCTCGGTTTGTTATACATCCACAAGACACGTTGCGCAAAGCAGGCGCGTTTGCCAAAAAGAATGCAGTGCTGCTGATCGCGTTTGCATGTGCTGCCGTCACGTCGGTCATCGTGCCCCCGGACGCGGCGTATCTCGGTTACTTTGACCTGAAAACGCTGACCTGTCTGTTTTGTACGTTGGCGGTGATCTGTGCGCTCAAGAACATCCGCTTTTTCACGGTGCTGGCGCGCAAGATCGTGCAGTGCACGGGGTCCTTGCGCATGGCGGTGCTGGCCTTGGTGTGGATCACCTTTATCGGCTCGATGCTGATCAGCAACGATATGGCGCTCTTGACCTTCCTGCCGCTCGGTTTTTTCGTGCTGAGCTATACCGGCATGCAGAAATATATGGCGTTTGTGTTCATCATGCAGAACATCGCAGCAAACCTTGGCGGTATGCTGACGCCCTTCGGTAACCCGCAAAATCTCTATCTGTACAGCTATTTCAATATTCCCACGGGCGAATTCATGGGCATTATGGCCATCCCGTTTGCAACAGCCATCGCGCTGATCACCATCTGCTGCCTGTGCCTGCCCCGCGTCAAGCTGGAAATGCCCGCAGAAGGGGAGAGCAAGCTGCCCGTCGGCCGCACCGTCATCTATCTTGTACTGTTTGCGCTTGCGCTGGTGGTCGTGTTCCGCGTCGTGCCGTATTGGCTGGGTCTGATCGTGATCACAGCGGCACTTCTGCTCATGGACCGCAAGGCGCTTGCCGACGTGGACTACGGTCTGCTTCTGACGTTTGTCTGCTTCTTTGTCTTTGCGGGCAACATGGCGCGCATTCCCGCTGTCAGCACCTTGATGAGCGGACTTCTTGAAAAGAATACGCTGATCTTCTCGGTGCTTTCCTGCCAGGTCATCAGTAACGTGCCCTCGGCCATCCTGCTCTCGCAGTTTACGGCTGATTATCCCGCGCTGCTCTTGGGCGTCAATATCGGCGGTGCAGGCACGCTGATCGCGTCTCTTGCCTCGCTGATCACCTTCCGCGAGTACTGCGCGCACAATCCCGGCAAGGCAGGCTCGTATCTTGCCAAGTTCACGGCCTTCAACTTTGGCTTTGTCATTGTGCTTTGCGCCGTTGCCTTGTTGATTTTATAAATATCAGCCCGAATTCCAAAGGCCATGGAATTCGGGCTTTTTTCTTCCTTATATAAGGATATTTGCAAAAACCTATTGAGAAATTCTGCAAAATATGTTATAATCAAAAAAACTATGCTTTTTTGATAGGAGTGTCATGATGGCTTATACCGAGGACGAAAAATTACAGATTTACACCGAGGCAACCGAGCCCGCGCCCTGTGCGGTGCACGAGTATTATCGCTCGCTCTCGCTGCTCCAAAGGATTCACGGCTTCCGTGATGCCGACGCATTGTACGAGCAGTATGCCAAGGAGATCGACCGCTTGGAAAAGCAGGCGGCAACAGGCGCGAGCCATGAGAACGACGAGGTCAAGGCCTACCGTGCAAAGCAGCAGAAAAAGCGCAATCTGGTCACCATCTTTCTTTGCTCCTTGTTTGTTCTGTCGCTTTTGGCCTTTATTCTGGTGCTGGTACTGACGCCCAAGGGCTATATCATCTGGCCCTGTCTGACGCTTTGCTTGCTGATCGGAGTCATCGTCTTTACCCAGGTCATCCGTCCTGCCATCAGCAAAGCAAAGGACAAAAAGGCACAAGAAGAGGAAAATCGGAAATAATTTTCCCCAAATACGGAACATTTTCGGAATTTTCGCGTCTATATAGATAGGACGTGTATTTCCCACGATATCACATAGGAGGGGTCAACATGCCCGAGCTTTTATCCCCCGCGGGGAATTTTGAAAAACTCAAGGCGGCACTGCTTTACGGTGCGGATGCCGTGTATTGCGCAGGACAGATGTTTGGCATGCGTTCTGCGGCAGATAATTTTACCAACGATCAACTCAAGGAGGCGGTGGAATATACCCACGCGCGCGGCAAAAAGCTGTATCTGACGGTCAACACCATGCCGCGCACTGCGGAGTACCCGCTCTTGCGCAAATTTTTACACGAAATCAAGGACTTCGGCATTGATGCCATGATCATAGCCGACATGGGCGTGCTTGCCACAGTCAAAGAAATTTTGCCCGATATGGAGATCCACATCTCCACGCAGGCAAGCATCGTCAGCCCCGCAGCGGCTTGCGCGTGGGCGGCACTTGGCGCGAAGAGACTGGTGCTGGCGCGTGAGCTGAGCTTTTCTGAGATCGCAGCCATTCGCGCGGCATTGCCCGAGCACGTGGAGCTGGAGGCCTTTGTGCACGGCTCGATGTGCGTTTCTTACAGCGGCAGATGCCTGCTCGCCAACGCGCTCAACGGACGCGACGGCAATCGCGGGACCTGCTCGCAGCCCTGCAGATGGAATTACGTGCTGGTTGAGGAAAAGAGACCCGAAATGCCCATTCCGATCGAGCAGAACGAGCTTGGCACGTTTATCATGTCCTCCAAGGATATGTGCACCATCGATTGTATCCCTCAGCTGATGCAGAGCGGCATCGATTCCTTCAAAATTGAAGGCAGAATGAAGAGCGCGTACTACGCGGCCGTGGTCACCAATGCCTACCGCATGGCCATGGATGCTTATACGGCAGATCCCGAGCACTACGAGTTCAATCCCGAGTGGCTCTCGGAGCTGGAAAGCGTCTCTCACCGCACCTACGGCACGGGATTTTACTTGGACGACCCCATGAACAATCCCCAGCTGCTTGGGGAATGCGGATATATGCGTGAAAAGGCATATTTCGCAACGGCAGTGGAATATAATCAAGAGGAAGCAGATGCGTTGGCGGCGGCAGGCGTGCCCATGCAAACAGAGCAGGGAATCCTTTACCGCTTTGTGCAGAGAAACAAGGTCAGCGTGGGCGAGGGGGCTGAGGTCATCTCTCCCGGCAAGATCGGTCGCGGCTTTGAGGTTTGCGAGCTTTACTCGGCAGACGGCACAGTCATTCCCTCGGCACCGCATCCTTCCATGATTTTCTGGTGCCGCGTACCCTTTGAAATACGCGAGGGCGATATCATGCGCGCAGGCAGCCCCCGTGGCTTTGACAAGCGCAGACCCGATTCGCTCTGATAGGAGATAAATGGGTTTCTACCTGCTGAAATCGTTGCTTTACGGCATTCTTGAAGGCGTGACCGAATGGTTGCCCGTCAGCTCTACGGGGCATCTGATCCTGCTTGAGGATCTGCTTGCCTTGCACGTGGGTACTGACGTGCACCCGCAGTTTTCCGCCGAATTTACGGAATTCTTTTTGGTCGCCATTCAGCTTGGCGCGATTCTGGCAGTGATCACCGCTTACGGCAAGCGGCTGTTTCCCATAGGGGCAGATCCGGAAACCCGTGCAGGCGTGCTTCGCACACGCATCTGCATTGCTGTTGGCTGCGTACCCGCAGGCGTTGCGGGGATCTTAGCCGATGCGCTTTTGCAAAAGCTTGTCGGCAAGGATATGGATGCGCTGCTGTATACTCCCGCAGTCGTGTCCTGTATGCTGATTTTGTACGGTGTGCTGTTTATTGTCATTGAAGCCTTGCAAAAGGGCAGAGAGCCCCGCGTGAGCGATACGGGGCAGATGTCAGTCGCCACCGCGCTTGGTATAGGATGCTTTCAGGTGCTCTCGCTGATCCCGGGCACGTCCCGCTCGGGAGCTACCATTCTCGGCGGCATGCTGCTGGGGCTTTCCCGCAAGGCGGCTGCAGAGTTTTCCTTTTTCATGGCCGTGCCCGTGATGCTTGGTGCATCGGGGATCAAGGCCTTGGGGTTTGCCGGGTTTATGCTGCAAAATCATTTGCGCATGCCGTACGAGGCGGCGATTACTTTGCTTGTCGCAGGCGTGGCCGCGTACGTGACCTCGCGCCTGACAATCAAATTTTTAATGGATTTTTCCGCCCGCCACGGCTTTGCACCGTTTGGCGTTTACCGCATACTGCTGGGTGCGGCGGTGCTTTTGACGTATTTGTTTTAAGGAGTTTTTAGCGTGAAAGTTCACGCATAAACCTCACCTAAAAATGGGGCCCAACCCATTTTTGGAGCAAAGCTCCACGGTGAAGTTTTCATCACTATTTGAGCCGCCGAAGGCGGCATGGAGGTTATGATGGAAAGGCTTGTGATCCCGTATCCCATCATCGTGGAAGGGAAATATGATAAGATCAAGCTGTCCTCGATCGTCGAGGCGCAGATCATTTCCACGGGCGGATTCGGCGTGTTCAAGAATACAGAGCTTGCAAGCCTTTTGCAAAAGCTTTCCGAGCGCAGCATGATCATCGTGCTGACCGATAGCGACGGTGGCGGCAAGGTCATCCGATCGCATATTTCGGGCCTGATCCCCAAGGACAGGCTGATCCAGCTGTACATCCCGCAGATCAAGGGCAAGGAACGCCGTAAGCAAGCGCCGGGTGCGCAAGGACTGCTTGGCGTGGAGGGGATGGATACAGCGTTGCTTTACGACCTGCTTGCTCCTTATGCCAAGGCTGACGCGGCCGAGCGTTACCGCGAAAATCCGCTTTCCAAGACCGATTTCTTCTTGGACGGTCTTTCGGGCGGTGCAGACAGTAAGGCACGTCGCGCAGAGATCGCCAAGGCCTGCGGCCTGCCCGCGGACATGACAGCCAACGCACTGCTGGACGCCTTGCGATTGCTCTTGAGTTACGACGAGTATCTTGCCTTGGTGGGAAGAGAACGGAGAGATACGATATGTTAGACAATCTGACCGATATCCTGGTCTGCCCCGTGTGCAAAAACGGCGTGCGGATCGAGGGAAAAGTGCTTTGCTGCACAGGCGGCAAGCATCAATTCGACGTGGCCAAGGAAGGGTACGTCAACCTTGCCACGGGACACATGCCCGGGGGCGACTCCAAACAGGCCGTTGCCGCGCGGACAAGCTTTCTTGGCAAGGGCTATTACGCACCTGCCGCCGAGGTACTGGAGCAGGCGGTGCGTGACTATCTGCCGGAAGGCTCTGCGTTGATCGACGCGGGCTGCGGGCAGGGCTGGTATTCAAACCGCTTAGCAGGGCAGGGCTACCGCATGCTGGGCTTTGACCTTTCCAAATTCGGCTGTGCGCGTGCCGCCAAGGATGCAAGCCTGCAAGGGCTTGATCATGCGGCCTATGCCGTGGCCTCGGTGTACACCATGCCGGTCTGTGACGCGTGCGCGGACGGCGTGCTTAATATCTTCGCGCCCTGTGCCGAGCAGGAATACGCCCGCGTGCTGAAGGGTGGCGGTTATCTGTTCCTTTTGGGAGCGGGCAAGCAGCACCTGATGGGACTCAAGCGCGCCATGTACGAAAACACCTACGAAAATGCTGAGCGAGCCGATCTGCCCACCGCGATGACACCGGTGGAAACCAGACGCGCAACCTTTGAGATCACGGTCGAGGGGCAGGAGGATATTGCGGCGCTGTTTTCCATGACACCCTATTATTGGCGCACGAGCCAAGGCGACAAGGCCAAGCTGCAAGCCTTGGACACTCTGACCACAGAGGTGGACATGCTGCTTTACATTTACAGAAATTAAATCAAAGGATGTGATAGATCATGAAATTTTCACTTTGCATTCCCATGTATAACGAGTCGAGCATTATCGAGGACACTGCGCGTCAGCTGTCCGACTATATGCAGGCGAATTTTGACGATTACGAGATCATTTTCTCAAACGACGGCTCCAAGGACGGCTGCGACAAGCTGGTAGAGCAGATGCACCTGCCTTGCGTGCGCGTCGTGGGCTACGAGCAGAATCGCGGCAAGGGCTATGCCGTTCGTACCGCCATGCTTGCTGCCAAGGGCGATTACGTCATGTTCACCGACGCCGACCTTGCCTACGGCACCGACGTCATCGCGCGCGTGCGCGACGCGTTTTTGGAGCATCCCGAGGCAGATATGGTCATCGGCTCGCGCAACCTCTCCAAGGACGGCTATGAGGGCTACACCCCCATCCGTAAGTTGGCCAGCAAGACTTATATCAAGGTGCTTTGCATCGCGGGTGGCTTTAAGCTGTCCGACTCCCAGTGCGGCTGCAAGGCGTTCACGCAGGATGCGGTCAAAAAGATCTTCCCCAGATGCGAGGTGGATCGCTTCGCCTTTGACTTTGAGGCTATTTTGTGGGCGGTCAAGTACGGCATGACCATTCACGAGATCCCGGTCAAGATCATCAACCACCGCGAGTCGTCGGTCAACCTGGTGCGCGATACGCTCAAGATGCTGCGCGACCTTTCCAAGATGAAGAGAAGGATCAAAAAAGCAAAAATCTGAATATAGTAAAGCATGAAAGGAGGCAATCGCCATGAAAAAAACGATCACTATATTACTTCTGACCGCGCTTTGTATGACGGTCTTAACCTCCTGTGACGTGGGCAACGGCCTTGTGGCAGAGCTGATGGGAGGAATCAATCGCGCGGATGAACATCTTTATCCGATTGAGGATTGCATCGAAGAAACCGAACAGCTATGGGGGACCGAGATCCCACCCATTGAGCCAATGCCGCCTGTAGAGATTGAAACTACACCGAATTATGACGTTACAACCGAGGTAAGCACGACTGAGCCGCCCGAGACGGGCTGCGATTGCGGTCAGTGCGACTTGGATATATCCGACGAGCCTTGGCCAACGCATAGCTTCAGCATTTTTACGTTGGTTGCCGTGGTCAACGGTGAGCAGATCGTGGGTCGCTACTTTACGTCGGAGAACAGTCACGAATGGAACGGTCAGGCCGACGTGGACGACAGCATTTCCGCGCTGATCGTACGAGGTGCCTGGCGTTGCCCTGAAACCAAGGCGATACTTGGGTATTCGATCGATGGTGGAGACGTTGTGTACGATGAAAGCTTTATTACAAGACAGCTGACCGAATGGACAATCAACGGTACGGCGTATATCAACTACTGTGATATCGTGATCCCCGTATCCGAGCTTTCTGAGGGAAGCCATACCGTGACCTGCTATGCACATGTGAGCGACATGCAAGGAGAAAGCACCATGCAGATGATCGAATTCGTGATCAATTGCCCGGATACGGCCATGGAAACGGCAACGGAAGACGTTACGATTCAAGAGCCGATTATAGACTGATTTTTGATGACAAGGAGAAAAAGACATGAAAACCAAACTGTTTGCTTTCGCTTTAACTGCACTTTTGCTGTGCTCGATGCTGGCATCCTGTGATATGGGCAACGGTCTTGTAGGTGAGCTGCTCGGAGATCTGGATCTGGACGCTGTGCTTGACCGGTTTTTAGGTGACGAAATCCTTGGTGTAGTGCCCGAGGAGGACGTGCTCTATCATCCCGATCAAGGCATCGGAATCGAAACCAAGGTCGAGGAGACCTGGGTCGAGGAATGGACCGAGGGGCCTTGGATTGAGGAGACTTGGATTGAGGAGACCTGGCCTGCAGAGACCGAGGAGTGGACGACCGAGATCGAATGGGATACCGAGCTTCCCGTTGACCCCGTTCCTTCCTTGCAGGACGTGCTGGTCATGGACGGTAACCTTAGCGATTGGCATACCAACAACTGGCTGCCCTATTGGAGTGCACGCTATGACAAAGACAATCTCGACGCTTGGGTTGGCGAGGTTGGAAATGACGGCGGCTTTACCATGATGGTGACCTGCGATACCGAATACGTATATATGGCGTTTGACGTCAACGATACCTCGATCAGATACTGCGAGAATGGCACGTATCAGGGCGACTGCTTCCAGATCCAGCTGGATCTTGGCGGCCTTTGCGGTGTGAGCGGCATGTACGAGCGCGGCATATTCTATTCGTTCGGCCTGCAAGAGGATGGCTCTGCGCACGTCACCGTGCAGTGTGTTCAGGATGATGTCGTAGCTTCTGTGGACTACGTCATGAGCTCGCAGGATGCTGCAATCGGAGGCCTTATGGGCGCGACGGTGGTGCGCGAGGATGGCTCCGGCTGGGTAGCCGAGATCGCGATCCCGTGGGAAAACCTGATCTTTGATCTGATTGCCAAGCTTGGAATCAACGATCTGGACGATCTCAAGATCGATTCGGACAACGTCAAGGCAGTCATGCTGGTCTGCTACCTGGATTATGATCAGGACGGCATGATCACGGGCGCATGGGGCACTTCCAACAAAATGGGCTCGCTTGCAACCGGAGAAGGCTGGTATCCCGAGAACGGCGGCATCACGCTTTGGTTTGATCCGGGTGACATGCGTGTCGAGAGCTTTGACATTGAGGACGCAATTTACTATAACGTGGAATAATGCCGAAAAATAAAGAGAACCCGCACCTGCGATGCAGGTGCGGATCTTTCTTTATCTGTGCCTTCTCGGTCTTGCTGCGATTTTGCCTTTGATCTGCGCGGTCAAGACGGCCGAGGCGCAAAACAGGGCAACAAGACCTGCGCGAATGCCAAGCGATGCGCCAAGGCCAAGACCAAGCGTCAAGGATTGCCGCAGCTCACCGCCAAAGAACAACCCAAGCAACAGCCCCAATCCTACGTAGATGCAAGCGCAGAGCAGTGAGCAGGGAAGAATGGCCGAGTCGCATCTAAGGCCCACGCCCAAGCCTCCTGCAAGGCAGGAGAGCACCATCGCGCCAAAGCCCAGCGGCAGGATCCAAGCATCGGGATCGGGGGAGAGATAGGCGATCAGTGCGCAAAGAAAGATCAAAGCAAGGCCGCTGATCGCGCAAAACGCCATGCCCCATAACGCTCCCGCTGCAAAACTGCCGCCGCTCGGTGCTTTTTCGGATCGATGTATGCGTGCGGGTAAGAGCCCCTTGGTGGTACGATTCATAAAAAACGCCTCCGTATCCATAATATTACCGTATTTGGTAATACTATATGAGTACGGAGCCGTTTTTATGTCGGGAAATCCGAATTTGCTTACTTCTGTGCGTCCTCTGCCTTGACGTCCACCTTGCTGATCGCGCTCTTGAGCAGACGGATCTTGGTGCGGTCGTGGCTGGTCTCGATCACGACTGTTTCGTCTCTGATGCTGATGACCTTGCCGATGATGCCGCCGATGGTGGTGATCTCGTCACCGACAGACAGGCTGTTACGCATTTCGTTGACTTCCTTTTCCTGCTTTCTCTGGGGGCGGATCATAAAGAAATAGAAGAATACGCCGACCAGAACGACCATGACGATGGTCATGATGATCTGTCCGCCACCGCCGCCTTGATTGCTGAGCAGATTCGTTAATGCCGAAAAATTCATTTTTTATCCTCCGTTGCGAGTTTTCACATACACAACTATTATATCCCATAAAGCAAGGAAAGTCAAGTCAAAATCGAAAAAGGTGCAAATAATTCATATCATGTTAATAAACGTATGCTATCATGTAATGTGATGTATTATGTCATAGTTCCGAAACGGAGGTAAATATATGAAAAAAGATAAATGTCCTCCTTGCAAAAAGACTTCCATCGGCGGCCAGGCCCTGATGGAGGGCATTATGATGCGAGGACCCAAGAAAACCGCTATGGCGGTGCGCAATCCCGAGGGGGAGATCGTGCTGGAGATCAAGCAGAACGACAGTAAGACTCCGCTGATTGCCAAGATTCCCGTGGTGCGCGGCGTGTATAATTTCGCCATGTCCATGATTCAGGGCTACAAGTGCCTGATGAGATCTGCCGAGATCTCGGGATTGGAAGAGGCCGAAGAGGAGATGCGCCGCGAGGCTGAGGCAAAGAAAGCCGCCAAGGCTGCCAAAAAAGCGGCCAAGAAGGGTACAGCACCCGTTGTCGAACCCGTAGGGGCGAATTACGATTCGCCCGCAGAGCAGGCACCCGTAGCCAAGGAAATGCCCACCGAGGAGCAAGCTACCGCAGTCGAAGAGCCCGTCACCGTTTCCGATGCGCCCGTTGTCGAAGAAACCGTTACCGTTTCCGAGGCTCCCGTCATTGAGGAAAAGAAGGAAAAGAAAAAGGCAGACGGCGCATCCGTAACCACTACGCTTGTCATGATCCTTGGCGTCGTGCTGGGGCTGGGTCTTGCCATTCTGCTGTTCAAGTTTGTGCCCACCGCGCTCTACGACCTGTTCGTATGGCTGATCCCCGCGCTTAAGCCCGAAAACGTTGTGCTTGAATCGTTGATCCGCTCGATGGTGGAGGGCGTCTTCAAAATCGCCATCGTGGTCGGCTACATGGCTGCCGTTTCCCTGATGAAGGAGATCCGCCGCACCTTCCGGTATCACGGTGCAGAGCACAAGTCCATCTTCTGTTACGAGGCAGGACTTGAGCTGACCGTGGAAAACGTGCGTAAGCAGAGAAGATTCCATCCTCGCTGCGGCACCTCGTTCCTCATTCTCATGGTGCTGGTCAACGTGTTCGTTTCGTTCTTTATCGAGCCCTCGTTTATCGCCATTTTCGGTGGCACCATGAAAGAAATTCTCAGCCCCATTCACGGCGTGCTTCCCACGCTGGTACGTACCGGCATATCCTTAGTATTGCTCCCCTTGGTTATGGGCATCGGCTATGAGCTGCTCAAGCTGGCAGGCAGATATGACAATTTCCTGACCCGTCTGATCTCGCTGCCCGGTGTCTGGCTGCAGCACATCACCGTGCTTGAGCCGGATGACAGCATGATCGAATGTGCGATCGCCGCCATCAAGGAAGTCATTCCCGAGGACGAGAGCGACAAGTGGTAAGCCTACATTTCTGGAAGGAGATTTTGTGATGAAAATTATTTGCTGTAACAATTACGCTGAAATGTCCCGCGTCGGTGCGGATATGGTTGCCGACGTCGTGAAGAGCAAGCCCGACTGCGTGCTGGGTCTTGCGACGGGATCTACCCCCGAGGGACTGTATGCCGAGCTGATTTCCATGTGTGACAAGGGTGAGCTGGATTTTTCGGCTGTCACCACGGTCAATCTGGACGAATATTATCCCATCTCGCCCGAAAACGAGCAGAGCTACCGCTATTTTATGAACACCAAGCTGTTTGACCACGTCAATATCGACAAGGCAAACACCTACGTGCCGGACGGCAGCGCTCCCGACGCCGCAGCAGAGGCTGCCAGATACGAGGCGTTCGTGCGCGGACTTGGCGGCGCGGACATTCAGATCCTTGGCATTGGCCGCAACGGTCATATCGCATTCAACGAGCCTGCCGAGGCGCTGCACCCCGCAACGCACGTCGCAGGGCTGACCGAGGATACCATCGAGGCAAACGCACGCTTCTTTGAAAGCATTGATCAAGTGCCTAAGCTGGCTCTGACCATGGGCATGGGTACCATTCTCTCTGCCAAGAAGATCATTATCTTGGCAAACGGTAAGGGCAAGCATGAGGCTGTCAAGGCGATGCTTGCGGGAACTGTGACCACCTCTTGCCCCGCATCCTTCCTCAATCTGCACGCTGACGTGACGCTGATCTGCGACCGTGACGCATACGAGGGCTGATATGAGCACAGAGCAAATCAAAGCCCAGGCATCCTTGGCAGTCGAGCAGCTGCTGGACGCGGCAAACGTCAAGGCGGGTCAGATTTTGGTGGTCGGCTGCTCCTCGTCCGAAATTGCGGGCGGCAGCATCGGCCACGCATCCGCACCCGAGGTGGCAAATGCGGTCTACGAGGCCATTTCCGAGGCCTGCGCAGCACGTGGCCTGTATCTGGCAGCTCAGTGCTGTGAGCACCTCAACCGCGCACTGATTGTGGAAAGAGCATGTGCCGAGCAGTATGGTCTTGAAGAGGTCTGCGTCATCCCGCAGCCAAAGGCAGGCGGCTCGTTTGCAACCGCTGCGTGGGCGGGTATGGAGCAGCCCTGTGCGGTGGAATCCATCAAGGCGCACGTGGGAATGGACATCGGCGGCACGCTGATCGGCATGCATTTGCGCAGCGTGGCAGTGCCCGTAAGAATTATGCAGAGCACCATCGGGCAGGCAAGCGTGCTTTGTGCACGCACGCGCCCCAAGTTCGTGGGAGGCAGCCGCGCGGTGTATCCCGAGAGCGACAGAAGATGAATTTTCTGTAAACAATAGAGAGAATCTATTGAAACTTACCCAAGGTATGAATGTAAAATGAGGTTGTTACACAAAGCAAATATGCTGCACGACCGATCATGATTGCTTGTAGGGGAGGCTATCAGCCTCCCGCGGGCGGATGATATCCGCCCCTGCAATCAAACGGTTCGGGCGGTGTAGGATATTGCGTAGCAACCCATTTTTACTTTGAAAGGACACTGTCATGAAAATGAAAGAGATATGTGAGCGCTCGGGCTTGACTGAGCGTGCCGTGCGACTGTACTGCGAGCGGGGGCTGGTGCATCCCGAAAAATATTGGGAACGAGGCAGGGAATACTTGGTCTTTTCGGATCATAACCTGCGCGAGCTTGCCATTGTTTCCGAGCTGCGACACGCCGATTTTTCGCTTGACGAGATCGCGCTTATGCTCCAAAGTCCCGAGAAGTGCGGCGACGTGCTGGCGGGCTGGCGCGGCCGCGTGACCGAGCAAAATCAACGTCTTTCTCAGGCCAAGGAAAAGCTTGCTGAACTTTCCGCGCATGAAAAGCTGTCGGCTGAGCAGATCGCCGAGCAGCTGGGAGCAAAGATCACCTCGCACGGTGCAGCGCCTTATCACGGCGAGACCTTTGCAGAGTTTTGTGAGCGCAACCCGTGGGAGGAGATGGAATATTCCGAGGAAATGCAGCAAATTTGCGAAAGAGATGAGAAGCGCGAGCAGTTTGGCAAACGTTTTTTGCTTGTCTATTGCATTTCTATGGGTGCGATCACGCTGCTTGGTGCCTTTGTCAATCTGCTCTCATCCAGCTCAATCTTATCCGGTATCGTCAGCATTGCGATATTCATTTTGCTGACCGTGTACCTGTTCCGCGGTGCGACCTGGGCGCGCGTGGTATCCATCATCCGCCATATCCTGAGCGCGTTTTCGGGACTTTGGCGCATCAAGGACCTGTTGCCGGGTGCACGCCTTGGCATCGAATACGAAACAAGCATGGACGGCACGGTGACCTTTACCGAGCAGCTCATGCCTCAAGGCTTAGGCATTTTTCTGACCACTCTGATGGTGATTGCCGTTGCCCTGGAATGCGTGTGCATCTATATGCTTTGGTTTCACAAGGGCGTCAAGGATTACTTATACGAGCGCAGCCTGTAAGGTGCAAATAAAAGCACAGCCCCATGGGGCTGCGGAATAAGCGGTAAAAAGAGAGAGTCATGCGAAAAGACATTTCGCAAAGCTCTCTCTTTTTGCTATATGAGTGATATTCCGACTGCGTCGGAGTGATATTATCGCTGCTGCGATAGTGATATTGAAGCCTTGCGGCTTCAGTGATATTCTATTCGCCTCCAAAACTTGCGAAGCAAATA
>JAZNZB010000002.1:0-18393 GCA_045594705.1 Eubacteriales bacterium
AGGGGCGATCATTGATCGCCAGCACCTGCTGCAACTACATATTTATTTGTTTGAGCACATGGCTACCTCTCAAGAAGCAGTCATGCGCTCATTTTCTCCGCTATTTTCTCAGCCCCATGGGCTGCTTTTTATTTCATCAAACTCTCATAATACGCAAACGGCACGGCAAGCGTTCCCTTTCCTGTGCCAACACGGATATCCGGCTTGTTTGTGCCGTGGTAATCGCTGCCACCGCTATGGCATAAGCCATACTCGTCTGCTAACGCTTGCGCAAGAGCCGTGGTTGCCTCGTCAAAGGTGGAATAATCGGTCTCCATCCCGATCAATCCCGCGTCCTTGGCCAGGGGCAAAAACGTGCGCAGCTGTGCCTCGTCAAGACTCAGAAACGGATGCGCTAAGATCGGGATCGCGCCGAATTCACGCAATTTTCCGATGACCTCAAGGGCGTCCGGCTTTTGGGGCTCATGATAATACCCGCCCTTTTTGGAAAGCAGCGTGGCAAACGCGGCCTTGATGCTCTCCACGTAGCCGCAGCGCATCAGCTCCGCCGCGATCAGCGCGCGGTTGACCACACCGTCGGGCGTAGCGGCTTTGATCTTCTCATAGGAGATCTCGTACCCAGCCGCGCAGAGATTGGCGCAGAGATCGACGTTGCTCTGCTCTTTTCTTGCAAGGTAGGCGCGCACGTAATCCTCTACCTCGTCGAGGTGGTCGAGCGTCTTGAAAAGTCCCACGATATGCAGCTCGTTGCCAAGGTAATCCGAGGAGACCTCAATACCGGGCACGGCAAGGACTGCACTGCCCTCGGCCGCGCGCAAAAAATGCGGGATGCCCGACACGGTATTGTGGTCGGTCAGCGCAATGGCGCACAGCCCCGCCGCTTCGGCAAGCCCGATCAGCTCGTCGGGCGTGGACGTACCGTCCGAATAGATGGAATGTGTATGTAAATCACAATGCTTCATGCGATCTCCTTTGCTCTCTTTTTGCGAAAGAACTGCTCAATCAAAAAGGCAACCATGCAAGCAGCCACCACGGCTGCACATGCAACCAAGAACATATAGAACATGGCGTCCCAGCCGTAATTCTGTGCAATCAGCGCAAGGCCGTACTGCGAAAACGTACTGCCAACGTAACAGCAGCCGTTGAGAATGCCCGCGATCAGACCCGAATTGCCGCGATCGCGCAGCTCCAGCGGCATCATGCTGTTGACGATATTGTTCGCACCGCTCATCAAAAGCGCAAGCAGCGCAAAGGCGGCAAGCACCAGATACCAATAAGGGGTTGCAAACAGGCCGGTCACCGCCGCTACCAAGATGGCAGACAGGCCGAACATCACACTCATCAGGAGTGTATGGCGTTGGATTTTTTATGCAAGTTGATCAGCCAAAGATACTTGATATAGACAAACGGAATGCCCATAAACACCGACAAATTGATCGCAGCCGAGATCATGACGGCGATGCTGAGCACGTATTTTGTATTGAAATATTTGCAGAGAATGCCGTTTATGATCTGCCCTGCACCGTATGCGAAAAAGAAAAACATGGTGGCAAGCGCGACCTGATCCTGTGGCTGGCCGTAATACAGCGAAAGCGGCAAAAGATTGGTATTGTAGCTGTATCTGCCAAGGTATGCACTGACGTACAATACCCAGCACATGACGATCAGCATCTGATCTTGTTTTCGTTTCATAAAAACGTCTTTAGAAAATGCCCTTGTTGTATTTGATCATGCCCCAAAAGCTGAGTGCAAGACCTATGACGATGCACACAAGCAAAACCGCTGTGGCAATCCAGACAAGTGCCTCGGCCTCGGTGGCATGATAGATCATCATCAGCACCGAAAACGCGATCACGCCCGCGCCCACAGTCAGCGTACCGCCGCCCACCATGCGTCCGAACGGGAGTCTGTCCTCCTCCTTGACGCGGTGGCGATGGTAGGAATGCAGCGAATTGATATTCCCCGTCATGTTGATCACTCCCATGACTGCGATCAGAAGTCCTAAAAGTAAAAGTGGAATTTGCGCAATCATCTTAATTCTCCTTAGCGAACGAGAATTCCTGCACGCATGCAGTCTCATAATTTCCGTACCATGAAAGCGTCAACGTATGCTTGCCCGTGATCTCAGGGATCTTTACGGTCTTGGTCATACTCTGCTCGCTTGCGGGAAGCTTGAAGTCCGCATGATATGCACCGTCCAGGTACAGCTCCACACGGCAATTCGCATCCGCTCTCATGCGGATGGTGAAGGTATTCTCACCGTCAAAGTCCAGATAGCGGTAGGTCGCGCTGTCGCCGTTTGCAATCTCGGCAAGCACCAGGTCGTACGCGTCTTCCGGGTCGCCCGCAATGCGCACGCGGCCGTGCAGCTGACACGCAAGGCTTGCGTGAATGCGTTCGGTTGCCTTGATGGCAGTGCCAACGCCCGAGCTGGTCTGCTTGACCTCGCGGATCTTGCCGTCCTCGTCAATGTAAATGGGCTCGATGCACACGTGGCGCGAATATTCCGATGCGTACGTAGAGCGGTGGTAGAACACGTACCATTGGCCGTTGAACTGCTCCATGGAGCCGTGGTTATTCCACACACCGGGATCGCAGCCGAAGTTATCGATGATCACACCGCCGTACTCAAAGCCGTGCATGGGGTGATCGGATACGGCATAGCCAAGGCAGGAGGGTCTGCCGTCGGGAGTGTCGGGTTTACCGTGGCGGTGCGTGTCCGCAAACAGATAGTAATATTTTCCGTTGATCTTCTTAACCGAGCTGCCCTCGTGGAATTCATGCTCCTCCACAGTCAGGGGCGTACAGATGGTATCCTGCTCGATCTCGACCATATTATCCTTGAGCTTGGCTGCATGACACCAGGTCAGCTGTCCCCAATACAGGTAAGCCTGACCGTCATCATCAATGAGCACGGCAGGGTCAATGCCCCACACGCCCTCGATCTGACCCACGTCCACAAAAGGCCCTGTGGGAGACTGGGATTTTGCCACGCCGCAGCGGCCGTCCGGAACGCAGTAATAGAGGTAGTACCAGCCGTCACGGTATGCGCAGTCAGGCGCATACAGCGCACCGCAATCCTTTGCCCAGGTGGAATCCTCAAGCGAAAATACCACGCCGTGATCGACCCAGTGGATCAGATCATCCGAGGAATACACGTGGTGTACGGAGCTGCAAAAGCTCATTTGCCCCTTGATATCAAAAGAGCCGTACAGGTAGATGCGGCCATCGTTCCAGACGTGTGCCTCCACGTCGGGAATGAAGATATGTTCAGGTAATATCGGATTATGTGCAAAACTCATGATTGGTTCTCCTTGAGTTTTTTCTTATCTTGTTTACGGAAATGTGCATATACGAAAATGGCGCAGAGCGGAAACAGCGTACCGATCAGAATGCCCATGCGCATGCCAAGCTGCTCGGGCGCAAGACCCAGCGTGCTTGCAAAATTGCTGACTGAGGGATTGAGAATGGCAAAGTCTGTGATCATCCCCACCAGCTGAGGGCCGACCGACGCGCCCATATCGCCGCCTGCGGCCATGAGCGCAAAGATCAGCACGCCGCCCGTGGGAAAACGGTCGGATGCCACCAAAAGGCTGCCCGGCCACATCATGGACACGCAAAAGCCGGTAAAGGCACAGCCCAAAAGGCCGACTACGGCCAAGGGAGAGAGCGCAGCGATCAGATAGCAGGCAGTCGCCCCAAAAGCCCCCAGCAAAATCGCGCGGGAGGGGTATTTGCCGATCTTGGAAAACAGGGTGCGTCCCATCCCCATTGCAACGGCAAACAGCGCAACGCCAAGCAGATCGCCAAGCACCTTGGGAAGTCCCAATGCCTGCTCGAGATACCCCGACGCCCATTGCGCCATGGTGCACTCGGCAGCACCGCCCAGAAAAATGGCCATAAAGCAAAGCCATACCGTTTTATCCTTGAGAAATTTGACCGCGCCCGAGGTCTTTTCGGGAGTCTGCATCTGCGGAATGGGTGCTCCGGCGAACAGGATGGCCGCCGTGATGGGAATAAGCGTCATCAATACCGTCAGCCATTGCCAATGCTCGCTGCCCACAAGCAGCAGAAACGCAGTGGCAACCACCACCATACCCACGACGCCCCAGGCGTACACCGAGTGCAGCTTGCTCATTTCGTGGTCGGGGTTTTCGGCAGGGATCGCCGCGATGACCGGGCTGATCAGCACCTCGCAAAGTCCGCATGCCGCACAGGAGACCACCGTACCAAGCACCAGGCCGAGATACACGGCATTCGGGAACAGCACAGGGGCTGCCGCTGTCAGCAAAAGGCCGACGATCGCGATCACAGGGGTCAGGCGAACGGTCAGCGGGATGTTGAATTTATGGGAAAAGAATGAAAAGATCAAATCTACGGTCAGCTGGGTAAAGAAATTGATCAGAACCAGCGTGCCAAGCAGCGAGTACGAGATGCCGTACATCTCGTGGAAGGTCAGAAACAAAAGCGGCGGCAGGTTGCCGATCACACTCATGGTCACGTTGACGCTGTAGCAGGCCACAACCGTGCGGCGGTAGGATCTTTGCATGATAGGGTCTTCCTTTCGGGTCAATACAATCGGGAAAATTATAACATAATTGCGCGGGCGCGTCAATGGAAAAAGGTAAAAATTCAAACAAAGACCATCTTTCGCAAAAGTCCGGCAATCATGATTCGGTTATCTTCTGCACCGTGACGGTCACGGTGCCGTTTTCCCAATCATGCATGGTAAAGGTAGGCGTTTGGTTTCCAAAAAAGTAGAAAAGCACTTCATCCAATGATGTATCGTCCACAAGCAGATCTCCGTCCACCGTCTCGCGCACGCACACAAAGTGCCCTGCGCCAACGTGCACCCACGCCTCATCCTTGCCCTGCTCGGTCACGGTCTGCTCAGCAATATCCAGCAGCAGCACTTTTTCGCCAAGCGACAGCACGGCATGCGTCTCGTCCTGCCACTCCGCCTGCACGCCAAGAACTGTCAGCGTGGCAACAAGCGGCAGCTTTGCATACGCGGTAGGGTAAATGAGTGGCACAGGAATAAACGCATTATCGGGATAGCGGAATTCAAACCCGTCATACACGTAGACACCGTCCACGTCAAGCGTCGTACCGTTGACAATCAGCGTTGCCTGCTTTTCTTCAAAATCCGCATAAATCGGATCACCACGGTTCAGCCCTGAGCAGGCACAAAGCGTGCAGCACAAAAGGCACAAGCAAAGCAGCCCGAGGAATTTTTGATTTTTCATAGCACTCTTTCCCTCTCAATTTTCAGATTTTCGTATGCGGGATATACCTGTACCTGCCCGTCCACGCCCCAGCCCACGCATCTGCCATTGTCTGTAAAAAGCAGCGCGGTTTTTTCGGGTGCGCTCAAAATGGCCTGCTCCAGCGAGGGCATGCCATCAAAGCCGAAGGGCAATCCCCTTTGCAAAAGTGCGAACTTGAGCAAGAGATCGATCTCATGCCGCCACGCAAAGGTTGCGGGCTTGACACTCAGCGCGCTCGCGGGCTGATAGTACGCATCACAAAACACCTCAAAATCATCGGGGCTTTCGCCAAGCGGCATATAGGAGGGGCCGTAATCCGCGCCCTTTACAATGGGGCGCATGCCGTATGCCTCGTACATGCGTGCGGCTTTGGGCGCAGAGGTGCAAAACAGTGCAAGCGGCTTGTCGTCACGCGCTTTCAGATCGGCATACCACTCTTCCAGAAGCCGCGTGCCGATCCCCTGTCCGCGGTATTCCTCCAAGGTCAGAAAATTGCCGAAATTGCCGATCGCATCCTCGTGCCTGCCCCAGCCGTTCCAAAGACGGCTGACGCACGCGTCACCGTCCAACGCTAAAAAATACGTGTCGGTGCACGCATCGGTCAGTGCCCCCGCCACGCGAAGGCGCATGACGTCGGCATAGGATTTCCCCGGGGATTCATCCGCGAGCATGCGGGCAAGGGCCTTTCCGCCCTCGGTCATGCCCTCTTCGGGGCGGTAAACGTGATATGTGAGCATGGCATCTTCCTTTCGGGAAATTTTACTGTTATTTCTTCGTAGGGGCTGACGTCCTCGACAGCCCGGGCAGACAAAAAGTTACTTTCGGGAGGTGTGGACAGTCGAGGACGCCTGTCCCTACAAAAAATGTTGCTACAGGGACGGGCTGTCGAGGACGTCAGCCCCTACCGATGGACAGATTACAATGCCCTCATCAATCACAATCAAATGTAACTCCTGCAGGCGGCGTGTCAGAGCCCTACGCAGATCCCGCTTCGCGCTGCCATACGTTGCGCTCGCGGTTTTGCGTCGCTCCGCTTAGGCTACGCTATGCAAAACTTCGACTCGGTTGCTACGCAACCTTCGCTCAGGATGACACTCGAGGTGTGGCTTTTCATAGAAACCTTATTATTATGCAAACTATTCTTAAAGCAAATTGCATCTAAACTCCATCACAGCACCTCGGATAGGGCGGCAAGGTCCCGGCGTGTCGTGCCCCAGCTGGTGGCAAGACGAATGACGGTATGCTGCTCGTCGGGACGCTCCCATTCGCTGAAGCGCACGTGCTTGGAGAGCTCTTCGCACTTATCGTTCTCCAACACAAAGAATTGCTGATTGGTGGGAGAGTCAAGATAGGTTTTGTATCCCTTTTGTGCGCAAATGGCTTTGAGCTCCTCGGCCATCTCGATGGCATTCTGCCCCAGCTTGAAATAAAGGTCGTCGGTAAAGAGCGCGTCAAACTGCGCACCGATCAGTCTGCCCTTGGCAAGCAGCGCACCGTTTTGCTTGATAAAGGTAAAGAAATGCGCGGGGGTATTGCCATGCGTAAACACGACCGCCTCACCGCAAAGCGCACCGACCTTGGTGCCGCCTATGTAAAACACGTCGCAAAGATCGCAAAGATCGCCAAGCGTAACGTCTGTTTGCTTGCTCATCAGTCCGTATCCAAGGCGTGCGCCGTCCACGAACAGCGGAATCTTGTAGGCGCGGCAGACCTCTGCAAGCGCAGTCAGCTCGGCCTTGGTGTACAGCGTACCGTACTCGGTGGGGTGCGAGATATACAGCATGCCGGGGAAAACCATGTGCGTATAGCTTGCGTCCTTGTAAAACGCCTTGATCAGCGCCTCGACCTCGTCGGCCTGCACCTTGCCGTCATGCCCGGGGACGGTCAGCACCTTATGGCCCGATGCTTCGATCGCACCCGCCTCGTGGGCGGCCACGTGTCCGGTTGTGGCGGCAATCACGCCCTGGACGGGATGCAGCATGGAATCAATGACGATGCGGTTGGTCTGCGTGCCGCCCGCTAAGAAATGCACGTCAAGCCCTTCTCTGCCGCAGGCGGCCTTGATCTTACGCTTTGCCGACGCGGTGTATTCGTCCTCACCGTAGCCCGGCTGCGGTTTCATGTTGGTTTCGATCAGCTTTTGGAGCACCAGAGGGTGCGCACCGATATTATAATCACATTCAAAGGATAGCATGATAAATCTCTCTTTCTTAACTCGGAATTTCCGTGATCTCGGTCACGGCAATATAGTAGGTTTGTCCGTCAATGGTGACGGTGGCTGCATAATAGGTCTGTGCGGGCAGATCCCCGGAGTGCAGATAAACGACCGTGGTGATCAGATGCGTGCCCATCACGCTCTCGTGCTCGATCGGTCCTATGGGCTTGCTTGCATTCTGCAGTGCGGACACGGGGATCACACGGTGGTTCCGGTAGACGAGCTGACCGTCCTGCCAGTACGTGCTGCCAATGACCAGGCAATCGTCCATCTGGCAGACGAACATGGTCTCAATCAATTCCCCATCCGCGTGTAAATTGAAGCGATCCAGCTGCTGCACACTAAGATAATCCTGCTTGATGTGCTGCTCCAGCTCGCGCTCGTAGCGTCTGTCCAAAATGCGCGGTGCCAACGTAATGGCCGTGACCATTATCAGGAGCATGACCAGCGTGTAGATCACCAGCACGCTCAGATTGTTGCGCATAGACTCCTTTGGCGGGCGAGGCACGTATTTGGGATCGGGCAGCACCTCGGGCAGGGTGTCGGTATAGCACTCGCCGCGCTCCATTGCCTCAAGCTCCAGCTTGGCCGTACGCACAAAGGAATAGTCCTCATTCCAGGATGCGGCCTTTTGGTATTGCACGCGGGCTGCCTCGGGATTGTCCAGCACGTGATCAAGCACGCGGGCTGCATAAAAGGCGCGCTCGTAAACGTTGACCGGGAAATCCGTCTTGGGGGGCTGTGTCAGAATTTCTCTGCACTTATCCCGGTCCTTTTGCGCATACGCGCGATAGCGACCGAATTCTTCACCAAGAGCCGCCACGTGTTGCGGATTCTTTTCCTTGGCCACAATCCGATCAAACGCATCACAGACAAGCAGCAGCTTTTCGCAATCGCCAAGCTCGAAATAGCAATCCGCCAAGGCGGCAAGCCACAAATATCTCAGCCTTCTGTTCCATCTGCGCTGCGAGAGCATCGCCGTGCAAAGATCGATCATGGCTTGGTGCTCGCCCGCTGCGCATTCGCCTACGATAAACGGGCCGTAGCGATTGCTTGCACTACACTTGCGCACGATCTGCCGAAACAGGGCGAGCTCCCCTTTTCGGTACATACCGAGCAGTATATTGTTCTGTAAAATTCTTGGAAGCACTGCGCAATAGCATCCGATCAGTACAATCAAATATATCGGCACGCGTTTCATTGTCAGGAAAAAGAAACTTATCGCAAGAATGACGGTCACAATGGCGACCACGGGCGGTACCCAGTTAAAAAGCAGGACGTACGGGAGTGCCCTTTTTTCCACGCTTTTATCATTTTTTTGACGGTTCTTCATGAGTTTTCCTCCAAATCTTGGTAACTACATTATATCACGTTTTTCTTTTGAATGCAACAAAGGATTTTGCCCTTCACCCGTATAGTCGCAAATCATTAAAAAAAGTGCAGGCGCAATGGCAAAATTTCCATAATTTTATAAAACTGTTCAGCCTTTATTCATAAATGGTTCTTATAATATGTAAGGTTAATATTTATAATACTTGGTACTGTTCTCCGTTTTATAAGGGAGTAGTCGGCACGAGAGTGTGATGAAGTCAACAGCAAGGATTTTCCTGGCTTCATCTTAAATGACGAGACTTATCTGTTTGTTTTGCAGATAGGTCTCTTTTTTTCGGGTAAAATAATAAAATATAATAACACAAATTCAGGAGGAAATGCAATGAAGTTTTATTGCACAGACAAAGAGGCGGTCCTTGACGAGCTTGGTGCAAAGATTGAGGGCTTGACCTCGGCAGAAGCGCAAAAGCGACTTGAGGCAAACGGCAAGAACAAGCTTCCCGCCGCTAAGGGCAAATCCATCATCCGCAGATTCTTGGAGCAGCTGGCCGATCCCATGATCATCATCCTGCTGGTTGCTGCAGCCATCTCCGGTGTGCTGGCATTTGTTGAGAACGAAGGCTTTACCGACGTGATCATCATCCTTGCAGTCGTGATCATCAACGCCGTACTCGGTGTTTATCAGGAAAGCAAGGCTGAAAAGGCGATTGAGGCTTTGCAGGAAATGTCCGCCGCTACCTCTAAGGTGCTGCGTGACGGCAAGGTGCAGATCATTCACAGCGAGGATCTGGTCGTGGGCGATATTATCCTGCTTGAAGCAGGTGACGCTGTTCCCGCAGACGCAAGAATCCTTGAAAACGCATCCTTGAAGGTGGAAGAGGCTGCCTTGACCGGTGAGTCGGTTCCCGTGACCAAGTTTATTGATGTCATTTACCTCAAGGAAGGCGAAAAGGACGTGCCTCTGGGCGACCGCAAGAACATGCTGTACATGTGCTCGACCGTGGTTTACGGCCGCGGCACTGCAGTTGTGACTGCTACCGGCATGGAAACCGAGATGGGTAAGATCGCAGGCGCGCTCTCCGAGGCCGAAGAGGGACAGACCCCCCTGCAGCGCAAGCTCGCTCAGCTTTCCAAGATCCTGACCTGGCTGGTGCTTGGCATCTGCGTCATCGTCTTTGGCGTACAGCTGATCCGTGCAGGCAACTTCAGCTTTGCAGATACCATTCTCCCCTCCTTCATGGTTGCCGTTTCTCTGGCGGTTGCCGCAATTCCCGAGGGTCTTGCAGCAGTTGTCACCGTCGTGCTTTCGATCGGCGTGACCAATATGTCCAAGCGTAACGCCATCATCCGCCGCCTGACCGCCGTTGAGACGCTGGGCTGCGCGCAGATCATCTGCTCGGATAAGACCGGTACGCTGACGCAGAACAAGATGACCGTTGTTGACCACTTCGGCGACAACGAGGAATATATTGCCAAGGCAATGGCACTCTGCTGCGACGCAGAGCTTGACCACGACGGCAACGTGACCGGTGAGCCTACCGAGGCCGCTTTAGTCGTTTGGGCCGACAAGCTTGGCATGAAGAAATACGACCTCAAGGCAAGCGCACCCAGATGCGGCGAAGCTCCCTTTGACTCGGGCAGAAAGATGATGTCCACCGTGCATACCGAGGACGGCAAGACGGTTCAGTACACCAAGGGCGCGCCCGACGTGGTCATCGGCAAGTGCACACATTATCTCAAGGACGGCGTGGCCGTTCCCATGACCGAGGAATATAAGAATTCCATCCTTGCTGCAAACAAGGCAATGGCAGACAAGGCGCTGCGCGTGCTGGCTTGCTCCGAGCGCGTATGGAACGCACAGCCCGACAATTTCGAGGCTGATTATCTTGAAACCGACCTTTGCTTCGTTGGCCTTTGCGGTATGATCGACCCTGTTCGTCCCGAGGTCAAAGACGCCATCGTACAGTGCCGCGGCGCGGGCATCCGTCCCATCATGATCACGGGTGACCACGTTGACACCGCAGTGGCAATCGCCAAGGAGCTGGGCATTATCACCGAACAGACCTACGCGATCACCGGTGCACAGCTCAACGACATGGACGACGCAGAATTCGAGTCCAAGTTCATGAACATCAGCGTTTACGCGCGCGTTCAGCCCGAGCACAAGACCAGAATCGTCAACGCTTGGCGCAAGGCAGGCTACGTCACGGCTATGACCGGTGACGGCGTCAACGACGCTCCCAGTATCAAGTCCGCAGACATTGGCGTTGGTATGGGTATTACCGGTACTGACGTAACCAAGAACGTAGCAGACATGGTGCTGACCGACGACAACTTTGCCACCATCGTAGGTGCCGTTGAGGAAGGCCGCCGTATTTACGACAACATCCGTAAGGCAATCCAGTTCCTGCTCGGCTCCAACATGAGTGAGGTCATTTCGATCTTTACCGCAACCCTGCTCGGCTTTACCATTCTCGAGCCCGTACACCTCTTGTGGATCAACCTTGTCACCGACTGCTTCCCTGCTCTGGCACTGGGTATGGAAAAGGCAGAGCCCGACATCATGAACCGTAAGCCCAGAGACGCAAAGGCAGGCGTTTTTGCAGGCGGCATGGGTGTGGATATCCTGTATCAGGGCGTGCTGGTTTCCATTCTGACCCTTGCATCCTACTTTATCGGTCACGCGATCGCAGGCGATGCTGCAAACGGTGACCACGGCATGACCATGGCCTTTTTGACCATGTCCATGGCTGAGATCTTCCACAGCTTCAACATGCGTTCTCAGCGCGGAAGCATCTTCAAGCTGCCCTCTCAGAACTGGGTACTGTGGATTGCAGGCGCAGGCGCACTGCTGGCAACCACGCTGGTTTGCGAGATCCCCTTCCTGGCAAACGCATTCGGCTTTGCATCCGTCGGCGTAGTGGAATACGCCATCGCAATCGGTCTGGGTCTGACTATGATCCCCGTAGTCGAGATCGTCAAGCTGATCCAGAGAGCCGTTGCAAAGAGAAAAGACAAGTAAACAATTCAAAAGTGACCGTCCTTGCCCAACTTCTCATAAGGAAGTTGGGCAGTTTTATTCGCCTGCGTGCGAGTATATTTCGCCAAAGGCGAAATTTTTGCTTACACAGTGGTATTCGGCCCCGGCCGAGTGTTTCTCTCGCCGCAGGCGAGCTATTTGCTTCGCAAGTTAAAGGGGCGAATAAAATATCACTGTTAGGCGAAGCCGAACAATATCACTACACGGCGGAGCCGTATAATATCACTCCGACGGAGTCGGAATATCACTCTTGCTTTCTCTGCTAATCCATGATATAATATATTCGGTATTGTAGGGGTATGGGCTTTGCCCTATGCCTTTGTAATACAAAGGCGAAACTCGCGATAAATAAACAGATAGACAAGAATGACAGGGGGAACAAAGGTTGATTTTATCTCAAGCGAAAGAGTTGTTAATCGCTAATTCTATTTTGTTTCAAGAATGCGAATTTGCAAACGAAGCGGATTTTCTTAATCATATATCACAATTCCCTTGCACAAAAAAATCCAAGAAGCATAAATTTTATGCCTTGATAATTCCGAGCAATAATGGTAAAAAACATATTGTACTGGAATTTGAAGAAAACAACGGCGAGTTTGTATTTTGGGACTTGTGGTTTGGAGATTTTTGTTTTGAATATTTTTCTGGTGATGCTGATGAGGACTGTTCATATTTGATAGAAGAAATTCAAGGAATAATGAAAGGATACCATACTGTTATAAATGTTACAAATCCAGTAACAAAACGTTGGATTGCCGATGCACAATTTGACCGCAATGATACCGATGATGAGTTTGGCGAAATAGGTTTCCAAAAAGCCATGAAACGGATTCGAAAAAGGAAGACTTTTTTTGACTGCTTGTTCGGATTTAATCGAAAATATGAAATCTACGATTGGAATACATACGAGTGTATAATCAAATAATTCAAAAATCCAATCTCGTCCGCTACGAAAAATGCCACGACAGACCTTAAAATGTGTCGTGTCTAATTCTTTGTTTACTGCGGAGCTTTTTTATCCGTAGGGGAGACCTGCGGTCTCCCGCGGGCGAACGCAGTTCGCCCCTACCGTGTATTAGTGAAAGATTTTGCGATTTCCCCGCTAATTTTGCACGCCCTTGGGACGGTCGCTTTTTTCAATGAAAACAAACGTAGGGGAGGATGAATTTGCTTGCAAATATTCCTCCCCTACGACAAATCAAAGATTCCAATCTGCAATCTGTGCACAGGATATCACCTTTTCTGCCAGCATTCCCTTATTGTAATAATAATGATTCGCCGCCTCGTAGCCGATGCGGGGATTTTTTTGCATCAGGACGTACAAGTCAAGCGCGTTTTGCTGCTCCTCGGCTGCGATCTTGCGCATGGTTTCGGTATCTCCCTGCTCCCTTGCAAGAATAAAGCAGATTTGTGCGTAAGAGGAGCGGAAAATGGCATCGGCCGCTTTAGCCATTTGGACAAATTCGCAATCGGGCATGCCTTCAAGCAAGGCAACTCCCGCGCTCCAGCCCTCGCTGAGCATGCGCCATTGCTCGGCATACACCTCGCGCGGATAGATCGCACGCCAGGAGTCCAGCGCGTCGTAGGAGTAGCAGGTCATGGTCACGGGAAAGTTGCTCGGGCTTGCATAAAGCAGATTGGAGGGGCCTGCGTTCTGCGGGCCGTAGTAAAGGCTGCGCACGTCAAACGGAAAAGCAGAAAAAGCCTCGGAGAAGGCCCGGGAGGCCTTCCTCACGGTATCTGCCCACTCGCCAAACTCATGCGTCAGAAGCGAAAAATACGCTTGCTCGGAAGGATCTTTCAGACACTCGGATGCGATTTTGAGGTTGATCGAGGGATATCCCCCAAGCGTCCAGGAAAGCATCAGATGCTCCACGCCTGCCAAGCGGAGCCCCATCATGTGCTCGCGGATCAAGTCAAACACGGGCAAGTACGGCAAGGTGCTGCACTCCCAGCTGGAATTGACCTGCACCTTAGCCGATACTTGGTGGCCGCGCGCTTTTGCATACTCCCACACGCTCTTTGCAAGCGGTGCGGGACCGGGGATTGAAATGCTGTAATCGCGCACGCATCCATGCACGCCGCCGCGCTCAAATTCCAGCATAGCCTCGCTGTTGCTTTGTATGATGATCTCGGGCGGCAGCATATCAATGCACGCGCGCATCTGCTGCTCGGTCATGTAATCATCCCACGCCCATGTCCATGCGATGGTACGCATTTTTGGATCAACCGCTCTCGATTCCTCGGAGATCGCGCAAAGCACCTCGGCAACCAAGGTCTCAATCGGCACGTCGCGGCACACGAGACATTCCTCGCCGCTCATGCGCGACTTGCAATGCGTCAGATTTTCCGAGCAGGTGATGGCGAAAAATCCGCCGAGTCCGGGCGCGCTCTCGCACAGCGTGCGCACGGCAGAGCGCAGGTATGCCATGACCGCGGGATTCTGCGTGCAAAGCGCGCTGTACTCCGCGTCTCTCTTACCAAGCAACTCGGGATGCGCCTCAAAGAACGCGTTGGGCATGCATCTTGGCTCATTGAGGTACAGATAGACCTTGATATCGTAGGCCGCCGCACGCGTAATCAGCTCGCGCAAGCGCGCTTGACGCATCTGCCAACCTTCGGAATACGACTCGTCAAACGGGAAAGGCACAAGCTGATACAGCAGAGCAGGCAGCCACACGGCGTTGACACCCAGCTCGCGGTACATAGACAGCATTTCATCGGGGTAAGAGAGCGAAATATCCGCATCAAGTGCCGTTGCGTAAAGCCCACAATAGGAATAGATCAGGCGCAGTCCGTCCGTGCTCTGTACATCGCTCCCCTGCTTGCCCCCTTCAAAAAACGCAAACGGAGGCTTGCCATCAAAAATGCCCGAAAAGTGCTGCTTGACAATCGCCTTGATGCGAGAAAGCTGCGCCTTTTGCGCCCTGTCAAGCGCGGGCAGTTCGATCTTCTCGCAATAAGGCTTGTAGCCGCCCAGCTTTTCACCGAAAAAGTCGTCCTCCTTGAGCGCACTTGCCAGTCTTTCCTCGCTCCAATCAAGCAAAAGCAGTAAGTTTTCATAAGGCAGGAGATGCCAAGCATTTCGGATGGTGGTGATATAGCCGCGCGTCTGCCATGCGGGGTTGACCTTTTGTGCGGGCAGCCCCATCTCGTCAGCCGCTTGCAAAACGGCAGAGATCGGCAGCTCCAGCGCAAGCGCGATGCGCTCTGCGGGCACGGTCTCCCACAAACGGAACACAGCCGCATGAAAGCGGCTTGGGAAATGCGGGAACTCCATGTGCGCCTCGGGGCGCACGGGCGGCAATTTCGGATAAGACATAAGCACCTCCGTCAACATTATGCCACCATTATAGCATAAGCCCATACTCTTTGCAAGGGAATCGAATGCAGAAATTGCTTTATCTTGCTAAAATGACTTGCAAAATCATTTCCCCTATGCTACAATAAGATATCACCCATATGGAGGTATTTTATGGAATTCAGCGTCAATCATCCCATAATCTTTATCATGGTGGGTGCCATTATCGCGCTGGTATTGGCACAGTCGGTCTTTTTCTTAGTGCGTGCGGTCAAACGAGCCAAAGCGCTCGGCATCGCCAAGAGCACCGTGACCAAGACCATCACCTCGGCAGCGCTTTTCACCATCGCACCCGCAGTTGCCATCTTAGTCGGCGTGGTCGCGCTCTCCAAGAGCCTTGGCTTGGCTCTGCCCTGGCTGCGACTTTCGGTCATCGGCTCGATCACCTATGAGACCGTTGCCGCGGGTAACGCCATTGAGGCTGCAGGACAGACCATGAGCGAGCTTGTGTCCGATCCTTCCATCTTTATCACCATTGCCTGGGTCATGACTGTGGGCATTGCGGCAGGCCTTGTATTCGTTCCCTTTGTCACCAAAAAGCTGCAGAGCGGCATGTCCAAGATCGGCATGAAGGACAAAAAATGGGGCGAGATCTTTAATAACGCCATGTTCCTTGGTATGATCTCCGCTTTCCTTGGCTACGTATTCTGCGACGTCGGCCTGCTCTTCAAGGGAGACACCTCGGGGCTGATCCCCGTTTGCGTCATGGCGGTTTCCGCCGTGGTCATGGCGGTGCTGGGCTTGATTGCCACCAAGGCCAAGATCCGCTGGCTGACCGATTATGCGCTGCCCGTCAGCCTGATTGCAGGCATGGCCAGTGCCATTCCCTTTACTGCATTACTTGGAGGAGGTGCTTGATTATGAAGAAAACGATGTCATATATGGATAGCGTCCACCATTACGGACGCATTTGGGGCATTATCGTGGGCGTAGTCCTGCTGCTTTTCCCCATAGCACTTTCTCTGATCTTTGGCGTGCTCCCCAACTGGAGCGTGCTGCTCAAGGGCGTCATCGCCACCGCTCCCATGTATTGGGCGGTGGGTATCGTCGAGATCTTTACCTACGTGCCCATGCTGGGTGCGGGCGGCACCTACCTTTCCTTTGTCACCGGTAACATCTCCAATCTGAAGCTGCCCTGCGCGATCGACGCCATGGAGCGTGCAGGCGTCAAGGCAAGCGATGAGGAGGGCGAGGTCATTTCCACCATCGCCATCGCGGCATCCAGTATCGTGACCACGCTGATCATCATCCTGGGCGTGATCTGCATCGTGCCGCTGACTCCCGTGCTGGAAGCCCCCATACTCGCGCCAGCGTTTGACATGATCCTGCCCGCACTGTTCGGCGGCCTGGCTGTGGTATTCATCTCCAAGAATCTCAAGCTTTCCATCGCGCCCGTCATACTCATGCTGGTGCTGTTCATCTTCATTCCTGCGCTCAACGCAGGCACGGTGGGTATTATGGTACCCGTGGGCGTGATCGTGACCGTGATCTACGCAAGAATCCTTTACAAGAAAGGAGCGCTTTGATCTATGTGGGCCATTCCGATCGTTGCTATCATCGTCATTTTTCTTGCCGTCATTCTGATCCGTGCGCTTGCTTTCAAGCCCAAGGCACAGCCGCCCGTGGACGAGACCCCCGTGGAATTTGACCGCGAGCGCGCCACCGAATCGCTTCGCACCCTGGTACGCTGCAAGACGGTCTCCTACCGCGATCCGTCACTTGAGGACGACGCGGAATTTGAAAAGCTGATCGACTCCCTTCCCTCTCTGTACCCGAGTGTTTTTGCCACCTGCACCATGCAGCGCATGCCCGACCGCGGACTGCTGTTTCATTGGAAGGGCAAGACGGAAGGCAATCCTGCCGTGCTCATGGCGCATTATGACGTCGTGCCGGTCAACGAGGACGCATGGGACGTGCCTGCATTCGAGGCCATTCTCAAGGACGGATGCGTTTGGGGACGCGGTACGCTTGACACCAAGGTCACCTTCAACGGCATTCTGTTTGCGGCCGATACGCTGATCTCCCAAGGCTTCACTCCCGAATGCGACGTATATTTTGCGTTCTCGGGCGGCGAGGAGGTCAACGGCAAGGGTGCTGTGCACATTGTCGATTACTTTGAGCAGAACAAGATCGAGCCCGCATTCGTGCTGGACGAGGGCGGCGCCGTGGTCGAAAACGTATTCCCCGGTGTAAAAGCCCCCTGCGGCATGATCGGCATTGCCGAGAAAGGCATGATGGACGTCAAATACACCGTCAAGTCGGGCGGCGGACACGCCTCCGCGCCCAAGCCGGGCGCGCCCGTTGATCGCCTCTCAAAGGCCTGCGTGCGCATGGTAAGTCACCCCTTCAAAGCAAAGCTGACACCCCCCGCGGCCAAAATGTTTGACACGCTGGGCCGTCATTCCTCCTTTGTTTACAAGGTCATTTTCGCCAACATCCGCCTGTTCTTGCCCGTGCTGGACATGATCTGCAAAAAGGGCGGCGGCGAGCTCAATGCGCTCATGCGCACCACAGTCGCCTTTACCCAGATGCGGGGCTCGTCGGCCTCCAACGTCATTCCGCCCGAAGCGTCGCTGGTGTCCAATATCCGCCTCAATCCAGCGGATGACATGGACTCGGCGCTTGCCTATATCAAAAAGACGGTCAAGGACGAAAACGTCGAGGTCACCTGCCTGCACGGCATGAACCCCAGCCGCATCTCGCGCACCGATTGCGCGGGCTGGGATAAGGTGGCAAGCGCGGTGGCGTCTACCTGGAAGGGCTGCATCGTCTCGCCTTATCTCATGGTACAGTGCTCGGACTGCCGCCATTGGGGCCGCATTTCCGACCGCGTCTACCGCTTCTCCGCCATGGATCTGACAAGCGCAGAGCGCGCCACCATTCACGGCAATAACGAAAAGATCAGACTGGAAACCCTTGCCCACTCGGTCGAGTTTTTCATGAGATTGATCAAGAAGTGCTGATTATCACAACAAAAAAGAGGCTGTCTTTCATGACAGCCTCTTTTTGCATAACTAAATTAAGATGTGAAAGAGCGTCCGTAGGATGCATCTCACCCACCGCAATCGCTCCACTCTTTTTGGCTCGTGCCTTACCAAAACTCGCTCCGCTGCGGTCCCCCCTCTCCCGCGGAGAGGACTGATCGTGACGGTCTTTTTCATGGAAAATATAGTAAGAC
>JAZNZB010000003.1:0-16387 GCA_045594705.1 Eubacteriales bacterium
GACTTCGGACGGTCCGTTTGAGAAGTTAGTTTGTCCTCGCCCGGGCGTCGAGGACGTCGCCCCCTACAGATGGACGCATCACGTGACCGATGATATTGCATGTGAGTAAAAGCCCCCCGAATTTCCAAATTTTTCTTGACAACCCCACCCATCTGTGCTACAATAAAATGTGTGATACGGGGACGGCACCCATCAGAAAAAACGGAAATCACAACATATGCAAAATCGAATACAAAGGGGGCGACACCCATCGAAAAAAACGTGATTGTAGTTGATGAGCAAGGAAAAGTTTATGAAGCGACCTACCCGAAAAGGGCCAAAGGTCTTGTCAAAAACGGCAGGGCACGCTTCGTAGCAGAAAATAAAATATGCCTTGCGTGTCCGCCGAATGAAAATTTGGAGGATAAAAATATGTCAGAGAACATGAACAATATAGCTGCAGAAGCAACCGCAGAGATCAAGAATTCCCAAATCACCGCAGAGTATGCACTCGCTCAGATCGAGAAGATCCTTGCAGACACGCAACACATATATGAGGCATTGAATGCGCTCAAAGACGTACACTCGGCAGGCCCCGAAGACATTGGTGCACAGAGTGCCGCTCAGGGAATGGCGGATGTGGTCAGATGCCGCGAAACCACCAATCAACAAATGATTGCGTTTTATCAACATATATTAAAATGCAATGCTGTTTTGACGGAAAAAGAAGTTTTTGATCAGATCGTTTTACTGCAAGCGCAGTTGATTGACAACTCATCTACGTCCCTTCACCGTCTCGGCGATGCACTCAGCGATGCTCGCGGCGAAGCAGACGCCATGACAGATGATCAGGTTTCTGAAATTTGCAAGGTCTTTTCCGCACGTGAAGAAACGTTGAATCAGATGCTGCATTTCTATCACAAAATGTACAATGATCTGAGAAAAGAGAAAGAGGATGCAAAGCTGGCAGCGCCCGAAAGTGAAGAGAGACAAAAGCTTCGCCGGGAATTTCTGCAATTTGTACTAGAAACCACGACAGCTGCTGCAGGTGCTCCGACTGTTGCAGGTTCTCCCGCACTTCTGCCCGATTTTGAAGAGATCTGGAACACCGTATTTCTTGGCAAATGATCTGACATCATAAAATCATGCTTGATTTTCCCCGAGGGATTTTCCCTCGGGGTTTTCTATATGAACGTGTGACGATTTGTCCAATCACGCGCATAGATTATTGACAATTTGCCGCTGGTACGCTATAATAATGTTGTAAAAATCATGTGATAACACATAATGGGAGATATGATGATGAAAAACACAGTAAGCATGCTCAAATCGATCACGGACATTCAGATGATGAGCTTTGTCATCACCACCGAGGACGACAAGGTCATCGTCATTGACGGCGGCTGGCCGCAGGATATGCCTTATCTTGTGGAATACCTGCAGGGCTTGACCGGCCTTGAAAAGCCCACAGTGCACGCGTGGATCCTGACCCACCCGCACAACGACCACATCCGCGGCTTTATCGAGCTGACGGAGGGCAATCCCGACGCTCTGAATGTTGAAAAAATCTATTATAATTTCCCCTCGGCGCAGTTTATCGCGCGCGAGGATCTGGACAATTCCGCGGCAGAGCTGTACCGCATTCTGCCTCGGATTGCGCACAAGTGCTGCATCGTTTCGGGCGGTGACGAGATGGACGTGGGCGCGGCTCACTTTGAATTTTACTATTCGCCCGACAGCGAATTCAATCATAACGTGGCAAATAACGCGTCCTTGATCTTCCGTGTCACGCTTGGCGGCAAAACCGTGCTGTTTACGGGCGACGCAGGCGTTGAGGCGGGCAATAAGGTGCTGCGTATGTACGGCGGCACGGGCAAGCTCAAGGCCGATTACGTACAAATGGCGCACCACGGTCAGAACGGATGCACGCGCGAGTTTTACGAGGAGGTCGCTCCCAAGGGCGCATTCTGGTGCGCGCCCCGCTGGCTGTGGGAAAACGACGCAGGTAAGGGCTTTAACACCCACGTGTTCAAAACTGTTGAGGTACGCGGCTGGATGGAGGAGATCGGCGTGAGTGAAAATTACGTCATCATGGACGGCACGCAGGTCGTAGAGCTGTGAGTAACGAAAAAAAGATTCCGCGCGCCATCGCCATCGTAGGCTGCACCGCAAGCGGCAAGAGCGCGTTGGCCTTGGAGATGTGCAAAAGACATCATGGCGAGCTGGTCAGCATGGATTCCATGCAGCTCTATCGCGGCATGGATATCGGCACGGCCAAGCCTACCAAGCAAGAGCAATCCGAGGTGGTGCACCACATGATCGACGTGGTCGATCCGTGCGAGAGTTATTCGAGCGGTGCGTACGTCGAGGCAGCAACCGAGGTCATTCGCAAGATCAGCGTGCTGGGAAAGCTGCCCGTTCTGTGCGGCGGCACGGGGCTATACTTGGACGGACTTTTGCGCGGCGGCTACGGGGAGAATTATGCCGATCCCGCGGTGCGTGCCGAGTTAGAGAATTTTGCGGACAGGGAAGGGGCGATTGCCCTGCATAAGCGACTTTGCGAGGTTGACCCCAAGAGTGCGGCGGCCACGCACCCCAACAACGTCAAGAGAGTCATCCGTGCGCTGGAGATCTACCTGATCAGCGGCAAGACCAAAACCGAGCTGGACAAGCTCTCGCAGACGGCAGAGCCCGCTGTTGATGCGCTTGTGTTCGGCATTCGCTACCATAACCGTGAGGTGCTGTACGACCGCATCGAGCGTCGCGTGGATCAGATGCTTGAGGGGGGCCTTGTTGAGGAGACCGAGCGGCTGTGGAGGGCAGGCGTATTCGAGGCCAATTCCACCGCAGCGGGCGCGATCGGGTACAAGGAAATTTTGCCTTTTGTCAAAGGGCATTGCAGTCTTGAAGCGGCTGCGGCCGAGCTCAAAACCGCCACACGCCGCTATGCCAAAAGGCAGATGACGTGGTTTTATGCAAAGCCGTACGTGACCTGGATCGACGCCGACCCCGAAGGGAACGTGCGCACATTTGAAGAGATTGTAAATATTTGCGAAAACGCGTGCAAAGACAAAGGATTTCTGTTATAATAATAAGATAGCAGACTGCGGAAAGGAGGGGAATGTGATGGACAGAACCAAGGCAAGAAATATTGCACTGCGCTGCTCGGTCGTGCTGGTTGCGATCGGTATGCTTGTTTATATCATTCATTATTGCCTGGGGCAATTCAGCACCACGCTTTCCACGCTTCCTACGCAGGAGATCACCGATTATACCATTCTCAGCGCCGAGGTGTACGTGTTCCGCGACGAGCAGGTCATTCGCGGCGAGAGTGATGCACCCGTGCACTACATGTACCGTGACGGCGAGCGAGTGCCGCGTGATGCGGTGTATGCCGTGACCTACCCCAAGGCAGGTGCACCGGCCACTGACGTGGCTGCATTGCAGCAACGCTTGGACGATATTGGTGCACAGATCGCTCTTTTGGAGGACAGCGACAAGGCCGGCTCTCTGATCACCTCGCTCAAGGAGAATCAGGCATCGATCAAGCAAAGCTATTACCGTGTGCTGAACGAGCTGAGTGCGGGCATTTACCAAAACGCCTTGCCCGAGAGCCGGGATCTGCTATCGTATATGAGCACATATGGCTTGCTGACGGGTGAGCACAGCTCGGATCAGATGATCGACGTACTCAAGGCACAAAGGCAGGAGATGCTTGATGCCTGGGGCGGTACGCAGATCGGCTGGCAGAGCGACCACAGTGCGAATTTTGCACACAAATGCGACGGATACGAGAGCGTGTTTGATTACGCGGGGATCATGGACATGACCATCGAGGACTTTTACGCGATGACCGAGGCAGAACCCGCTTCAACGGCGGGTACGGTGGGAAAAATGATCAATAGCCACACTTGGTACGCGGCCATTCCCATGAGCGAGGAAAACGCTCTGCGCTTTACCGAGGGCAGCGCGTATACCTTTTCGTTTATTGATAACGACGGATTGGAGCTTTCGTTGACGCTTCAGAAAAAGCTGAGCGCAACAGAGCAGCATCAGGGCGTGCTGATCTTTTCCTGCGAACAAACTCCGCCCGGCTTCTCCTTCCTGCGCACCCAGCGTGTGCAGAGCGTGGTGGATGAGATCACTGGCTACCGTGTGCCTACCGAGGCTTTGCGTGAGCATAACGGCGAGAAGGGCGTGTATATTCTGGAGGACAGCTCAGTGGAATTCAGACGCATCAGCGTTGTGCGCGAGGGCGCGGGATATTACATTGTGCAGACCTTTGAGCAGGATGCTATGGCAGGCGCGGGCAAGGCGAAATATCTGCAGCGCAACGATCTGATCATTACGGCGGGCAGAGATTTGTATATTGGCAAAATGTATGGGTAAAGAATATGGAAAAGTTAAAGCAACAGGTTGCAGCGGTGCAAGAGGGGATCAGACAAGCTGCCGTTCAGGCAGGCCGCGATCCTTCTGAGATTACACTGTTGGCGGCAACCAAATACGCAAGCGTAGAGCAGATCAACGTGTTGCCCGATCTCGGTGTCCTTGACATCGGAGAGAACCGCGTGCAGGCACTCTTGGAAAAGTGGGATGCCTTGGACAAGGAGAGATTGCGCGTGCACTTTATCGGCTCTCTGCAGAAAAACAAGGTCAAGTATATTGCGGATAAGGTGTGCATGATCCACTCCGTGGACAGCATAGAGCTTGCACGCGAGATCGAAAAGCAATGTGCCAAGCATGGCAAGGTGATGGACGTGTTGGTCGAGATCAATTGTGCGGGGGAGCAGAGCAAGGGGGGCGTTGCCCCTGAGCAGGCCGAGGCGTTGAGCCTTGCACTTTCACAGTTTGAGCACATCAGACTGCGCGGATTTATGACCATGGCACCGAAATGCCCCGAAAAAGCGCAATATTATAAATATTTTGGCGAAACTTTTGACCTTTGTCTTGACATTTGGACAAAAAAACTACATAATATAGGTATACCCATGGTGATGTCGATGGGTATGTCAGATAGCTACGACGCAGGAATCGCCTGCGGCTCTACGCTGGTGCGTGTCGGAAGCAAACTGTTTGTGGATTGAAAATGCGAGAATATAAATCACAGGAGGAATAAGTATGAACATTTTTAAGAAATTCACCAAGGATCCCGAGCCCGAAGAGTTTTTGGATGACGAATACGACAACAACGGCTACTATGATGATTTTCCCAAGGACAGCGAGGGCGTTGTGACCGATGCTGCCGTTGAGGAGGTCAGTGCAGTACAGGCAGAAGAGGAACAGGCGGAAATGCGTGAGCCCGCTCCCATGCCCAAAAAGCCTCTTGCTCCCGCAAAGCCCGCGGTCAAGTACTATGCGCCTGCAGTACTTGCTGACAGACAAAAGGCTGTGGCCAAGCTGGCTGACGGCTACATAGTCATGCTTTTGGACGTCGATCAGATGGAAAGAGATGTATTCGTGCGCTTCTTTGATTATATCATGGGTGCCGTGCAGGCATTGGACGGTAACGTGCATAAGATCAATAAGTCTACCGTTGCGCTGATTCCTTACGGTGCAAACGTGGATGATATCGACGAGCAGGAGCTCGTGGAGGGTGCCGAGGAGCAGTCCGAGGAACAGCAGGACGAGGAATAATTAAGCGGAGGCACTTTCGTTGGTCTTTTTGTATGTGCTGGTCAGCACGCTCTCGCTGCTGATCGATATGTTTTCTCTGATTATGCTTGTACGCGCCATCTTTTCCTGGTTCCCAACCGAGAACGAGGGAAAGCTGCAGCGGATCGTGTTTCATATGACCGAGCCACTGATCGTGCCGGTGCGTAAATTCTTGTGGCGCATGGGCTGGTTTCAGGGGCTACCGATCGATATGTCGTTTATGATCACGTATCTGCTTTTGACTCTTTTGCAGCTTTCGCTGTCATTTGCACTGGTGTGAGTATGCAAAACAGAGGCGGACAGGACGAAATCTTATATGCGCAACTGCGTGATATGATACAACGCGCGGGAAGGGGAACGTGGTCTTGCAGCCACTTCCTGACCCCGCGCGAAGCGCGTTTAGCACAAAGTCTGGCAGAACGGGAAGGGCAGGATGCGCTTTGCGTTCTTTCGGGCGGATACGGTGAGGCCGAGCGAGTCAAGGCCTTTATTTTGCCGGAATTTTTATGTGAACCGGAGTACTATACTCCGATCATCGAACAGGAGATATGCCCCCTCTTGCTGCGGGGTGGCGGATTTTGCACGCTCTCACATCGCGATTATCTGGGTGCATTGCTTGCGCTTGGGATCGAGAGACACGTGCTGGGAGATCTGGTGGTGTTGGATGACTGCCGCGCGTTGCTTTTCTGCAATGCGGATATCGCTCCCTTTATCTGTGCCGAGCTCGACAGAGTCGGCAGAGACGGCGTCAAGGTGCAAAGACTGCCCGAGGACGCAAAGATCGAAATTCCAAGGAGATATAAAAGCGTCAGCGACACGGTCGCGTCGGCGCGCTTTGATTGCATTGCCGCAGCCCTTGCCGGGCTTTCGCGTGAGAAAGCGCAAATGCTGATCCGCGCGGGGGAGTGCACGCTCGATTACGAGCCATGCGACAAATGCGACAAGATCATAGAGCCCCCTTGCGTGATCTCGCTTCGCGGATACGGAAAGTTCCGCGTGGACGACGTCAGCATGCAAACCAAAAAGGGGAGACTGCGCATGCTTGCGCAAAAATACATCTGAAACAGAAAACAATTTTTATACACATAAAGGAGCTATCAAGTTATGGCTAAGGATTACACAAGTACGCTGAATTTGCCCAGTACGTCGTTTGCAATGCGCGCAAATCTGCCGCAGCGCGAGCCCGAAATGCTCAAGTACTGGGAGAATATGGATCTGTACGCACGCCTGCAAGAGCAGAATGCGGACAAGCCCGCATTCATTTTGCACGACGGCCCTCCCTTCTCCAACGGCAATATTCACATGGGTACTGCACTCAATAAAATGCTCAAGGACTTTATCAACAAGTATAAGACCATGAGCGGCTATCGCGTGCCCATCGTTCCCGGTTGGGATAACCACGGCATGCCCATCGAGTCTGCCATCATCAAGAAGAATAAGCTGGACCGCAAGAAGATGAAGACCTCCGAGTTCCGTACCGCTTGCTATCAGTTTGCAGAGAAGTACGTGGACATTCAGAGAAACCAGTTCAAGAGACTGGGCGTTCTGGCAGATTGGGAGAACCCCTATCTGACCATGGATCCCAAGTTTGAAGAAAAGGAAGTATTGGTCTTTGGCGAGATGTTCAAGAAGGGCTACATTTACAAGGGTCTGAAGCCCGTGTACTGGTGCCCCAAGGACGAGACTGCGCTGGCCGAGGCAGAGATCGAGTATGCAACCGATTCCTGTACCTCTATTTTCGTCAAGTTCGCCATCAAGGACGACGCAGGCAAGCTGGCCGGTGTTTGCGACCTGTCCAAGACCTATTTCGTGATCTGGACCACCACCACTTGGACACTGCCCGGTAACCTTGCCATCGCGCTTAACCCTGTGGAGAGCTACGTGGTAGTCAAGGCAGGAGAGGAGTGCTACATCGTAGCAGAGGCTCTTTGCGCCAAGACCATGAAGGCAGGCGGCATCGAGGATTACGAGATCCTGGCAGCATTCCCCGGCAACACCTTTGAATATATGAAGGCGCAGCATCCCTTCCTGGACCGTGAGTCGCTGATCGTCAATGCGGATTACGTTACCATGGATTCCGGTACAGGCTGCGTGCACACCGCGCCCGGCTTTGGTGCGGACGACTATATCACCTGCAAGCGTTACGGCATTGATATCATCGTGCCTGTGGACGACCGCGGCTACCAGACCGAGGATGCAGGCAAGTACGCAGGGCTTTACTACGCACAGTCCAACGAGGTCATTCTTGCTGATATGAAGGAGAGTGGCGCACTGTTCGCAAGCGAGGAAATGAGCCATGAATATCCGCACTGCTGGAGATGTAAGTCTCCCATCATCTTCCGCGCAACTCCCCAGTGGTTCTGCTCTGTGGATGCGTTCAAGGAAGAGGCAGTTGCCGCATGTCAGAGCGTGACCTGGCTGCCCGCATGGGGCGGCGAGCGTATGGCACAGATGGTACGTGACCGTGCCGACTGGTGCATCTCCCGTCAGCGTCAGTGGGGTCTGCCTATTCCCGTATTCTATTGCGAGGATTGCGGTGAGGTCATTTGCGACGATGCAACCATTGCAAAGGTTGCAGAGGTCTTTGGCCAAAAGGGCTCCAACTCCTGGTGGGATCTGTCCGTCGAGGAGCTGATGCCCGCAGATTATACCTGCAAGTGCGGCTGCAAGAAGTTCCGCCGCGAGACCAACACCCTGGACGGCTGGTTTGACTCCGGCTCGTCTCACATCGCAGTGCTTGAGCAAAGACCCGAGCTGCATTGGCCCTCTGACGTATATCTTGAGGGCGGAGACCAGTACAGAGGTTGGTTCCAGGCAGCCCTTTTGACCGCAGTAGGTGCTAAGGGCGAGGGCGCGCCCTACAAGACCGTTCTGACCCACGGCTGGGTGGTTGACGGCGAGGGCAGAGCCATGCACAAGTCGCTTGGCAACGGCGTTGATCCCGATGACGTGGTCAAGAAGTACGGCGGCGATATCGCAAGACTGTGGGCTGCTTCTACCGACTACCACGCGGACGTTCGCTGCTCGGATAACATTTTCCGTCAGCAGTCCGAAACCTACAGAAAGATCCGTAACACCGCAAGAATCCTGCTTGCAAACCTGGGCGACTTCAATCCCGATACCGATATGGTGGCTTACGACGAGCTGCCCGCCATCGACAAGTGGATCCTTGCTCGCTACAACAAGCTGGTCGGCGAGGTTCGCGACGCGTTTGACGGTTACGAATTCCATATCGCATACCACGCGCTCAATAACTTCTGCACCATTGACCTGTCCAAGCTGTACGTGGACATCACCAAGGACAGAGTCTATACCGAGCGTGCAGACAGCCGCGCGCGCAGAAGCGCACAGACTGCAATGTATATCATCATTTCGGGCATGACCCGTCTGATGGCTCCCATCATCAGCTTCACCGCTGAGGAGATCTGGCAGTCCATGCCTCATGCTTCGACCGACAAGGCAGAGAGTGTATTCCTTAACGATATGCCCGCATGCGACGCGGCACTCGAGTCCGAGGGCACTAACGCATGGGATGAATTGTTTGAGCTGCGTGATGACGTCATGAAGGCTCTGGAGCTGGCGCGTGCAGAAAAGCTGATCGGTAAGTCGCTGGATGCAAAGGTCACGGTCTACACCGCTGACGACGCTGCATACGCACTGCTGAGTGCATTTGCAGGCGACCTGGCGACCGTATTCATCACCTCTGCGGCAGAGGTGCTCAAGGGCGAAGCCCCCGAGGGTGCAGTTACGGGCGAGGACGGCAGAATTGCCGTGGTCGTAGCCCCTGCAGACGGCTGCAAGTGCGACCGTTGCTGGGCGTATGCCAAGGAAGGAATTTCCGAGGGCGACAACTTCCTTTGCGCACGCTGCAAGAGCATTCTGGAACTTTAATTACGCAATATAAGACCGCCGAGGGTCGGGAACGACCCTCGGCATTATAGAAAGGAACTTTTATGCTGTATCTGATCTTATGGGCAGCCATCGTCGCCGTGATCGTAGGCGCGGATCAGCTGACCAAGTATCTTGTGATACAACACATTCCCGAAGGGGAGTCTATCCCCGTGATCGAGGGAGTGCTGCACTGGACGCATATCAAAAACGACGGTGCGATCTTCGGCTGGTTTGACGATTCGCGCTGGATGTTCATGATCCTCTCGACCGTAGGCATTCTGCTCATGATCGGCATGCTTGTCTGGTGGGTCAAAAAAGAGCCGAAGGACAAGTTCATGCAGGTGATTCTGACGCTGCTGATCGCGGGCGGCATCGGCAACATGATCGATCGCTGCACGCTGGGCGTGGTGACCGACTTTATTGATTTCTGTGCATTCCCCAATCTGTGGAAATGGATCTTTAACGTCGCCGACTGTGCCGTAACCATTGGCGGAGCGTTGATGGTGCTGTGGCTGATTCTGTCGGTCATTACCGAGATCAAAAACAAGAAAAATGCTCCCGTCGACGAGGCGGAGTCCAAAGATGACCATGCAGACGCTGACACTCAGAGTTGAGGCCGCCGATGCGGGTACAAGAATAGACAAATACCTCTCGGAGCGGGCCGATCTGACCCGCTCCGCTGCGGTCAGACTCATAGAGGAGGGCGGTGTGTCGATTGGCGGCGCGTCGGTCTCCAAAAACTGTAAGGTCAAGTGCGGGGACGAGATCACGGTGGTCATTCCCGAGCCCGAGCCGGATGCTGCGTTGCCCGAGAATGTCCCTTTGGACGTGGTGTACGAGGACGACGACATCATCGTAGTCAACAAGCCTGTCGGTATGGTGGTGCATCCCGCGGCGGGAAACCCGAGCGGCACGCTGGTCAATGCACTCCTGTATCATTGCAAGGGCAGTCTGTCGGGGATTGGCGGCGTGCTGCGCCCCGGTATCGTGCATCGAATCGATAAGGATACCTCCGGGCTTTTGGTCGTGGCCAAGAACGATCGCGCGCACCTGCACTTAGCCGAGCAGATCAAGGAGCATAGTGCGCACCGCATCTACCGCGCTGTGTGCGTGGGAAACGTCAAGGAGGACGAGGGCACGGTTGACCTGCCCATTGGCCGTCACCCCGTGGACCGCAAGAAAATGGCGGTCATCCGCGACCCGGACCGCGAAGCACGCGATGCAGTCACGCATTATCGCGTGCTGGAAAGATTTGCGGGCAGGCAGACATGGGGGAACGCGTTTACCTATATCGAATGCCGCCTGGAGACGGGCAGAACGCATCAGATCCGCGTGCATATGGCCGCAAAGGGACATCCGCTGCTGGGTGACGAGGTGTACGGCGGCGACAACACCCCCTTCGGCGCGCGGCATAAGGCCTGGATCAAGGGGCAGACGCTGCACGCCTGCGAGCTGCATCTGACGCACCCGACCACAGGCGAGCGCATGCATTTTACAGCCCCCCAACCGCCCGAAATGATCAAGCTTTTGGAGATTTTACGCCGTGAAGAATGAGAATATCTTTGCACATATCGCCATTGTGACCGATCTGGACGGCACGTTTTTCGGTGCAGGCGCGCAGCCGCCCGAGGCAAATCTGCAGGCAATTGCTGAGTTTTGCGCGCGCGGTGGCCAGTTTACCTACGGCACGGGACGTATGCATAAAAATATCGTGCGTGTGCTGCCGCAGTCGGGTACGATGTGTACGCTGCCTGCCGTGGTGTGCAACGGCTCGTATCTGCTGGATTTTTCCACGGGTGAGCGACTGTACCCCACAAGCATGAGAACCGAGGATGTGATCGCCGTGGCAAAATATGCGCGGGAGATCGCGCCTGAGCTTGGCGTGCGTGTGGTGACGCCTGACGGCTTTATGACCGACGGCCGCGGCAGCGACATTGTGCGTGAAATGACGCGAAATCCGGCCGATTTCCCGCACGTGCTGCCCATCGACGAGTGGCCGAGTGCCAACCCTGAGGGGCAATGGTTCAAGCTGGTGTTTCGAGGTGAGGCGGAGATGCTTGTGGCGCTGCGGCCTTGCCTGGCTGAGAGATTCGGTGACCGATTTGAGTACGCAGTCTCGGGTTCGCGCTTTTTGGAGCTGACGGTCAAGGGCTGCACCAAGGCGTCGGGCATTGCAAGACTTCGACTCCTGTACCGCGAGAGAACCGGGCACGACCTCTTTGTTGTGGCGTGCGGCGACCAGGAAAACGACCTTGCCATGCTTCGTGCGGCAGACCTTGCATTCTGCCCCGAAAACGCCATCGACGAGGTCAAAAGGCTTTGCCGTGCCACGCTCTGCCACCACACGGTCGGTATCATGCCCGAGGTTGTGGAGCAGCTTGAGAATATGTAAGACCGGGAGAAACCGCAAGCGGTTTCTCCCAACCTTTTATTTGTCAAACGAGGGGTTATATGCGTAGTAGTTCTTGCGGTCAAGCCCTTCGCGGGTCTTGTTCAGGGCCTCTGCGAAGCGTTGGTAGTGCACAAGTTCGCGCTGGCGCAAGAAGCGGATGACGTCCTTGACGTCGGGATCATCGGCAAGACGCAAGATATTGTCGTAGGTGGTGCGCGCCTTTTGCTCTGTTACTATCACGTATTCGCAACGAAATTGAGTCTTGCAAACGTGCGAAAAATCCTTATTTTACAAGGGTTTTCGGTTCTTTTTGATAGTGTCTGTTACTTAAGGCTCCCTTGTGTAAAGGGAGCTGACGCCGAAGGCGGCTGAGGGATTGTTTTTAACTTCATTATTGTGCTTTACAATCCCTCCGTCACGCTGTCGCGTGCCACCTCCCTTTACACAAGGGAGGCTTTCGGAGAGTGCGTCGCTCAAAAGTTCCAGTGTATCTCAATCGGCACATTCCTTGTTCCTTGAATACGCTTTCCGACCATGATTTTGTCGATCAAAATCTCCACCATTTCCCGTGTCAGATGCTCTACTTTGACGTATTTTTCGATCAATTCACGGCGGTTGTCACCAACGGCAATTTTGACTTCAATCTCGGCAATTCGCTTTTGACATTCCAGCACCTGAGCTTCAAGACGTTCTTTTTGTGAGGTGAAGTCCTTTGACAGCTCGATGAAATCTGCCTCACAAATTAAGCCCTTCACCTTGTCAAGATAAAGGTCGCGCACACCCTTGGAGAATTGATTGATCTTTCCTTGATAGGTCGAAATTTCGGATTCAATTTCTTGCTTTTGCGTGAGGAGATCGGCATTAAATTGCACCTTACGTTCCAATTCGTCCATATCAAGATACTCGGCGTTCAGTCGCCGCAGTTCCGCAATGACCATCCGTTCAAGCCTATCTACCGAAATAAACGCGCCCTCGCACGCACCCTTGGCGTAGTGTCGATTGGGGCATTGCAGGAAATGTCTGCCACCCGATTTTGACGATCGCATGACGTATCCGCAGGACGCGCACCGCACCTTCTTGGCAAATAGTCCGATCGTACCGACCTTGAACGGCTTGGCTCGCTCGGCAATCATTTTCTGCACTCTGTCCCATAGGGCACGGTCAATGATTGGCTCATGGGTGCCTTCCACTCTGAACCATTGCTCCTTGGGGCGTGGGCGGTTGATGCTCGTTTTATACGAAATGCTTTCATATTTGCCTTGCACGAGATTGCCGATATAGGTCTCGTTGACCAGCATATCTGAAATGGCGAAATACTTCCACAGTGTGCTGTTCTTGCTTGGTGGCAGACTAAAGCGTAGTCCCTGCATCCGCTTGTACTCGGTGGGATTGGGGATCCCTCGGTCGTTGAGCATCCGAGCGATCGCCGTTTTGCCGTAGCCCTGCGAAAAGAGGGTAAACACCTCTCGCACCACGGAGGCGGCTTCCTCATCGATGATCAGATGACCTTTCAATTCAGGGTCTTTCTTGTAGCCGTAGAGCGCAAAGGAGCCGATGTGAAAGCCGTTTTTGCGGCGGCTGTCAAGGGCGGATTTGATACTGTCCGACATATCCTCCAAGTACCACTCGTTGACAAGTCCGTTGATCTGACGGCTTTTTTTGTTGCCCTTGTTGGCGGTATCGGCGTTGTCAACGATGCTGACAAATCGAATGCCCCAAATAGGGAACAGACCGTGTATGTATCGCTCCACAAGCTCAAGCTCACGGGTGAAACGGGATTGTGTCTTGCAAAGGATAATATCAAATTTTCTCGCTTGAGCGTCGGCAAGAAGCCTCTTAAACTCGGGGCGGTTACGGTCCGAACCCGCATAATCGTCGTCACTGTAAATGCCGTAAAGCTCCCAGCTCATTCTGTCGGCGTAATCGCGTAGCATCGCCTTTTGGTTCTGAATGCTCCCCGAATCGTCGGTGGCGTTCTGCTTATTTTTGTCCTCCTCGGACAGTCTGCAATAGATTGCTACTTTTTCTCTCATGTTCTTATCTCCTCCACGATAAGAACAAGCTGTTTTCTTGCCTTTATTTTACCATAAAAACGGTTGTTTGTCATTGATTTGGAGAAAAATTTACACTTTTTTGGCGTTCTAACGCTGAAATTAGTTCTATCCATATCTTCGTATAATCCTCCTTCGTCAAAATTCCGTTTTTAAAAACACTTGTACAAATTTCGTTTTTTATATCATTTCTTTCGGCTTTTTCTTTTGCCATAGCATTCCTCCCTTCGTTTTTGAAATAAATATATGAAAAATAGCAAGTCCGCTATTACGTTTTCTTTTTGCCCCTCTACTTATGAAACATACGCGAGATGGCGATTTTCTGCAAAAAAGTTAAAAATTTTTTAAAAAATTTAAAAACGCACTCTGTTGGCGGTGAAAATCCGCTTTTGGAGTGCGTTTTTTGTGTCAGAATGATTGTTACATCTTTTTATCATCGGTTGCGGGATTGTCGATCAGCTCGCCTTGTTCGGTGAAACGAGAGCCGTGGCAGGGGCAATCCCACGTATGCTCGGCGCGGTTGTATTTGAGGGCGCAGCCGAGGTGAGGACATCGGGGTGCGGTGGGCGTGAGAATACCTACCGTAGATTCAAAAGCATTGACAGCAAGTTGTGGGCGCAGGACGGTGCGCGAGGGATCGAAAAGGTTGGCGTAGGAGTTTGACTTGCCCTGCACGAGATCACAAAGAAGGTCGGCGGCGACCATGGCGTTGGTCATACCCCACTTGTTAAAGCCTGTCGCAACGAACACGTCGGGTGTGGACTTGGCGTACTGCCCGATATAGGGAACGTTGTCCAGCGTCATGCAATCCTGCGTTGCCCATTTTAGGGCGATCTCGGTGTTTTTGTAGTGCTTGCGTGCAAAATCTTCAAGCTCTTGCCAACAGCCGCCCTTCTTGCCTGTGCGGTGCCCGCCACCGCCGAGAAGTAAAAGGTCTCCGTAGCTTCGAAAAGACAATCCCGTATTCGACTCGTCAACGTACATTCCGTCCACATTTTGCGCACCCTTGAGGGCTATGACGTAGGAACGGTGCTGATAGAGCTTTAGGGAATATAAGCCGTGCTTGTTGAGCATCGGAAAATGCGTCGCGATGATCAGCTTTTTGAAGGTGATCTCGCCGTGGTTGGTTTTTGCCTTGTACGGCATAAGCTCTACGACCTTTGTATGCTCGTAGATCGGCAGATCTTTTGCGATTGTATACAAAAATTTCAATGGGTGAAACTGCGCTTGATCCTTCACGCGAACCGCGCCCGCAACCGAGAAGGGAAGCTCTCGCGCATCGGAAAGCACAGCTTTTACACCGATACGGTTGAGTGCGGCGACCTCATTTTCGATCATCTTGCGGTCGGAAAGGGAATAAACATAGTTGTTCCGTGTTTCATAGTCGCAATCAATACCTTCGCAAAGCCTTGCGTATTCCTTGCAGGCTCTTATCTGCGCATCCACGTAAAGCCGCGCTTTATCCTCGCCAAAGCGTTTGATCATTTTGTCGTAGATGAGCCCGTGACCGAGCGTAATCTTCGCCGTGGTGTTTTTTGTAATACCGCCGCAAATATCCGTCGTCTCTACCAGCATACAATCCACGCCCGAATTTTTCAACTTATATGCGCATAAAATTCCCGTAATACCGCCGCCGATGATAAGCACATCCACGTTTTTATTTCTATTAAGCGCATCAAACCGTGGCTTTGACGCTGTTTTCTCCCATACCGATTCCATATAAGTCCTCCGAATCTTAATAGAATTAGTCTTTGCAGATTCGGAAGAATCAATACCCATTACGGAAAAACTCGGCTAATTTATATAAATTCTTAAAAATAGCCGAAAATTTTATTGACAAACGGAAAATATTGGAGTATAATATTGATAGTATTAAAATGCCATAGTGGAGGAATTTATGAATTACATCTACCGTCATATGGAAAATCGAATTATGGAGCTGTCGCAGTCGTATTCTGCCATTCTTTTGACAGGTCCGCGTCAGGCGGGAAAAACGACTATGCTTCGCTCGCTTGCGGAAAAGGAGAACAAGGGGCGCGAGTACGTGTCGCTTGACGACCTCTCCACGCGCGACATGGCGAAGAACGACCCCGCGCTCTTTTTGCAGATACACAAGCCCCCCGTGCTGATCGACGAGGTTCAGTATGCGCCGGAGCTTTTTACCTATATCAAAATTCACATTGACGAGCATCACAATCCGGGCGACTTCTGGATGACGGGCTCGCAGATCTTCCGCTTGATGAAGGGCGTACAGGAGTCGCTTGCGGGGCGCGTTGCGCTACTGCATATGTCACCCATGTCCCAGCGCGAGATCATTGGCGTGGACTGCGTTCCGTTTACAACGAATATGGAAACCTTGCTTGCCCAGAGCAAGAAGATCGCTCCCGTGGATACGCCCGCGCTCTTTGAGCGCATCTGGCGC
>JAZNZB010000004.1:0-4371 GCA_045594705.1 Eubacteriales bacterium
GGCATATAGGCAATATGTCCAAGGGAAAAGATGACGGGATCGGGAAAATCTGCCCGTCAAAACCAACTTGGTTCGACTCCCGTTCGGCTAAGGAGGATGCTTTATGGATTTCATAATTGATAAGGAGCATCACGGCAGAACCGTGCGCTCTTATATTCAGCATACCCTTTCCATCTCCTCCCGCATGCTGACCATGCTCAAGCAGACCGAAAACGGCATTACGGTCAACGGTGAGCACGTCACGGTGCGCCGTATTCTGAACGAGGGCGACGTGCTGAGCCTTGCCATTGACGACACGCCCGAGCGTGCCTCACACAACGTCCCTCCCACGGATATTCCCTTGGATGTGCTTTACGAGGACGCACACATCATCGTCATGAATAAGCCGCCGCACATGCCCACGCACCCCTCTCACAATCATCACGACGACACGCTTGCCAATGCGCTTGCGTTCCGCTATGCCAAAGCGGGTGTTCCCTTTGTGTTCCGCCCCATGGGCAGGCTTGATCGCAACACATCCGGCGTTGTGCTTGCCGCCAAGGATAAGGTGGCATCAGGCAAGCTGACCGAGGCCATCAAGGCGGGCGAGGTGCATAAAACCTACCTTGCAATTGCTACGGGCGAGCTGCTCGTAGACGGCCTTGTTCACACCATCGATTGCGGCATCCGCAGACAGGCCGAAAGCGTGATCATGCGCACCACTTGCCCCGATTCAACCGATCCGAGCGAGGTCTCAATCACCGATTACGAGGTGCTGGATGCGAAAGACGGGCTTTCCCTGATCCGCGTCTTTCCGCGAACCGGGCGCACACACCAGATCCGTGTGCACTTTGCTTACATAGGGCACCCTTTGCTTGGCGACGATCTTTACGGCACACCCGACGAGCGCATCGACCGCCACGCGCTGCACGCGCAAAGCCTGGAATTCCCACTCCCCTTTTCGGACGAGCGCATGCTGCAATCAGCCCCTCTGCCCGAGGATATGCAGGGCTTGATCAAACAATATTTTCCGAGGTACTCATGAAAAACAAACAAAAAACCGAGCTCGCTCCTTCGGTCATTTCCGCTAAGGAGTATGCCGCCCTTTCTCCCGAAGAAAAGGCACAGTGGCGGGCAGTCGAGCCGCGCCACGAGCGTTTACCTATCGTCAGTTACGTGTTCTTTGGCATGGGCGCACTGGCTCTGATCATTTACGTCACGGCACGGCTGTGGCCCGACTTTGCCGATTTCTTCAATCAGAACATCAGCGAGCTGTTCCGCCGCGTGCTGGCCACGCTGACCAATCCAATTCCATTCTCACTTGGCGAGGCTTGTCTGCTTCTCTTACCCGTCGCATTCGGTCTTGTCGTATGGTATGCGGCCAAATACCGCTGCGACACCTGGCGCAGCACCTGGAGCTTCGTGGGCATTTTGCTCTCGGTGGTCAGCCTGCTGCTTTCCATGTTCGTCTTTACCTTTGCCACGGGATATCACGGCAAGCCGCTTGACCAAAAGCTTGGCATGCAGCAAGAGGACGTCAGCGCCGAGGAGCTTTACGAGACTGCTATGATACTGGCAAAGCGCGTCAACGAGGAAAAAGAAAACGTCGGCTATGACACAGCAGATTTTTCGGTGATGCCCTACACGCTCTCGGAGATGAATGACAAGCTGCTTGCCGCCTATGACAGCTTCTGCGCAAAGCACGACTTTATCGATCACTATTCCTCAAGGCTCAAGCCGGTCATGCTCAGCGAACTGATGAACTACACGCATATCACAGGCGTTTACTCTTACTTTACGGGAGAGGCCAATATTGATATCGCGTTCCCCGATTACACCATTCCCTATACCGCAGCGCACGAGCTGGCGCACCAGCGAGGCATTGCCAAGGAGGACGAGGCAAACATGATCGCCTTCCTTGTATGCATGGAATCGGATGACGACTATATCCGATACTGCGCGTATCTGAACATGTATGAATACGTAGCCAATGCGCTCTATCGCGCCAACCCTGATCTTTACAAAGAGGTCAGAGACACGCTGGACATGGACGTCCGACGCGAAATGATTGCCTACAATAACTTCTTTTCCAAGTATCAGAACAGTCCCGCAAGCTCGGTTTCGGGCGCAGTCAACGACACCTTCCTCAAGTTCCAAGGCACCGAAGGCACTGCCAGCTACGGCATGGTGGTGGATCTGACGGTAGCGTATTATAAGAGTCTCGGCATGATTTCACAAGAGCAATGAACACACGCCCTCAAGGCCGCATATAGTGGTCTTGAGGGTGTTTTTTGCTTTTGTGACCGCAGTTGACCAAAGGCCAAATTGCCCCTGTTTCGGGGGCTTTTTTTGCGCTTATTTTCGGTCGTATTATGTCGCAGTACATTGTGATTTGTCGTAGTACGACATATATTATGAACGATATATTTACTATTTGTTCTATTTTGCGACATATTCTTATCTTTATCATTATATTTGTCACTTATCTCGATAATATCAAAGAGAGAATAGAACTGTTGTTCGCCTGCTTTACTACGACATATTATGACATATTATGATTTTTGTATGGAATTTGTTTGTAAATATATTGTGAACATTTCGAAAAATATATTTACTTATAATATATAATATGCTATAATAAATGCACGCTCACACAAGTGACAGATTGCGACCGAAACCCCATTTTTTCGACCGCGGTATGACGGCACAAGGCACCACAAAATTCCGGGCATTTTTGGAGATTACTATGGAAAAGATCATCATCAACGGCGGGCTTTCTCTCAACGGCGACGTGTATATTGACGGCATGAAAAATGCTGCTCTTCCCATCATTGCGGCAACACTGCTTTGCGGGGATACCTGTATTATCGACAACGTGCCTGCCGTCAGTGACATCGCTATGCTTCTGGACATCATTTCAGGAATGGGTGCAGAAGTAGAATATCTTGACAAGTGCCGTATCCGTATCAACACCGCAAACGTCAAGCCCGGCTGCTCCCCCTACGATCTGGTTTGCAAGATCAGGGGATCGGCATACATCATCGGTGCGGAGATCGGCCGCTTCGGCACAGCGCACGTAGGCTACCCCGGCGGCTGCGATTTCGGCGTCCGCCCTCTTGATCTGCACCTGATGGGATTTGAAGCACTGGGCGCACAGATCACGGTTGAAAGCGGATACATCAACGCCGTCTCCCCCATGGGTCTGCACGGCAACGCGATCTACTTCCGTCTTCCCTCCGTCGGCGCAACCGTTAACTGCATTCTGGCATCCGTATTTGCCGAGGGCGTGACCACCATTGAGGGCGCAGCACAGGAGCCTCACATCGTTGATATGGCCAACTTCCTCAACGCATGCGGTGCGGACATTACCGGTGCGGGCACGCCCAGCATCAAGGTACGCGGCGTCAAGTCTCTGCACGGCTGCAACCACACCGTCATTCCAGACATGATCGAGGCAGGCACCTATATGGCAGCTGCAGCAATCGCAGGCGGCGACGTTTGCGTGCATAACGTCATTCCCAAGCATATGGAATCTGTCTGCTCGGTTCTCTCGAGAATGGGCGTCAAGCTGGATATCGGGATCGATACCATCACGGTACATAGCACGGGCAAGCTGATCGCAACAGACGTCGTCACGCAGCCCTACCCCGGCTTTCCCACCGACATGCATCCTCAAATCAGCGCACTGATGTGCGTTGCAGACGGCGTCAGCCGCATGAGTGAGCTGGTTTGGGATAACCGCTTCAGATACATCAACGAATTCCAAAAAATGGGAACTAATATTTCCCTGTCCGACAGAACCGCATCCTTTACAGGCAGCCAGAAGCTGTCCGGTGCACCTGTCGTTTCCACCGACCTGCGCGCGGGCGCAGCCATGATCATTCTGGCACTTCGCGCACACGGCACCTCTCAGATTTCCAAGATCTCGCTGATTGAGCGCGGCTACGACAACATCGTCGGCAAGCTCGCAGCACTGGGCGCGGATATCAAGAGAGTGGATGAATGAATCCAATCAAATAAGAAAAGCCCCCTACCCGTGGGTTTGATACGAGTGAAGCGTATCTTGTCCGTGGAGATGGGGGCTTTATGTTTTGGTATTGGGCAGCAGTAATCGGTGATTTTTCAAAGGCAAAAAAACGAACTCCAACTTCAAATTGCCGCAGAAAAATCGCCTATTACCAGGCGCACCGCAGAACGCCGGGCGAAGGCGATCTTACGATCGTCGAGCCGCGTGCGAGGAGCAACGCAGTAGTCGGTGATTTTTCAAAGGCAAAAAAACGAACTCCAACTTCAAATTGCCGCAGAAAAATCGCCTATTACCAGGCGCACCGCAGAACGCCGGGCGAAGGCGATCTTACGATCGTCGAGCCGCGTGCGAGGAGCAACGCAGTA
>JAZNZB010000005.1:0-15896 GCA_045594705.1 Eubacteriales bacterium
GGGAATCGTACCAAACCTCTGCGTAATGATCCTTTAACCATAAGCCGCCGTTTGAAGTGTCCTTGTTGATGTTCTCGTGTGCTTTTTTGTATAAAGCCTCGTATGCCGATTTTGTTTCAAGGTCATCCATCTCGCCTGCAAGATATGCACCTTCCTTCAGTACAGCAAGCCACAAGAGCGAGAAATGAGGAGCGAGCTTACGTCCCACGACTCCGAGCACGTCTTTCCAGTCCCCCCAGAAGCACATGGGATTGTCGGGGGTATCCTGTTCGGGGAGGCCGTCTCCGTCACGATCAAAAGTCATAAGGAAGTTGACGCTTTTAACGTAATAGGGGTACATTTCCTCAAGGAAGCCCATGTCCTTGTGATATCTGTAGTATCTTGCAATACGAAGGCAGAAATACTCGTTGATGTCTATGTCATAGTCACGCTCAATCTTCGGCAGGATAGTCGTCGGGATCTTTCCGTCGTGCCTCATCCATCTGCCGGACAGACGGATTATATCTTTCTCAAGATCATTCCAAAGGGAGACGTGCAAAAATGACGTCCAGAAGGAATCTCTTTGGTTGAGCTCTGTGTAGCCCATGGTCATTACTTGACCGCTTTTGTCGCTTTTTGTGAGAAGGATCGCCGCCTGCATATACCAGCGGGTGTATCGGTAGATCTGCTTGTCCCCTGTATTTGGAATGACATGGATAAAGTCGAAAAGCTCGTTTCGGATGACAGCGTAGCTTGACTCCACATATCTGCATACGTCATGTGCTGTGTCAAACTTCATTTTGAATCTGTGATCTTCATCAAAGATTCCGAGAAGGAACACTACTGTTTTAGCAGACTCCGGCGGGATCACTACGTTGGACGTAAGCTTTACAATTCCGTCTTCGGCGGCGTTTCCCCTGCAGGTCTCACAGCCGAAGCAGGACAGGAATGCCGCTCCTTCCTCTACTGTATAATGACCGTCTCCGATGCACGTTATTTTTCCTGTTTTGCCGAATGAGGTACGCAGAGAATCTTTTGTTGTATGCCATTCAAGGGTTATGCTCAAACGCTTTTCCATATCGGATTTATTTGTCAGAGTATATTCCGTTACGGTGCAAGGAGTGAAGATAAGCTCGTCATTATTTGCCGAAAGAGGAGAGAACGCCAAAACGGAAATGTCCGTACCGTTCGCAAGGGTAGTGTTTGCCATATATCTCGGGTAGGTTTTGTCTGTAATATTCCAGCTTAGTTCCGAGTCTGTAACGCTTACTCCGTCCGCTTCGAAAAGGAAGGCACTTTCTCCTGCTTCACGAAGTGAGTTTCCGTCACAGTCAAAGCACGGAGGATTGTACAGAATTCTTCCGTACATCCTTCCTTTGGGGGTAACCGAAGCTGACAAGGTTGAGTTACCGATAACAAGTCCGCTTTTTGCTTCTTTTTCGAATATCATCATATAGTCCGGCTCCTTTAGTTGTGATTAACGATTGTACAGTGGCTTTTTTATATAGTATACCAAATAAGTCAGATTATTTCAATCCCCATTTGGGGATGTGGGACGGTCTGATATAATAATAAAGTGGGGAATAACTATTGACGAGCTCTCTCGTGTATGCTAAAATAAACTTACGTGTGGCACAGCATTGGTATGGTTGGTAACGCACAGTAAAAGCTCATTTTGATGAATTTTTGGAATATAATTGAGGCGGAATAAGTTTGAGAATAAAAGGAGGCAAAGTCGTAGGTCTGCAAAATTAGCGATAAAAACCAAATTAGCCATCACATTTTGTGGTGGCTTTTTTGATGTGTTGAAAGCAAAGAAAAGCCCCGCGCGTGGCGGGGCAAGAAAGTCAATCATCCTATGAGAAATTGCGAAACGGTATAATTCTTTTTATTGAGGATATACATTGCTGTTAACACCATGTACGCAGCAATACCGCAATGACCGCAGATCAAGTATCCTCTGTCCTCCGAACGATTGTCCGCAACAAATTCAATGATTCTATTTTCGGTAAATAAAAGCAAAAGCTCATTCAAACGGGATATTTCAATATTGGCTTTTTCGATGAGTGTTTGTTTGGATGTCGGAACATCGCAGCACAAAGCAAGAATCAGATTTTGTCCATCCTCGCTGCAAAGCGCTTGCATTACTTCCGTAGTATTCGAGTCGAAGGGAGAAAGTTGCTTGATAAGCGATGATTTAATAACACAAGCCACACCGTTATCATCCCAAATTTTAGTTCCATATGAACCTATAATTCTAAGGTTGCCTTGATTCTTACTTTCCTCTTGTTTTTCTCTGTTACCGACTTCAGAAAAATAGATTCCTTTCCACATTTCCCAAAGATCCTCGCCAAGCTCTTGACGGAGATTACTATTATAGCGGTCATAGTTTGCCATTGACCAAACAAATTCTGTAGCAAGTTACTCGATTTTACTTGATACGGCGTCAAGATCACCATTTGATTCAGTTTCGAGAAGAACATCTGCTGAGATTTTATAAACATCGCTAATAGCTTTCAGATTAAAACAATCGGGCAAACAATCTCCTGCCTCCCATTTTGAAATTGCTTGCGGAGATACTCCTATTTTTTCAGCAACCTCTTCCTGTGTCATGCCAAGCTTTTTTCTGTGATTGCGAAGCTTTTCGCCGAATATTTTTTGATCTAACATATTCTATCCTCCAAGATTTTTTGAGATAGCTATCTTGTGATTATATTATATCATGGCAAAACGCAACTTGCAATAGTAAACATATTGAGTTTTATTGAGAAAGTTCTACCTTGGGTTGAATTACCGCTTTCCCGACGCTCGCGTCTGGGGCAAGCATAACGCGTGGATGTCCTCGCGCAGTCGGGCAGAAGCCCGAACCCACCATCCACAGAGAAACGACGCGCAAAAGCCTTCCTCCGGGAGGAAGGGGGACCACGAAGTGGTGGAAGGAGCCCGCGTGACTTTAAGTTTACATAAGCTTATTTCAACGCGCTCTCCCTCACCCGACTCCGTCGGGAGCTCCCTCCCGGAGGGAGCCTTTCGTAAGTTCCCATCGACCAAAACACCACCAAAGAAAAATCCTTGGTGGTGTTCGTGTTTTCTCCGCTAAGAATGCAGAGCCGTGGGGCATTTCTTTTGAAACGTCAGACGTCTTACACGTCAAGAACCCCGGCAAGCGGGATGACGTACTCAGCAAAGGACAACGCCTTAGCACGCACGCTTGCAACGCTCCCCTGCACGGCAAGCGTTACGGGGATCTCGCCAATCTGCATATCCTCCTGCTTGTTCATGCTCTGGGGACTTTTGGCAGTCAGAGCAATGCCGTCGAAGCAACCGTCCGATACCTCAAATGCTCCAAGATCCAGTGAGATCGTATCGTCCTTGTCTCCCTTATTGAGCACGTTCAGCACAAGTGCATTCCCCTGCTCATTGACTGACAGCTGCACCTGCACAGGGTCCCCCATCTGCGGATGATAGCCCTCGATCTCCAGCGTTCTGTATGCCGCCGTGTGCGCAAAGCGGTGCAGCACCATGCCTGCTGCCGTGGGATACGCGCACTCCTTGGGCGTTTCAATGGCGGATTGCGCGTGCGTATTTGCCAGGTTATTAAAATTGACAAAGCCAATCTCACGGCCGTATCTCTGCCACATCATGAGAATGGACGCAGCATTCAAGGCATACGCCCACTTGCTGAACAGATAGCACTTGGTCAGCTTATTATCCTCTCTGGGCGCCATGTTATACATGTCCGCGCCGCCTAAGGGCAGCCACTCGGTGTTGCAGTAGAGCAGATGTGTGCCGTTTTTCTCGTTATACGCACGAAGAATCGCCAGTTTTTTTTGCATATAGCTCTCATCCGAGCCGCGGTCGGCAATGAAATCAATGTCCCGGCCCGCAATCTCCAGCATTTTTTCAAGTCCTTCCAGATTGTAGCTGTAAGTATCGATGCCGATATTGACCGTGGGATCGACCGCCTTCATGGCGCGGGAATACACGATGCAGGCACGCGCGTACTCCTCGGGCGTAAACCAGCGGTGCACCTCGTTGTCCATCTCCCAGTACTTGACGTTGTACGGCCTCTCGCGGCCGTTTGCAATGCGGGCACGGCCGCCCTCGGTGCTCTCGTCGCCGTTACAGTATTCCACCCAGGCGGCTGCCTCGCGCGCGCCCTGCTCAATATTTGCAAAGTGCGGCAGATCTCTGCCGTGGCGCGCTGCGTGGATGGTGGGATCCTCGGGGTCTTTGCCCAGGCTTTCGGGCGGTACGTAATCAAAGAATCGCTTATAGGGGTTGAACATATTGACGCAGATCATGGACTCGCCGCCAATCGCCTCTGCGTAGGACGCAAGCTCGTCCGTGCCCACGTCGTTGTACTGATAGCCGCCCCAGAAATACGACTTCATGGGCGGACGGTATTCGCCCACACCGTCGCGCCAGTTATAAAACGACGCAAAGCAGCCGCCCGGCCAGCGCACGACTGCGGGAGAAACGTATGCGCCCGCCTCGACCGCACTCTTTTTCATGCGACGGACGGCGTCGTGCGGCAGCAGCGAAAAATCGTCGCACAGCACACTCGTCTGCCCATCCAGCAGCAAGGCAAAGGTATATCTGCCCTCGTCCGGCACGGTAAAGGTGGCTTGTACGGGGGTATAGTCCTTCCCGATCGGAGCAAGCGCGCAGGTCGCGACGGGATCGCTCACGCTTCCCTCTTTGTAAATTGCAATGCGCAGCGCGGGATTGCCCTTGGTCAGCTTGATCTTGCCCTTGAAGGTATAGGTCACGCCCGCAAAGCAGTATTTGCCGTCCTGTGCAAGGCCGCCAAGGTCGTCCGAGTTGTTGACCACCTGCATGGCGTGCTCACCGTGGCAGCCGCCCTCGACGATGCCGATGCGCACGTCTGCCATAGGAGACTGCTCAATGACAAAGGTGGAATCATCCTCGATCAGCTGATGCCCCGCCGTGCCCGGAAAAGCAAACCAGGCGTTGTGCTCATATCCCGAATGGTACCAGTCAAACACGCGCCAGTCGGTCTCGCAGCGTGAGGAGTGGTCGTTTTCATCCTCCAAAAGATCAAACCAAAGCTTGTTGATCATGCGATATGGATAAAATGGCTCAAAGCTGCGGTTAAAAAACATTTCGGCAATCATACCCTCCACCTGCAGTCCGTAGCCAAGCTCGATAAAATTCGAGGCAAGCTTAGGGCTGATGGGCGTGGAATGATAGCTTGTTGTGGCAGTCAGTTTCATATCTGTTCCTCCCGGTGTGATTGCATTCATTATAGCATTTTTGGAGCAAGGTGTCAATGACACAACGAAAAAAGCATAAATTTTGAAAATCCTCTTGACTCTATAGTTGACTATAATGTTATAATAATGTCATCATAGAGATAACGAGCAAGAGGAGGGTGAAAACATGCTGAAAATCGGAGAATTTGCCAAGGCATGCGGAGCAAGCGTGCAAACACTGCGATACTACGATCAGATCGGCGTATTTTGCGCGGACCATATCGATCCGGACTCGGGCTACCGCTACTATAGCCAAGACAAGATCAAAACCTTTGCGCTGATCGAGCAGCTCAAAAAGCTGGATTTCTCGCTGGACGAGATCAAGGAGTTCCTTGCCTGCACCCCCGCACAGCAGTGTCGGATCTATGCAGAGAAAAAACTTGCACTCACCAGAATCATTCGCCAAAAGAACGTTCTGGTCAATCAAATTGATGAGAATTGCGGAAACGTACAGCCTAACGCAATTCCTTTGATCAAAGAAATCTTAACTATGCCGTTTGAGGATGATCCGCAAGTTATTGGAAAATGGATATATTGCGGAGATTCGGAAAAGCGCGAAAGCTCTTACGACGAACACGGTTTGATCAAAAAAGAGGTGAAGCACGAGCATCTATATTTCTTGCCGGGCGGATGCCAGACGTGGATGTATTTTTGGAGTAAAGATTATTTGTACTATATCCTCCCTGCATTTAACGTAGTTTTGCCAAATCCGTACCGAGTATTTTATATCGGTCAAACAAAGTATATGGAGATCGAATGGATGGTCGATATGTTCATCAACAATTCGGAACATAGCCCCATTCGAATTTACAAGCAGGAAAACACAAAAAAATACTCCGAGCGCGAAACTCACGCAGCTCGCGACAACGTGGATGTGCCATTTGTTGCGGATGATCGCTTGATAGGCGAATGGGAAACGGTCGATCTGGTCAATCATCCGTCTGATTTTCGCGTCGATCAAAGGCATTGCACAGGTGGATTCTGGCTTGTGAACATGCAGTTCTTCAATCGTGGGATATGTATTCAAACACGTCACTGCGGAGATGTGAAAATCCAATTGAACTACTCTGCCGGCATGATTATTGATCAATTCCAAGAGCGAGTCCATCATTATCAGATACACACCGAGCAAGGTACGGATTATTTGATCATGGAGCATAAATATATCGAATACGATTATTCGGGAAAGGTTCCCTATTATTACGTATTAAAGAGAAAATCGCTATAGTCAGGCTACTGAATCAACTGAAAATTTCACAGAACAAGATTCCAAAACAATATTTTTGGATAGTTGCCGTAGGCGCTGGCGATCAATGATCGCCCCTACAGTGATTCTTTTGAGGCTTTGGTATCACATAATCCCAACGTACACAGTTGTAGGGGCGATCATTGATCGCCAGCACCTACGGCAACAAAATATTTATGCCACTAATTTTTCAGCCGGAATACCAACCTTTTTTCGACTTTTCTTGTCATATAGACAAACCCGAAATGTTTTTTGAAAGGAGTCGGATGACGATTTGATGAGTGAATACAGACTATATATCAAAATGCTTGCCGCAGGCGAAACCTATTCTATTTTTATATCCAAAAGGCTGTTATTGCGCACCGTGCTGCCCTTTTGGGTGCTGCTGTTTGCGATTTTTATGATCCCCAATCCCGTTTTTTTCGCCATGGTGGGAATTCCCTCTTTGATTTTATTCGCGATTTATCTGGTTGATCTTTATCACTGTTGGAAAGCATGCAACATTTCCAAAAGTGCGTACACCGTTTTTCACGTGTCGGCAATTCTGATACTGCGGATTATCACAGCGATTTTGATTGAACTGTTGGAGGCTATATGGATTTTATGTTTTTGAGCACCTCGGATCAGACGGCTCCGAACTTTGACGCAAGAGCCGAGATCATTTCCAAGGATCGCTTTTTTGATCGCGCAAAGAAATATATCAGCACCGATCCCGAAACGCTGCGATACAGGCAGGCGCTCTTTTGCGACCTTTTGAATTCTGAAGAAATTTCAAGGTTCATGAGCGATTTTTCCGAGCGGTTAAAGGAATACTCGTCCTTAATGCAGGAGCAGCCCGGCACAAAGGACGGCGAACAAAAAATGCACAATATCTTAGTGCCAACCGTCTACGTGGAAATGACTCGGTTTATTCACGATTCTCTCGCCCCGCATATGCAGGCGGCAAAATCGGACGCGATCAAAGCACTGTTTTCGCTTGTGAGCAGCGATATGGGGTCGGATGAATTCAAGCGGCTGTCGCAGTTTTACGAAACAAACGCAGACAAGCTGCGCGCGGTTTCCAGCGTGACGATCGGCGTCAATCTCAATGCAATGCTCGAGCCCAAGGAGGCGGGGCTGGTTTCGATCAACAGCGAACAATACAAATCGGGGGATCTGCTCGACCGTATTTTACGTATGGATTTTGAGAAGGACGAGTTTCATTGCATTGCCCCGCTTGTGACCTTGGATAAAAAGCTCGGATACCAGGATAGCCAAAGAGTCAATTTTGCCCTTTTGCGGGCTATGTCGCAGGTCATGAACAGCGGTCTTGCGCATTGCAACAGTCAATGTCTGCGATATGCGCAGAAAAAACTGACCGTGTATTACGAAATGGCGGAATCTTTGGCGTTTGTGGTAGAGGCGATCAAGCGTCTGCGCATATTCAAGGACAAAAACATTCCCCTTTGTTTTCCGGAAATCAGCGAGGACAGAGGCATGCATTTCATTTCTTTGTACGACGACGGCTTATGCCAAGCCAAACAAAAGGACGAGATTGTTCCCAACACGATCAGCCTTGAACCGGGCGTTTGCTGCTACATACTGTCGGGACCTAACAGCGGCGGAAAAACCGTATTTTTGAATTCGGTGGCTGCTGCACAGTATTATTTTCAGCTCGGCATGCCTGTTCCCGCCAAAAAAGCCTCGCTGCCGATCTGTGATGCGATCTTCAAGGTGTCCGTTGAAGAACAGGCCAACACCACCCCGGTCGGCAGATTTGAAAAAGAATGCATCACGCTCTCCGAGGTGCTCGGACAGTTTACAGAAAACAGCCTTGCCCTGATCGACGAGGCTTTTACCTCTACCTCAGCCTCCGAGGCAGTACCGATTGCTGCCAATTTCATCTGCGAGCTGTGCCGCGCAGGAGGAAAATGCATATTTATCACCCACCATCACGAGCTTTGCGATGCACAACCCAAAATTGAGCAATGCGGCAGCAAGGTAGGATATCTGCATACGCAAGCCACCGCTGATCGCCGAACCTTTACCGTACACCCGGGCAAAGCGGACTCGGGCAGCTATGCACAAAGTATCGCGAGAAAATACGGCTTACTGGGGGAGTAATGGCATCAAAACCAAATATTACAAAAGGCAGGATCTCCGATCCTGCCTTTTTGACTTATCATGATTAACTTTCGATCACCTTTTCGCCGCCGGGCCAGATGACACGGAGCTTGACGGGGGTATCGCACTTGATCGTGATCTGCGGCTCATCGTCCGCGCTGCCACGCGCTGCGCACACAAGGTCCACGCTCTTGCCGTCAAACGGATAGCGCTCCATGCCATGCTGCTCGGTCAGGCTCACGCGCCACACGATCTCGCCGTTTTGCGCGTCCGCCTTGATGCCGAACACGTACTCGATCAACACCGCGATCGGGATAAGTCCCGTCCAGCCCACGAAATCCGACTTGGCGGGATTTCCGGGGCACTCATGCTCGGACGAATAGTTCTCCCAGACCGTGCCGGTATCTAAGAACACCTTGACCACGTTTTCCAGCGTATTACAGCCGATCTCGTGTGCGAGATCGTGATACCCTACCCTTTCAAGGCCTTTGAGCACCATGTAATTGGTGGGCGCCCAGACAGAGCCCTTCCAGTAGCCGCCGTGCTCGTTGTAATCGGGGTGATCGGCAGACAGCGTGGGCACGCGGTGCGGACGCTTGAATTCCGCGGGGTTTTCGAGGTGCGCGATCAGGCGCGGCAGACGCTCCGGGGGCACGATGTCCGCAAGCAGCGACCAGTAAGCACCGATCGACTTGACACCCGACAGTCCCGATCGCCACATATCGTAGTAAAATGCGTCCTGCTCGCTCCAGAGCTTATCGTTGATCAGCTCGGTCAGCATTTCGACCTCGCGCACAAGCCACTCGGTATCCTGCTCGCAGCCAAGAACCTTGCCCATCTCGATCAGCACCTTACCGCTGATCACCATCTGGATGCAGGCATCTACCCATATGCCGTGTCCGTGCGAGGCGTGCTCGCAGTAATGCGACTCTACGCGGGGCTGGTTATCCATCCCGCAAGCAAGGCCGCAAGACCAATAGCTGCCGTCGCGCCAGGTGCGGTTGAGCTGCAGCCATTTGTGGTACGCCAGCAGCGGATAGAACACGCGCGAAAGACGCTCTTTGTCGCCCGTCAGCCGATAATATTCCCACTCGCACCAGGGCATGATATTGGGACCCGTGGACGCGGGGTCGTCACGCTGAAACTGCTCGCCCGGCTCGCTCTCACAGATCTCGCGGCAGATAAAGCCGTCCTTGTGCTGATGCGAATAGAAATTGTCCAGCGTTTTTTGGAAATTGAACACGTGCGAGCCGTACCTGCCAAACATGACGATAAACGAGGAATCCCACATGAACAGGTAGCCGTTAAACGCCGTATCGATAAAATTGGACACAAAGCCCGCCGCAACGTTGGGCTTGCGCAGATTGCGAAAGGCGATCTCCCACACCTTATCGTAACACGCCAGCACGTCATCCCTGCCCTGCCATACAGGCCGCGGCAGCCTGTCTTTGGCCTTTGCATAGGTCGGCAGCGGCGCGTCCTCCACCTCTGTGTGCAGATATGGATTTTTTTGGACGTATGGGTTATGCGCGTAAAACAGCGAATCGTTGACAAGATAATGCTTTCCCATGGGATACCTCCAAAGGTTTGATTGATTTATTATAGCATACTTTTGAGGGAATGTCTATATGTTGGTGCTGCTCTTTGTGGATTCCCGCTATGAAAATTCGCCCGGGCGCGGGCTTTTTCTCCGTTTCGCCTACGGCAAAATTGCCGAAAGGTCTTGCAATGCGCCGCGAAATGGTATATAATTATGATGTATAATTATGGCTATAAAATCTATTGAGATCGGAGATACAATTATGAAGCTTGGTATTGTCGGACTTCCCAACGTGGGAAAATCCACCTTGTTCAACGCCTTGACCAATGCGGGTGCCGAATCCGCAAACTACCCCTTCTGCACCATTGAGCCCAACGTGGGCATCGTACCCGTGCCGGACAAGCGTCTGGACGTGCTGGCAGAGATGTACAAGCCCGAAAAGCTGACCCCCGCCGTTTGCGAGTTTGTGGACATTGCAGGCCTTGTCAAGGGCGCATCCAAGGGCGAGGGCCTTGGCAACCAGTTCCTTTCCAACATTCGCGAGTGTGATGCGATCCTGCACATCATTCGCTGCTTTGAAAACGACGACATCATTCACGTAGAGGGCAGCATTGACCCCATGCGTGACCTGGAGACCATCAACATGGAGCTCATCCTTTCCGACATGGAAATGATGGAGCGCAGAATTGAGCGCACCACCAAGGCTATGCGTGCCGACAAGTCGCTGGCCGCTCAGATGGAGGTGTTCAAGAAGATCCTGGCAGCACTGGAAGAGGGTCTTTGCGCGCGCACCGTGGCACTCACTCCCGACGAGGAGGAGCTTTTGGCCGACACCCACCTTCTGACCCGTATGCCCGTCATTTACGTGGCAAACGTCAGCGAGGACGAGGCGGGCGAGGAGCCGCTCGGAAACCCCGCATACGTAGCACTCAAGGAGTACGCCAAGAGCGAGCAGAGCGAAATCATGTGGATCTGCGCAGGCATCGAGGCCGAGATCGCAGAGCTGGACGCTGAGGAAAAGGCAATGTTCATGGAGGATATGGGCATTGAGGAAAGCGGTCTTGACAAGCTGATCAAGGCAAGCTATTCTCTGCTCGGTCTGACCTCTTACATGACTGCAGGCCCCAAGGAGGTTCGTGCATGGACCATCACCAAGGGCACCAAGGCGCCCCAGGCAGCAGGCAAGATCCATAGCGACTTTGAGCGCGGCTTTATCCGTGCCGAGGTAGTATCTTACGACGACCTTGTCAAGCTGGGCAGCATTGCCGCTTGTAAGGACGCAGGCCTTTACCGCAGTGAGGGCAAGGACTACGTCATGCAAGACAGCGACATCGTGCTGTTCCGCTTCAACGTCTGATCGATATTTTGCATAAGAGGTAGTTCCCATGAGAATGAGAAGAAAAAAGCACGGTGCCGAGAGAATCGCCGCTTGCTCTGCCCTGCTGATCGAGCATCCCGAGCTGCTGATGGCTGACCCTTTGGCTGCTTTTCCCGAAAAAAAGCCGCTGGCCTTGGAGATCGGCTGCGGCAAGGGCGCATTTGCCTGCGGCACGGCTGCGGCAAACCCCGACGTCAATCTGATCGCCATGGAGCGCGTGGCCGACGTGGCTTGTCTTGCGCTTGAGAAGGCGACCGAGTGCGCCGACACGCGCCCCGACAACCTTCGTTTCATCATCGGGAATGCGGAAAATCTGCCCGAATGGCTGCCCGCACACTCGCTGGACACCATTTATCTCAATTTCAGCGATCCCTGGCCCAAGAGCGGCTACAAAAAGCGTCGCCTGACCCATCGCGGTTTCCTTGAAAAGTACCGCAAGCTGCTGATCCCCGGCGGTATGCTGAAATTCAAGACCGATAATCACGATCTGTTTTTCTTCAGCCTTGAAGAGTTTGAGGCTTGCGGCCTTGAGATCGTATGGAAAACCGAGGATCTGCACGCAAGCGAGCTGGCGGCAACTAACGTCATGACCGAATACGAGGCAAACTTTACCGCAAAGGGCATGCCCATCTACTCGGCGCACGTGCGCTTTCCCGCATGAGCGCGCCGCAAGTGGAGCCCAGCGGCATTCTGCTGATCCATAAGCACGCGGGCGCGACCTCGCACGATATCGTTTACAAGGTGCGCCGTGCGCTGCATACAAGACGCGTGGGCCACACGGGCACGCTTGACCCCATGGCGACCGGTGTGCTGGTCGTTTTGGTGGGCAGAGCGGCCAAGGCCTGCGAGTACGTCAGCCACGACCGCAAGGTGTACAAGGCTACGCTGCGACTCGGATTGACCACCGACACCGAGGACGTCACGGGCACGGTGCTGACTACCTGTGAGACACTTCCCTTACCCGAACAGGTCAAGGACGTGTGCGAGAGGTTTGTGGGCAAGATCAAGCAGATCCCGCCCATGTACAGCGCACTCAAAATAGACGGCCAAAAGCTTTGCGATCTGGCGCGCAAGGGCATCGAGGTCGAGCGAGAGGCACGTGAGATCGAGATTTTTTCTCTTTCCTGCGAGCCGACAGACAAAGAGAGCGACTATATTTTAACCGTGGATTGCTCGGGGGGCACGTATATCCGCACGCTTTGCGCCGATATCGGCGCGGCTTTGGGCTGCGGAGGTGTGATGGCGACATTAGAGCGCATGCAAACGGGTGGCTTTGGCCTGGACGAGTGCGTTACCACAGCCCAACTGGAGCAAATGGACGACGACGCGCGTCTTGCGCGCCTGCTCCCGGTTGAGGTACTGTTTGCCGATCTCCCCGCCGTTCATCTTTCGGATTTTTATAAAAGACTTTGCCGCAACGGCTGCGAGATCTATCAGAGCAGGATCCGCACGGATTTTCCCGTAGGGCAACGCGTGCGCATCTGCGATCAAAGCGGGCATTTCTTCGCCCTTGGCGAGGTGCGCGAATACGAGAGCGGCACGGCCATTGCCATGATCAAGCTGTTTGAACTGGAATAAGGAGACGCTATGAAAAACACCAACACCTGTCCCAAATGCGGCAAGCACAATATCGTGCGATTTGACGGCTATACCGGTGCGTACGGCTCGGGCAACAACGTCATGACCGGCGCGACCGTATTCTCGGGCGTCAACGTCAACCGCTATATCTGCTGCGATTGCGGCTTTACCGAGGAATGGATCGACACCTGCGATCTTGACAAGATTGAAAAGAGCAAAAAGGCGAAAAGATGATCAAAAACGGGCGCACACAGTGCGCCCGCTTTTATTTTTTCAGAAATGCGACAGAGTGTCGGGCAATTGGATATACGCCACGACAAACGGCAAGACAAGGCCGATCACGGTCACGACGATATCGGGAATCTTGAACTTAAATCCCCTTCTGTAAATCAGATAGCCCGAGAGCATGATAATCAGATACACCACCAACGAAATCGGAATATAGATACCAAACGGCGTCATCATAAAGCAATATCCGTAGACCGGAATGAGCAACGCATATCCAAAGGGAGAATTTGAGATCTCCCCTGCCTGCTCCGCGCCCTTTTTGACAAAGCTGATCAGATATCCGTTCGCAGCCGCAATACCAACAGCGCCCCAGATAAAGAACATGTACCAGCGATCCGTGATCTCTTCCACCCCATGTCTCCAGTAGTCCGGGCGATTGATTTCAACCAGATCCTGGAAGAGCACGGTCAGGTTGTTCATGGGAGTATACATAATTCCCCAACCGGCCAAATTATCTGCAATCTTGCTGTCAAACACCCAAGATGCGGAAAGTGCCACAATGCACGGCAAAAAGATCCACAGAGCACAGAACAGCACGCCGTCCGCGACCGTATTGGCTTGCATGAACAAAAAGCAATAGATGGAATAAATGACAAACGCAAGCAACAGCGACAGAAAATAATACGGGATCATATACACAAGCGCGAAATAGTCGGTGTTGAGTGCAAGCCAAAGATAGCTTGCTCCCCAGGTAACCGTATAAATGGCTACCACCTGCACAAGGCCGCTGACAAAGTGCACCATGGCCATTTTCTCGCGCTTGATCGGAAAGAAATAAAGCGTATCTAAATTTCTGCGGTTTTTGAGCCCCGAAAGCTCGAAGAGCGGTACGACGCTGGCCGTGATGCAAAGCACTGTTGCAAGCATAAAAAGGCCGCTTTGGCAATACTTGATTTCATCAGAGGTGTTCACCTCGGAAATGCCGATCAAGCAGATGGCAACCGAAAGAGCGGTAAAGATCAGCGTGCGCAGCGCGCTGCTTTTGAGTCTGTACGACAAATATCTGAAAAAGTTCTTCATTTCAAATACCCCCTCTTCTCTACCTCATGGATAAAGACCTCCTCAAAGTCCATGCGCATCTCCTCCAGCACAGCGGGGCCCAATGCCTGCAGCTGCGGCAAAAGCTCGGTCGCGTTGCCTTGCAGCACCACGCGCACAAAGCGTCCGCTCTTTTCCAGCGAGGTCACGGGCAGGTGCGCAAACGCCTCGTCGGGAATCTCCTCCAGAAAAGCAAGCTGGAACTTGCAAAAGCTGTTGACCTTTTCTGCAATGTCGCCCGAGGCAGACACGGTCATCTGATCAAGCAGCACGTAGCAATCGCAAAAATCCTCCAGCTCGCGCAAGGAATGGCTGGAAATGATAACAGAGGTATCGTTCTCCTCCACAAACTCGTTGAGCACACGCTTAAAAACGTGGCGCGAGAGCGGGTCAAGCCCGTCAAACGCCTCGTCCAGTAAGAGATATTTGGGCCCCACCGCAAGCGCCAAGGAAATATACAGCTGGCGGCGCATGCCCTTGGAGAAATTGCGGATCGGCTTTTTGGGGTCGAGCGCAAATTCTTTTGTAAACCGATCAAAGACAGCACGATCGATCTGAGGATAGAAAACCTGATACATTTTATAAAGGCTCTCGCCCGTGGTATATATGGTATAATACGGGTCGTCGGGCAGGAAAAAGAGCGCGCGGCGCGCCTCTTCCTCGCCAACGCTTTGTCCGTCTATAAGAATCTCGCCCAGCTTGGGGGTCAGCACACCCGAGATCAGGCGCAAAAGCGTGGTCTTGCCCGCACCGTTGATGCCCACAAGGCCCATTACGCTACCCTCTTGCAGCGTAAGATTGACATTTTTGAGAATGATTTTTCCGCCGATATCATGGCATAGATTCTTGACTTCAATCATTGTTTCCGTACACCTCCTCGATCCACAAAAGTATGGTTTGCTTGTCAACGCCACGCTCACGCATGGCACGGATCTGCGCAAGCTCCGCGTTTTCCCGTGACTTTTCTTGGTCGCCCTCCCAGGTCACGTACACGCCCTTTTTGGGCAAGGTTCGGATATATCCGTCCTGCTCCAGCTTGGCGTACGCCTTGGCGACCGTGTTGGGATTGACCGAAAGCTCGCCCGCCGCCTGTCTGACCGAGGGCAGCTTTTCACCGTTTCGGAGGATCCCCTGCCTGATATATTCCTTGTATCTTTGGGCAATTTCGAGATAAATATCCTGGTTGCCCGAAAAGCTGAATTTCATACATTCACCTCTTCTGTATTATCTGTATTATCTGTACTGCTTGTATGATACCATATACAAAATGATTTGTCAAGGGGATTTTGCAAAAAAAACAGCCCCATGGGGCTGAGGAATAAGCGGGACAAGCGCAATTCCCCTCGTGTCATCCTGAGCGAACAAACATCCCTGTGCGGATGTTTGTGAGTCGAACTTTCAAAAATCTGCAATAAATTGCTGATTTTTGAAAGTCAAAACGCTGAAAGCGTTTTGAGGATCTACGAGGGA
>JAZNZB010000006.1:0-16867 GCA_045594705.1 Eubacteriales bacterium
TGGATGTCCCATCCTTCGTTGCTCCAACAAATGGCAATGTGATGCTTTCAAGATTGTTGCATCCGCTGAACGCAGACTTGCTAATGCTCGTCGCATACTTCGAAATAACCACGGATTTGAGTGATGCTGGAACATATTTGCTATTATCGGTAGCGTAAGATGCGCCAAAGATATAGCCAAAGTGTGTATTGGATGTTCCCTCTTTAGTTTCTCCCACAAACGGCAACGTGATTTTTTCTAAGCTGTTGCATCCGCTGAACGCAGACGAGCCAATACGGGTAACGCTGTCAGAAATAACAATCTCCGTTAGCCAAGCACATCCACTGAACGCAGACGAGCCAATGGTCTCGACACTATTGCCCATCACCACGCTCGTTAAGCCTATACAGTTATAGAATGCAGAATCGCCTATACTAGTCACACTATCAGAAATAACTATCTCCGTCAGACCAGCACATCCACTGAAAGCAGACGAGCCAATGATCACCACACTGTTTGATAGTATGATGCTGGATAAGCCGGTGCAATCACGAAAAGCAGAATGATCTATGCTAGTCACCCTACGTTCATTATAGTACTCAGGAATGTATATGTCTGTATCGGTACAAGTACCTATGCCAGTAACCATATAACAGTCGTCGGAATATAGTGAATACTCTAATCCAATAGAACCCGTTGCGTAAATTACTTTTTGAGTCATTATTTCTCCACAAGTCGTGCAGCATATATACATTGCACCATCTTCTAAGATAGTTGCCTCTTTATCGATAATCCAATCGCTCAATTCATGATGCGCCTGCACAATTTGCTGAGCTATCAAAACCTCTTTACAAGTGGCGCAATGCTTTCCTTCTGTCCATCCCGGTTCAGTGCAAGTGTGCGCAACAGCTTTATCAATAACTTCCACATGACCAAGAGGGGGCTTTTCTGTATAAGTGGTATATTCACATCTTGAACAGGTCACATACGCATCCCAACCTAGTTCTGTGCAAGTGGGTGCCTGTGCTTCGTGATAGTTTAAATTGTGATCAAGCGAGTCAATAATCTCTTGTTCGATGAATATCTCTTTACAAACAGAACAACTCAATCCTTGTGTTAGTCCCGTGTCTGTACAGGTCGGCGCCACAAAAGTATCTATCGCCTCAACGTGAATAAACGGACTAATGTCTACCTGAAAAGCGAGTAAGGCATATTGATCGACACAATATTGTCCGTCATTAAACACCCATATTGCTTCGTCCCAACCAAGAGTTTCAATATGAAACAATGGAGACAATTCTTCAATCTTGTTCTTGGTATAACAATTCTCATTCTCATCGTCATCTCTTCCCGATAAAGCACCTGTTGTTGCGCGAATTATAGCGTAGTCCCAATAGCTATTAGCTGAAGCTGATGGATATGTCAGCGCATAACAATTTTGCATAAAACCACAATAACCTGCAAGCCCTCCCGCGTACGCCGTGCTCCGTGCGCTTCGACTGGTATCCCAAATAGCCGCGGAACAATTTGCGTAACTTTTTGCATCTGCATAACCGGTCGCATAGCAGTTAACAATGTCCGCCTCAATCGCCCCCACAAGCCCTCCGGCATAACTCCAACAGTATGCATCACTGTACGATCCTACGTTTGTGTTACTTGAGTAACTTGTTGCCTCACCCGATGCCTTAGCATCACCCGTGGCATAACTATTGTATACATTGGTGTCGCCGTAACCATAGCCAATCAATCCTCCGGCATATGCCCTCACACCACTACTAGCAGTATGAGAACTAGAATTACCACCAGAAGCATCCGCAAAGACGTCACCTGTAGCAAAGCACCCATTAATTTCGCCATCACCTGAGCCACCTACCAAGCCGCCAGCAAGTCCTTGTGCGTGACAAGATTGCTCCTCTTCTCCATTAGCTCCGCTGTAAACGTCTACCTTTCCAGCTGCTGCTGAAGACTGAATAATACCCTCATTATATCCAACGAGTCCACCGCCATAGCAATATGAGAGAATATTACCTCCCCGATTTCTGCAACTAGCAGATATTCCGCTCGTCGAGTAAGAGCTAGTGATGCTGCCAGTGTTATACCCAATCAATCCTCCGGCATACAAATAGCAATCGCTATCTTCTCCCTGAACCGTGATTCTAACATTGATATCTCCAGTGGTATAGCAGTTAGTAATAGACCCTTTGTTATTCCCTGCTAACCCTCCTACGTAGAACTCTTTTCCTCCTGAATGATTATTGTTAGAATAACGCCCTTCCACTGACATCTCTATTGCGAGATTTTGGATTCCTAAGTTTCGTATAATACCGCTACTATAGCCAAATACACCTACATAATCGCCCTCACTCTTAATGGTAAGGTTTGTCAGCGCATACCCATTCCCGTCAAAGTATCCGGTAAAAGGCGCTGAGGCAGTACCTATAGGAGTCCATACAACATTACCACAGTCGATATCACACAAAAGAATGTAATGTGAATCCCTTTGAACTGCAAGTAGTTCATCAATGTTTGAAATAGTGTGTAGAGTCTCAGAACGCATCACTTGACCACATGCTATACATTGAGTATATATGCTCCCGTTTGCCACATCGGACTCTGGAACATCTATTATCCAATCCCCTTCAATGTGACCAATAGGTTCTACATAAGCATCAACATAAGTGTCGTTGCAGTGGCAAGTATAGGTAGTGTATCCCTGCTCGGTGCACGTAGGATCTGTTGTCTTTGCGACATAGGAGTGCCCGAGCGCAGGAACCGTTTTCTGCGCTGTGAAAACCTTTTTACAGACATCGCAGTGCACGCCTTCGGTCAAACCCGTGTTTACACAATCGGGAGCAATTGCAACGTCGATAACTTCAGTATGACCAAGTGCATCAACAACAGTCTGCATTACGAGAACTTCGTTACATACGGAGCAATGCTTGCCTTCAGTCAAACCAGCGTTTTCGCAGTCGGCTGCAACACCCGCATCAACAATCTCGGTGTGCCCGAATGCAGGAACTATTTCCTGTGCAACTAGAACCTCATTACAGACGGAGCAATGCGTTCCTTCGAGCAAGCCAGTGTTTACGCAGTCGGGATCCTTAGCGGCATCAACAATTTCAACATGCCCTAATGCAGGAACTTCTTCCTGAGCAACGAACACTTCATTGCATCTAGAGCAATGTTGACCTTCGGTAAGCCCAGTACTTACACAGTCGGGAGCAATTGCCGCGTCAACAACTACGGTGTGATCGAGAGCATCAATGTTCTGTTTCTCCACCTCGCCACAAGCACAAGTGCGCTTCTGTTCCCCCTGTTCAGTACAGGTCGCATCCTTGACAATTGTCCAATCACCGAACGAATGAACATGCGCCTCAGTTTCAGAACCGCTCGGTTGATGCGGATTATTGTTATCATTACATGCCGCGAACAGCAAGGTAAGAGCAAAAAGAACCGCTAAAATCAATAAGACCGATTTTTTCATTTCTTACTCCAAAAATCAAAAACTCAGTTACCGTAAAAACGATATACCTATTATTATTTTATCACTTTTGTAAAATTAAGTAAATATTACTATTATACAAATGTAATGATGTAGAGTTGTCCAAAATCACAAAACACCTCGAATTTCTCCGAGGCGTTAAACTGATGATTTGTCAAGTTTATTGAGGAGGGACTCATCGTATGGTATCGGCGGTAAGCAGTTTGTAAATAAGATCGAGAATGTCAGGATCTGTACATTGTTGTACTGCTTGTGATACCAATCGCCGCATCGCTTCTATGTCGGAGTCTTCCATTTTCTTGCCTTCCTTTCTTGACAAAAACACAGAAGCGTTTCGAATGTTCTTCTTGTTGCAATGTTAACTATGGTGTGCCGTCCCCTACCATGAATGAAAAATCCGCCCGAAACGGGCGGATTTTCTACTTTAATTCTGCATTTTTCATTCTGCATTGTGCATTTACTTTGCCATCAACGCTTGTTTTCTTTTCTGCGCCTCAATCACGGGGGCGTGGTCCTTTTCGTATCCCCATTCCTCGGTCAGCGAGGTGATCAAGCGGTCGCAGGCCGCGATGGCATTTTCCTTGTCGCCAAGGATCTCGTACGCCGTGCAGATCGCATCCAAAGCGTCTGTATATCTCGGCTTTTCTTGCTCTGCCTCCCAGGATTTTTCATAATACGCAATAGCCGTACGGTAATCTCCCTTGCGGGCGTGGTACTGCGCCTTCTCAAATAAAAATCCGGAATCGCTGCCAAAATACTGCTCCGCCTCTGCCATGATCGCGTCAGCCTTTGCCACATCGTATTCGGCAAGCGCGATATGCGCGCGATATACGGGGATCACGAACGGTCTTGCCGCAGGCAGCACCGCGTATTCATCCAGATACTTTGCCGCCTCCGCAGTGCGGTGATCCGCGATCAGATTGTCGATCAGATACATGTACGGCAAGGCAGCCTTGGGGGTAATGCGGTCGTTTGCAATGACCTCCTTGTAAAAATCGATCACACGCGCGTGATTTGCCACGTTCCAATCCCACATGTCAGCGCCCTCGGCCATTTGCAGCATCCATTGGCAGCACTTATGCTCGGGCGCACGCAGCATTGCTTCACGTGCATATTTACTGACGCGCCTTGCGTCTGCCTCCATACGAAAATGATACAAGCGGGAAAGAAATTCCAAAATTTCGGTTCTGTCGTGATACTCGTCAAGCTGATGCAGCAAAAATTCCTCATGCCGCGCAAATTCCTCGGGAGAAAATTCACTTTGTACGTCCAAACCGCGCTCAATGCGGTGCAGCTTTTGCTCCACGGTCAGATCGAAAAGCTCGTCAATGCTCACGCCAAGCTCCCCTGCCAGCAACGGCAGCAGCGCGACGTCAGGCATGGTCACGGCGTTTTCCCATTTGGAGACCGATTGCGCGCTGATGCCAAGCTCCTGCGCCAGCTGCTCCTGCGTCAAGCCCGCCTTGACTCTGAGTTGCTTGATTTTTGCTCCGATTTCCATAAATAATCCTCCTTTTGATTCAATAAAAGGCCTTTATGCATTCATTATAGCAACCAAAAAGCACAAAGTCAACAACGCAGATTGCGCGAAAAATCACCTGACGGGTGAGTTGCAAGGGGCACAATTGTTTTTTGTTTCTCCTTAATCTTCCATTAGTGCACACCTCGAGACATATGATTTTTCTCTCGGTGGATGAGCATTAGAACTGACACGCGCTGCAAAGGCGTCCCCCGAGGGGAAGCTGTCGCGCAGCGACTGAAGGGGAATGCGAATACTTTGGTTTGAGAGCGTTTCACCCGAGCGGTCAACCACGCCGTTTTGCCCGCCAATCCCCTTCAGTCGCTGCGCGCCAGCTTCCCCCCGGGGGACGCCTTTGTAGCGCACGTCCGTTTGGCTATCCGCTTATTTCTGCTTCTCCCACGAACAGTAAATGGTTACTCATACCAAACAGCTCCGGCTTTTCGCAGATGTAGAAATGATAGCGGAGATACTGCGCATAGTCCTCGTCGCTCATTTCATTGATCCTTGCCGCCAACAGCTCGGAAGCGCCGTCGGAGGCTACCTCGTGCAGAATGTTGATACCGCCGTCGACAAGAAGCTTTCTCGCAGCCCCTACCGTGTGGAACACAAACGGAAAGTCGTGAAGCTTGAAGGTTTCCTTGTCGTAATCGCCGTTGCTGAAATATTCAACGTCGTATCCGAACTCGGTCAGAAAAACAAAGTCGTTGGAAATAAAGGCGAAAAATATCTTACCGCCATCCTTGCAGACACGCTTGGCTTCGCTGATACATTTCTGCTTGTCCGCATCATTGGCAAGATGATACAGCGGGCCAAACAGAAGGACAATATCAAATGACTTGTCCGCATAGCGAGAGAGGTCAAGCGCGTTGCCTTGCACAAGGTCGATCTTGTCCTCGGGGGTGAGCTTTTTTTGAAAGGCCGCGATATTGGCATCGGCAAGCTCAAGAGCCGACACCGCGTAACCTTTGCGGGCAAAATACAGGCTGTACTCCCCTGCACCCGCGCCGATGTCGAGTATCTTGTCGCCATCCTTCAAGTATTTTTCTATGTAGCGAACGGTGGTCAGAAATTCAACACGCGCGGCTTTGGAATGATTGAGCCTTGCATCCTCGTTGAAAATATCATAGGTTCTGTTTACGCGTTCACTTTCGTTTTCTATTTTTGCAAGTTGTTCGAAGTCCATGATTACTCCTTCTGTGAATGCAACTTTTCAGCAATCAGATTCACATTATCACTTATTGGCAACGTTCCATCTACTCTGATGATAGGACAGCATATCGTTGATAGCCAATCATTCACTAAATTATCATCCCTTGAAGCGCAAAAATCATAGAATGATTTGACTTGCTCGTAATAATCACCGCCTTTACAGCTTTTCTCTCCGAAACGCATATATGACCTATGATTTACTCGCTTTAATCGTATTTCCCTTGGAACTTCAATAGAGATTACACACTTCAAGTGAGAAACAAATTCCTCTCCGAAGCTACCTCTTACCGATGCCAAAACAATGTCATTTTCACCGTTTACAGTGTTTGTTAGCATTGACACAACCTCTTCATAAGGACGTGCTTTTTCATAGGGATAATCCGGATTGTCTTGGCGAGAAAAGTATAAATCTTCAATGTCAATGAAGCGGAGATTCAATCTTTCGGCCAGTGCTTTTGCCAGTGTGCTTTTGCCTGCGCCATTCAATCCGCAAACTAATATCACGCTCCCCATACACTCACTCCTTATAAACAAAGCATCTTAGTTCATAACTCAATCCAAAATCTTTTCAGATCCACGTTTTCATTCGGTTCATGCACCGTGGATTCATAAACGCCGCCGTTGGCGAGAATGGTTTTTTCGCTCCCCACGTTGCCGTCCATGCAAGTAATCAACACTTTATCAAGCCCAAGCTCTTGGCAGTACGGAAGTGCCTTTTTCAGCATTTCCTTGGCATATCCCTTGCGACGCTCGCAAGGTCTGACGGAATAGCCGATATGGCCTGCGTATTTTTCCAGATAGTCATTGAAGCAATGCCGAATTTGAATCATCCCAACAAGTCTGTTGTCACTTTTACGTATGAAAAGAAATTGCGTTGCCGGTACTAATTTGGCACAAACCTCTTTGGTGGATTCGTAATCCTTGCATACCTTTATGTATTCTTCGGGATCTTCAAGTCTGCGCAAAGGTCCGCAACCGTCCATAGAATCGCCTGCATCAAGAAATTCTTGTCTGTACTCTGCAATCTGATTTGCATATTCGCTCGTCGGTCGTCTTAAAATAAATTCTTCCATTATATCACCATCATACTTTCAATGCTTTAGCAGTTCTCTTCCCCTTCAAACTCAGGCGTATATTTGGCCGTGGCGGATTCCCTTTGCTGCATATAGCCAATAAAGCCGAGACGTTCGGCATGCGCCATGACCGACTCGTATTCAAACGAGGTCACGCGGCGATGCAGGTTGGCAAAGGGCGCGTCGGTGGCAAATTCAGGGGTATATTGGCTCATCAGGCTCAGGCGCACGTCGGGCACGGGTACGATCCCGGCAAGTCTGTCCAGCACCGCCATGGAGTCCTTGCGGCAGCCGGGCAGCACTAAGTGTCGCACCAGCACACCGCGCTGCATCATGCCGTCCGCGTCAAATTGCACCTTGCCTGACATTTCATACATCTTGGCAATCGCACGCGCCGCAACCTCGGGGTAATCGGCCGCTCCCGCGTAATCCTTGGCAATCTGCGCCGATCCAAATTTGAAATCGGGCATCCAGATATCCACGTAAGGCGCAAGCAGCTCCAGCGTTTGGGTCTTTTCGTAGCCGCCCGTATTATACGCAATCGGGATATGCAGCATAGGCTTGATCCTTGCAAGAACCGGCAAAAGCTGCTCGGCATAATGCGTGGGGGTGACCAGGTTGATATTATGCGCGCCCTGCTGTTGCAGGTCAAGCATTCTTTCGATCAGCTCGTCCGCGCCAATCTCGATCCCCTGCCCACGGTGGCTGACCCGATAGTTCTGACAGAACACGCAGCCAAGATTGCAGCCCGAAAAGAACACGGTGCCCGAGCCTCGCTCGCCGCTGATGCAGGGCTCTTCCCACATATGCAGCGCAGCCCGCGCGATACGCAATGCATTTGTCTGCCCGCAATACCCCCTGTGCGTGTCGCGGTCCGCGCCGCACGCTCTCAGGCATGAAACACAGCGATCCATATGCAGTCCTCCTTTTGCACGTTTCTACTATTATACATAAAAAAAACTTTCATGTCAAGCAAACAATTTCGCCAAAATAGTTTACAAAGATACTATTTTGTGATATAATACCGATAACACAAATTCGAAAGGAAGTGTATCCATTGTTATCCCCCCGCCCCATCCTTCTCTCTGCAGAAGGAGCCACAGAGCAAGTCACGGAAGCAGTAACCGACGCGATCGCCGAAGCAGGTGCTGCAGGCTACCTTGACGCCATTCTGGCTTGGCTCAGCCCCGAACATCTCATTCCTCTTTGTATCAGCATCGCCGGCAAGATTCTGGCTTGCCTTCTTATTTTGGTGATCGGCAATCTGCTGATCAAGCTTTTGCTCAAATTCTTCCCCAACGGCAAGAAATTTGACAAAATGGACCGCACCATTCGCGTCTTTTTACACCATCTGATCAAGATCTCACTCAACATTTTGCTGGTCGTTTCGATCGTTGCGATCATCGGCGTACCCATGGCATCCGTGATCACGGTTATCGCCAGTGCCGGTGCTGCCATCGCTTTGGCTTTGCAGGGCTCGCTTTCCAACCTGGCAGGCGGCTTTATGCTGCTTTTGTTCCGCCCCTTCCGTATCGATGACTTCATTGAAACGCAGGGCGTCAGCGGTACTGTCATTGACGTTGGCTTTTTCTACACAACGATCCGCACAGGTGACAACAAGCACATCATGCTGCCCAACGGCGGTCTGACCAATTCCACCGTCATTAACTACTCCCGTGAGGAGAACCGCCGTGTGGACATTGATTTCAGCATTGCCTACGAATCGGATTGCGACAAGGCGATCAAGATCATCAACGACATCATCACCTCTCACGAGCTTGTACTCAAGGATCCCGCCCATTTCGTCCGTATGACCGAAATGACCGACAGCGCGGTCAAAATCACAGCCCGTGCATGGTGCAAAAACAGCGACTACTGGACTGTAAAGTTTGATATTGGAGACAAGGTCAAGGCATCGTTTGCACAGAACGGGATCAGCATCCCCTATCCGCAAATGGACGTTCACATCAAGGACAACAAGTAATGCATCACAACGGCAGTTCTCCATGAACTGCCGTTTTTAAGGAGAAGACTATGCAAAAGGCAAATAGACTGATTGTTACACCCAACCCCGTAGCAGATCTTTACGAGGTCTATGCAAAGTACGGCTACCGCCTTGCAACGGCAGAATCCTGCACAGGCGGACTTGTGGGAGGCCTGCTGACCTCCCAGCCCGGCATTTCCTCTGTGTACGTAGGCGGCTTTGTGACCTATACAAACCAAATGAAGACCGAGCTTCTGGGCGTTCCCGCTGAGCTGATCGGGCAATATACAGAGGTCTCCGCCCCCGTAGCAAAGGCAATGGCGGAAGGCGCAAGAGCGCACACCGGTGCGGATGTCGCCGTTTCGCTGACAGGCATTGCCGGCCCGGGCGGCGGAAGTGAGCAAACTCCCGTGGGCACGGTCTATATCGGCGTCAGCTCCCCTGCGCGCACCTTTGCCGTGCGCTACTGCATGCCCGATTATCTGCCAAGGCACGAGATCCGCTCCCGCGCCGCGCTGCTGGCCCTGACACTTGCCGTGCGTGAAGCAAAATTGCAACAGCCCTGATCATACATTTTTTTCAATCCCTCTTGATTTTTTTAGCGAAATATGGTAGAATACTAAACTGAGATATTTTGTGACCCCCATGAAGGGATAAGAAAGGCAAATACATGGCAAAGTTCAAGAAAATTGGTGTTTTGACGTCGGGTGGCGATGCTCCCGGCATGAATGCGGCTGTCAGAGCCGTGACGAGAAAGGCATTGGCCGAGGGCATTGAGGTCGTTGGCATCAACGGTGGCTACGCGGGTCTCTTAAACGGAGATCTGATCCCCCTGGAATCCCACAGCGTTTCCAACATCATTACCCACGGCGGTACGATGCTGTACTCCTCCCGTTGCCCCGAATTCGCAACCCCCGAGGGCATGCAAAAGGCACTCAATACCTGTCGCGAGCAGCATATTGACGCGATCGTGGCCATCGGCGGTGACGGCACCTTCCGCGGTGCAACCGATATTACCAACCACGGCATTCCCGCGATCGGCATTCCCGCAACCATTGATAACGACATTACCGCAACCGATCTGACCATCGGCTACGATACCGCTGTCAATACCCTGCTTGGTATGATCGACTTTCTGCGCGATACCTGTGAATCTCACGCAAGATGTAACGTCGTTGAGGTCATGGGCAGAGACTGCGGTCTGGTCGCGCTTTACGCAGGCATTTGCACCGGTGCGGTTTCGATCGCAATCCCCGAGGTGGGCTTTGACGAGGAGGCTGCCATCAAAAAGATCGCAAGCGTGCGCAACAAGGGCAAGCGCGGCATTATCGTGGTATTCTCCGAGGGTATGCCTCAGGTAAACGGCCGTAAGTACAGCGAATATTTTGCAGAAAAGGTACAGGCGCAGACCGGCATTGAGACCAAGTTTGCACGTGTTGGCCACATCATTCGCGGCGGCGGACCTACGCTACGCGACAGAATGACCGCAACGCAGATGGGCGTTGAGGCTGTCAATCTGCTGCTTCAGGGCAAGTCCAATCGCGTTATGTGCGTACTGGAAAACAAGATCACCAATGAGGATATCAACTATGCGCTGGTGCTTGACCGCATGTACAAGGGCAAGCTCAAGGATGGCGACCTGGATCGCTTCAGTGCCGACGAAATCGCTTCCATGCGTGCTCGTTGCGCATACCGCCAGGCAAAGATCGAAAAGCTTTACCACATGGCTTACGAGATCTGCAACTGATCAAAAACAAAAGGACGGATTTCCAAAGGAATCCGTCCTTTTTTTGCGTCTGTGACTACTCCCCGTCGGGCTTTTTATCCTCAGGTGGCACGTGCATCTTTTTGAGCACCAATTTGGCTATGTAAAAGCCAAAAATGAATACGACTACGATCATCACGATCACAAGACACACCTTCTGCAGCACGTCCATGGTTGAAAGCAAACCGGGAGGTCCGCCGGGTGCCTCCGTTCCCTGCTCAGCCGCATATGCGCATAGCGTACTCGCCGTGCTGATCCAGATAAAGCTTAATGCTGCCCAAAATTTTCTTAACATGTGTCTCAAAAGTGATCCCCCCCGAAGATGTAATAAAATCATCTACTAATATAGACGCCAAAAATGGCAAAAAGTTTCTTGTTTTTTGAAAATTTTTGAAATATTTTATCGATTTTTTGCAATAAAATCGCGATAGAAGTGCGCGCTCCTCTTCCAAGCGGTATTTCCCTCTCGATCGCAGCTCATGATGCCGAATTTGAAGTTATATCCTGCGCTCCATTCAAAGTTATCCATCAAGCTCCAAAGGAAGTAGCCGCGCACGTCGTAGCCCTCCTCGATCGCCTTTTCTACGTACTCCAAGAATCCCTGCACGTAACGAATGCGGTCGTCATCACGGATCATTCCGTCCGCGCCTATGGGCTCCTCGCCCTCGAAATACGTGCCGTTTTCGGTGATATAGAACGGAATATCCAGCTTGTACATATCCTTAAGCATGACAATGGCGTCGTAGACAGCCTTGGGATAATACTCGGTGCGATTGTTCAGGAAATTGCCGCCCTGCGAAAAATCGGCCTGTACCTTTTGATTATGTGTCACAGGAACGCGATTATATACATTCAAGCCGAAATAATCTGTTTTTTGGCTCATGATTGCGTAATCCTCGGGCGCGATCTGCATCAGCGTGCCCTCGCGCTCCAGGTGCTCTAAGATATAGTCGCTGTAATGCCCTGCATAAAGCGGATCGCAATAGAATTTCCAGTTGCGCTCATCCTGATCGACCATCAGTGCAATATCCTCGGGCGAATTTGTCAGTGCGTGTCTTTTCCAGATATCGATCACCGCACCGATCTTGGAGTTTGTCAGATTGCGCGCGCGAAAGGCCTGCACGCCCTTGCCGTGTGCGACAAGGATATTGTGGCGCGCCTGATTGCCCCAGGATTCGTTGGTATGCCCCGGTGCAAAGCCTCCCAGCGCATAGCCGACGTAGGTTGCGATCGGCTCGTTGACAGTTGCCCACATGGGCTCGATGTCACCGTACGCGGCAAACATCTTGTCAGCATATTCGCCAAACCATTCGATCGAGTCGCGATTGACCCAGCCGCCCTTGTCCTCCAGGACCTGCGGCAGATCCCAATGGTACAGCGTGACGCTGGGCTGAATGCCGTGTGCCAGCAGCTGCTCAAAGGCGCGTCTGTAATAGTCTATGCCGGCTTGATTAACTTGCCCCGTGCCCTGTGGCATCACGCGCGACCAGGAAATTGACATGCGGTAGGCGTTTGTGCCGAGATCGCACAAATTCTTCAGGTCGCGGTCAAAGCGGTGATAGCTGTCGCATGCATTTTCGGGCGTGTGGCCGCCAAAGATTTTGCCCGGCTTTGCAGCCATCGTATCCCAGATGCTGGGCGTTCTGCCGTCTGCACTCACACCGCCCTCGATCTGCCCTGCGCTTGTGGCGCAGCCCCATAAAAAGTCCTTTGGGAATGCCATATCTTACCTCCTGCTTAATCAAACAAATTCCAAGGATAGCCCCCCGGAGGCGTGCTCTGCACCTCGACCTCTTTGCCGGTTTGCGGATGCGTCACACAAAGGCGCGTAGCCCACAAAGCGGTGGTGCAGCCCTTCTCGCGGCTGCCGTACTTGCCGTCACCCAACAGTGGATGCCCCGCATGGGAAAGCTGTGCACGGATCTGATGCGTGCGCCCTGTCTCCAACGTGACCTCAAGTAAGCTGATCTCTTCCCTTTGCGCAAGCACCCTGTAGGTAAGCCGAGCCTCTTTCACACCCTTACGGGGCGAGGTTACAACAAAGGCCTTGTTCTTGGCCTTGTCGTGATACAGATAATCCACCATACTGCCGCACGGCTCTGAAAGAGTGCCCTGCACCACGGCCAAATATTGCTTGTGGATCTGTTTACCCACCACCATGCCGCCAAGCCTTGCCGCGCTTTGCTTGTCCTTGGCATACAGGATCGCACCGCCCGTAGCGGTATCCAGTCTGTGCACCAAGTAGATCTCGGGCGAGTACCCGCAGGCATCCCTCCAGGCGGCAATGCAGGAAAGCAAATCCGAGCCGTCCGCGTGTACGGGATCGGGCTGGCTGGGCTGCCCGACAGGCTTTTCGCAGATCAGAATATTTCTATCCTCATATAAAATCACGGGGGCTTTTTTGATGATCGGGTGCAGATCAAGCTCGTAAGCCACGCGCTCCGCACCGCTTGCAAGAAGGATGGTGCCGCATGGCAAGAAGCCTTGCTTTTCAAGGAATTTCCGCATGCGCACGTTGCCGTGATGCGTGTCGATCCTCACCGATCCGAGGCCTGCGCGCAAGGCTCGACTGACTGCATATTTCATTGCCTCGGCAGCACCTCCCCGACCGCGCATAGTGTCCGACATAGCCACGCGGTGCACGGTCATATACGTGCCCTCGGTCAGCCATGCACCGTCGTAAATCCTGTCATACGTGGGCTCTCCGTCCGGGATCATGGCAAAGTACCCCTGCACCCGGCCGTCTGCACACAGCACGTAGCCGTACGCCTTTTCAATATCGTCCGCAATATGCGCTTCTGTCGGATATCCGTCCTGCCATTGATCAATGCCAAGCTCTGCGATTGCTGCACGAGCCTGATCAAATACCCGCATGACGACCGCAATATCCTCCGTGGCTGCGGATCTGATTCTGATTTGATGATTCATTGCTTTTTCCCTCCACCACAGCGTGAGCAAGGCTCACTTGCGCCGTGATTGGCTGCCTCGGCAGCCGTTCCCGATTGCAGCTCCTTTGCATTCTTCAGATAACTGCAGTTCGGGTCTTTATGATATTTCGAGCCGCTTTTCGTCCAGTACACCTTGCCCTTGACGCTGACGTCGGGGTCTGCATCCTGTTTTGTACACGCCTCATACAGCGACTGCTGCTCCTCGGGGCTCAGCATTTCACCGTTGACCGCCTCCATGCCACTCTGCTCACTGCAAGCGGCCAAAACAAAAAGCAAAAGCAGCAAAACAATACAAGCTTTTCTCATACCGTGCTCTCCGCAAGCAGTTTTTCCTGTACCGAAAGCTTGTGCAGCGCGTGCTCGTATGCGCCCTTATAGTCGTCCAATGTCTTACAGCAGGTCTCCATATCGTGCAGCACACGGTAAAGCAGCACGGGCACGGGTGCGTCCTCGTCCGCAAGGATGCTTTGCAAAATGCGATATGCCCCCGCATGATCCCCTGCAGATTGCAGTACAGTGGCTTCAATATGCATAGTCAGATGTCGCTCCAACGGCGAATCGCCGTCAAAATGGTGTAAGGGAGCAAGGTTTTCCAGCTGCTCCATGATCAGCGCGTAGCGGCAAAAGGTTTCCTGCCACGCGGAAAAATCGCGCTCTCCGGGCAATAGGTTTTCAGCCTCATAAGAGGTCAGCGAGACAGAAATGCTGCGCATGTAGCGGAAATATACGATAGCGGGGGCGGTAATGTGACCCGTATAATAGGTCGTTTGATCTGCGTCGCGCAGAGCCGTGTCAAACCAGTAGCACGCATTGTGCAAGTTTCCCGCCAGAAATTCCTCCTTGGCGATTTCCAAGGCGCACTCTGCCATGAGCAACGCAATTTCATCGTCCGATTCCGACAAAACCGACTCGCACATGTGTCGGCAGATGCGAAAGTCTCCCATCTTATAGGCTCTGCGGATATTGGGCATGTGGCGGATCTTCTGATACAGAAATTCGTTCTCCTCCTCTGCAAGCAAAAAGCCCGCAGGCACGCCTAAGCGGTTGGCAAGATACACCACGGTAGGCAAAGACGGCAACGCCGCACCGTGCTCAATGCGCGAGAGCATATTGCGCGTGATAAAATCCCCCGCAAGCTCCTGCTGGGTCATCATTTTGGACATCCGAAGATTCTTGATCTTCTCACCGATGTTCATAAAAACCTCCATGAAGGTAATTTCTATTTACTATTTTTATTATACTACAGGCAGCGCTGTATTGCAATATTTTTTTGCAAAAAACGGGCAGAATTTTCGGATTTGTGCTATAATAATAACAAATCATACGGAGGTGTTGTGCATGAGTGTCTTTTGGATCAAGATCATTGCCATGGTAAGTATGCTGATCGATCATATCGCGGCAGTCGGCGAATTCCCGGGTTGGGAGATCTGGCGCATGATCGGGCGAGTGTCCTTCCCTTTGTACGCCTTTTTGCTGGTGCAGGGCTTTGTGCATACGAGTTCAAGATGGAGGTACCTTGTGCGGCTTGCAGCATTTGCGGTACTCACGCAGCCAATCTACACTCTCTGCTTTAACGATACGTGGTGGAAATGGGATCACTTGAATATTCTCTTTACGCTCTCTGCAGGCCTTTGTGCCATGTGGATGTTGGATCTTGCCAAGCGCATGGCGCAAAAACGAGGTAAGGCTTGGTGGTGCTATTCCCTTTTGCTGTGTGTCTCAAGCCTTGCGGTGGTGTACGTGGCGGACCGTATGGGTGTGGATTACGGCTGGATGGGCATTGCGCTCATGCTGCTTTTGTACGTCACGGCAGGCGCAAAATGGGCGTGGTGCCCGATCGCCATGCTGTTTGCTTTCCGATATCAGCTGACCACGGGCGCGTGGAATGAGCCTGTCTATCAGCGCGGCATCTTTGCAGCGGCTGCGTTTGTTCCCATGGTGTTCTATAACGGAGAGATCGGCCCTAAGCCTGGGAGTAAGGTGTGGGCAGCGGTGGTCAAATACAGCTTTTACGCGTTCTATCCCCTGCACCTTTTGGTGTTGGCGATCGTGTTTTAATCCTACGGTTGTCTCGGATGAAAGTTTTCGCCCGCCTTTTTCAGAAAGGCATGGTGGCGTGTGAATATTGTTGTATTTTCAAGTGTTTTTGACGCCACCTGATGCTGAATTTCGGTAAAATTCAGCATCCAAAAGTTAACCGGCGTAGCCCTCGTCGCCTCCGCAGAGGCGAAACAAATTCCTTGCCGTTTCAATTCGCGCAGCGAATGACTGGTTCATTTTTTGCGGCTACTTGCTCAAAAAAGAACGGAGAGAGTTAATCCAACACAAAGAATAAGGAAGTTCCCCTGCATAAGTAACTTCCTTTCTTCGTAGGGGAGGATATTATCCTCCCGCACGCATTGAGTTTGAATTACTGTTGAAGTATAACAATAGCAAATCGCTTTCGTGCGGGAGGATGATATCCTCCCCTACGAGGCAATTGTTCATGTGCGAAAACCGTTTCCATTCTTTTTGACACCGCTGGCGCAAAGAAGAACATATTTGCTTCGCAAATTAAACGCCGAGATTATTTCGCCTCTGCGGAGGCGATAAGGGCTCTGCCCCGTACCCCGGTCGCTTTTTGAAAAAAGCGACGCAAAAACTTTCATCCGTGTCAACCGTGTGGGGACGGCTGTAAAAACAAAGCACACCCGCGACTGCGTCGCGGGTGTGCTTTTATTAGATGATCTGTAAATTACAGACCTCTCTTCACGTAAGTGGTGTGAAGCAGCTCGTGTGCCTTGTGGCTCTTGGGCTCGCACAAGAAGGTATCGTACAGCTCCTTGATAGCGGGGTTCTCGTGGGACAGACGCAGAGGCATGGAAGCGTCCAGATTGTACAGTACG
>JAZNZB010000007.1:0-31044 GCA_045594705.1 Eubacteriales bacterium
GGGCTGACCTTAGTACGAGAGGACCGGGTCGGACGCACCTCCGGTGCACCAGTTGTTCTGCCAAGGGCATAGCTGGGTAGCCGCGTGCGGTTTTGATAAACGCTGAAGGCATCTAAGCGTGAAACATGCTTCAAGATTAGATATCCCTCCAACCTTTGAGTTGGTAAGGTCACTTGCAGACTACAAGTTTGATAGGTCAGAGATGTAAGTACAGTAATGTATTCAGTCGACTGATACTAATAGACCGAGGGCTTGAACCTCCTATGGTTCAAGTTTACAGTATTACTTGAGTTTCATTTTCTACTTAAACCTTATTCGAATTTGTCAATGACAGCATATAGAAGATTCCGGTACGGCGAGAGCCGTCCTTTTTTAATTCTTTTGAAAAACACCGCCGAGGGTGACCGTTTGACCGCCCTCGGCGGTTATTTGTTTTAATTATAACTGAATGGAATGACTTATTCACAAATATGTGATATAATAAACTCAACGAAAAGTTGAGCGAGCTCATTTTTTAGTCGCTTCAATAATCATAAAGTGTGTGATATAATTAAGTTACGGTACCGATATGAACGATTAACGGAGGTGCAATTATGGCAACGACCATGGGGCAAATTATAAAGAACCTACGCAAAGGACGAGGGTTTACGCAAGAAGAACTTGCCGAACGATTAGGGGTTACGTATCAAGCAATTTCAAAATGGGAAAATGATTCCGGAATGCCGGACATTTCGCAGATCGTTCCATTAGCAACAATATTTGATGTGAGTACGGACTTTCTGTTTGGCATAGACCACACATTAGAAACTGAAGAGGCTCATAAGATAGTCTCAACTGCAAACAGCATACAAGAATATGGCAAACTAGAAACATATTTGAAGGCGTACGATATTTTATTGGACGGTCTGAAAAGGTATCCAAATAATTATTTAATTACATTTAACTGTATGAACTTGGGTGTCTCTCTTTCGTTGCCGGATAACGGATGGATATATGCTAAAGAGCGTGCCGAAGCAATCATTCCCGAAACGATCAGACAGGCTAATTTCATAATCACCAATTCAAAGAATGTCTCGGATATTTTGTGGGCGCGACAGAATTTAGTGTTCTTATACAGTGCAACTAAGAAATTTGACTTGGCTACTACCGAAGCTCGAAACTTTCCCGTCCGAACTGATCTTACGTTATACTCTACAATGGCTATTGTAAATGAATATATGGGCAACTATGAGCGTCAAGCCACTTATTTGTGCAGTGACATTGATTATTCGCTACAAGCATTTGAAAACAATGTTGCTTGTTTAGGCAAAGCATATTACAACAATGGAAATTACGCAGAAGCCATTGAGGTTTATGAAAGATTTTTTGAGGTTATGAATGTCATCTTCAAGAATGAATGTCCTCCACCGTATCATGATTTTGATTCCGGCGATTGTTATTTGTTACTCGCTCAAGCTTATCTTGCTGTTGGCGAGGAAAAGAAAGCAATGGATGCAGTCGAGAGTTCTATTATGTACTATATAAATTTCTTGAAGAAAGACGTGGACGGTGAAAACTGCTATCCGATTGTTGTTTGCTCTCCGATTGTGAAGAAACGTGAATTTAAGCAGAAAATTTGTAAGGACATCATAAAAAAGCGACTGCAAAACAAATTATCCAATAAATGTATTGAGGAACTTAATCAAGATACTCGTTTTGTCGAGTTGATTGATATAGTGAACAGTATCCAAGAATAGTTTTAATTTCGCCCCGCCTCACGCGGGGCTTCATTTGTTATAGACTATTTCAAAAATTTATGATATAATTTAATAAACCAATGCACCCAAATTCAAAAATTCCACACTATTTGGATGAAAGGAGGCGAGGGAATGCAAGACGCGAACGAAATGCGTGATTGGCTTATGGGCGAATTTGCCGAGCAATATATGGAAAAGCTTTTTTACTTCTGCTTAAAAAAGACGGGAAGTCAAATAGAAGCCGAGGATCTGACGCAGGATATCGCACTGCAGGTCATCACGGCTTTGCATAAAGGCACGATCCCAAATAGCTTTTCGGCATGGGTATGGCAGATCGCGCGCAACCGTTATTCGGTATGGGCAAAGGAAAAGCATGATCGAAACGAGTCGGTAACCGGTTCCGATATCGACGATTATGAGATAGTGGACGAGAGCGAAAATATCCTTGATGAAATGATGCATGCGGAGCAGATGGCTCTGCTTCGGCGCGAGCTGGCGTTCATTAAGAGTGATTATCGCAACATCGTCGTTGCCTATTACATCGAAAACAAAAGCGTTCGTGAAATTGCAGAATCGCTCGCGCTTTCCACAAACACGGTCAAGTCTCGGCTTCTCCGTGCAAGACAAATTTTGAAAGAAGGTATGGATATGGCAAGAGAATTTGGGAAACGAAGTTATGCTCCTCAAAAAATCAGTTATAACAATATTTGCACACGTCCCGGTGAGCTCGGTCAGCCTTGGACACTCATGGATTCCAAGTTGAACCAAAACATTTTTCTTTCGTGTTATGATAACCCGATGACCGCGGAAGAACTCGCTATTGAGATCGGGGTTGCTTTGCCGTACATGGAAGATACCGTAAAATATTTGGCAGAACAAACACTGCTTCACAAAAATGCTGATAAGTATGAAACTGCTTTTCCGATCATTGGCAAAGAAGCGATTCATAAGATTCATATTTATTACGAAGAAGTTATTCCAAAATTGATCGCATTGATTACTGAGAATATTGATCGTTTGATGGATCAATACAAGGAAGCGGGCCTTTCCTATTACGGTCCGTATCAAAACTATGAGGAAGCCAAATGGATGCTTCTGCCAAGTTTTTATAAAAGTTTGTATGAGCTTTGCGAAAGTTCTCCCAAAATCAAGCTTGGTAATTCTAAAAGGCAGGACGGTGGAGTTTGGGACGTTCTCGCATTCGAAGCTTGTGATTTTACTCCCGATGGCGTAGGGTTTCATTGTCAAACTAATGGTTTTGTGCATTACCGTTTCTCGTATGAAGGGATACATTTCAGAACCCCTCCGAACCTATCAGAAGAGGAGACTTATGAATTATTATTGCTGGTGAAAAATAAAGCACCTAAACAAATTGCTGTTGCTGAAAGATTGGTTGCATACGGATATGCAGAAGAATTGGACGGAAAATATTTTCCCAGGGTATCTGTGATCAGTGAGCGTACCTGTCGTTCATTTGTGAAATTTTGCAATAAGAAAAAACATAGCACAGATTTTATTGAGCACAGCCAAAGAAGAGGAGAAATTCATTCCGAAATTATGAAGCTGTTGGATGATATGAACCAAACGGTTTGGAATATTCTATACGACGATCTCCCTGAAAGTATACGCGATCAAACTGCAATGGTGGACGCTATATTGGAATCTATTTGTACAGCATCTCATACACTCGGTTATCTTGTGAAGCACTCACTTGCGAGTGGTTGGCTGAAATATGACGAATCAACATCTGCTTCAGTAGGTGCATATTTCTATATGCGGTAAAAATAGTTTGAAAAATAAAACCGCCGAGAGTGACTGTTGGGTCGCTCTCGGTATTTTTGTATTTCGAACGGACCGTCGGGGACGCCGGTCCCTACAAGAGTAAATTCGTATGGTGCGGGTCGTCGGTGGGCGCCGACCCCTACCGATGGACGGCTTACGTGTCTGATTTTCTTTGCTTTTGTTTGTGCTGGCGATCGAATTTCGGCGTTGCCGAAAAATCGCCCCTACGAATACAAAAACATAGACAAAACAAAATAATTTTGCTATAATGAAAAAAACTTTGCATCAAGTCCCAACCGAAAGGGTATTTTTACGACTATACAGGTGAACGTTCAAAAGCATTCCGGAAGGCAGGAAACCATGGAAAACAGTGAAATCTTACAATATTACGATGATCTGATGCGGCTCGCAGCATCCAAGTGCCACGTGCGTGCGGATGCGGAGGATCTTGTCGGGGACGTCATGCTTGCAGCCTTTGCCCATATCCACGGTGGCGGGGTGATCGAGCATCCCAAGACCTGGCTGACAAACACGCTTTATCACAAATACAACGATCAGCTGCGCAAAAAGTATCGCACGCCCGTGACCGTGTGCTTAGATGAGGCGTTGCAGCTTGGTGAGCAGGAAACCGATGCGTTTTTATGCTCCGAGGAGGCGGCGAATTTGCGAAAGGAGCTCAATCACTTAGCATTTGTGACGCGCGAGGTGCTGATCCGCCATTATTTCGGCAATCAGAGCGTGTCGCAGATCGCGGCAGAGCTGGGCGTGCCCGAGGGTACGGTCAAATATCGCCTGTCCGCAGGGCGTGATCAGATCAAGAAAGGACTTGAAACTATGGAAACGAGAGAGAATTATTTGCCGGGTAGTCTGGATATTATGTTCGGTGGGGCAGAGGGTGCAAATCATGAGCCTGTTTCACTGGTGGAAAATGATCTGATCGCACAAAATTTGTTGATGATCGCATATGAAAAGCCCTTGACGATCAGCGAGCTTTCCAAGGCAATCGGCATCCCTGCGGCATATATTGAACCGATTATTGATAAGCTGATAGATGGGGAACTGATGGCGCGTACGGATAGCGGACGGGTTTATACAGATTTCATCATTTACAAGCCGCAGGACACAGCACAACATTTTGATAAGCAGTTGGCGTTTGCGCATAAACATTTTGATACGATTTGGGGGATTGTGCAGGGCATGATCGATCAGCTTGCCAAGGCATCTTACGTTCAAAAGCTTGGTGTGCGCGAGAAGGTCAAACTGGAGCGCTATGCGGTACTTAAAGTTCTTCAGGACTTTGAATATGAAGCCACGGGGCAGCTTGGTTCGTTACGCTTTCCTGAACGCAAGGACGGCGGACGCTGGATCGCACAGGGAAACGCGTATGAGGCCGGATTTAATCCCGATAGATACAGGGAAGCGAATCAATATGTCATCTCGGGCGGAAACAGATGGACTGAAGCAGTTTCGCATACTCCCGAGGGTCAGACCAAGCGCCTTTGCTTACACGAGTTTGATACCACACTATTTGACAGCCCGCACCGCTTTGGAGATATTTACGATCTGTATTTCAAGCATATTGTACCGCTGCTTTGGAGTATTTACAATAGTGACACGAGCGAGCAGGTGAATATTCCCAATCAGATGATCGAATATATCCCCATGTTTGAAACACTTGGATTGATCAAGCGAGAGGATGGCGTGAATCGCGTGGCAATTCCCGTATTGACCGCTGCGGAATATGGCGAATTTGCTGCATTGTTGCATGAAACGACTGCACTGATAGACCGTGCGATCGGAGATGAATTCAGAACGTTTATTGTGACCATGAAAACGCCCATTCCCAAGCATTTGACGTCCGTACCCAAGCTGTATCAGTACACGAGGGCAAGTATTTTCTTTGTCATGTCCATCGTGCGCGAGGCGTACGAAAAGGGCTTGCATTTGCAGGGTGTGGATTATTGCTGCCCGCCTGTGGTGTTGGTGTTTGAGGAATAAATAGCGTGAATTTACACGTTATATTTCCGTTTACTTAACCATTCACGCATAAACGCCGAGAGTGACTGTTTGGTCGCTCTCGGCGGTTTTTGTTTGAAAATCGATAGATAGTCAGGTTCGATTTTCATATCTATAGACAAATTTAAAAAAACATGCTATAATTTCCCCAAAAGCACCAACCTTTTTTCAAATCCGTGTCTGTATGGGTGAAAGCTTTCAACGAGGAGAAAACAAGTGAGACGACAAGATGCCGAAAATATCATCACAGAATACTTAAAGCCCATCTTCGGATTTGCGCTCAAGCGATGCCGTAGCACGCAGGACGCGGAGGATCTTTCGCAGGAGATCGTGCTCAGGGCCTATCGTGCGCTGCTTGCCAAGGACGACGTCGGCGACGCGGGCAAATTTATCTGGACGATTGCCCACAATGCGCTGTGCAACTATTATCGCGACAGCGCGGCGAGCGTGATCGGTGTGCCGATCGATGAATTTGCCGAAATTCTGGCCGATCCCGACGCGGAGTACGACCCGGAAGGGAACGCACAGGCAATCAAACGCTTACAGCACGAGATCGCGTATCTGTCGCGTCTGCAGCGGCGCATTGTGATCATGTATTACTTTGAAAACCGCAAGCAGGCCGATATCGCAAGCGAGCTGGGAATTCCTGTCGGCACGGTCAAATGGCACTTGTTTGAAGCCAAAAAAGAACTGAAAAGAGGTATGGATACCATGAGAAAAACAAGTGATTTGAAATTCAATCCGATCAAATTCCATGCATATGGGATCAACGGCTCGGTCGGCAGCAGAAATCCCGACGAATTTTTTCGATCAAGCCTGCCGCAGAATATCTGTTACTGTGTCAGAAACGTCGCCAAGACGGTCAATGAGATCGCAGATGATTTGGGTGTATCACCCGTTTACGTGGAAACAGAGGTGGACGTTTTAGAGGAGTACGGCTTTTTGGTCAAGCAAAAGGACAAGTATCTGATCAATTTCATCATCAATGAACCGACGGCAGAGCTGCTGACCATGCAGAACGACATGTACAAAAAGGCGGCTGAGCTGTTTGCAAACGACCTGTTTGACGAGCTGATGTGCTGTGGAATTCTGGACGACGAGCGCATTTTCTGCAACCACACGCAGCCGGATGCGACAGGTGGTCAGTACAAAAGAGACAAAAACTTCCTTTTGTGGTCGCTGATTCCGTATATTGCCGCGTGGTCGGGTGAGTCCTTGATGGACGAGAGAATTCCCTTTGAAGAGGTCGCGACCATCCGCCCCGACGGTGGACACAATATTATGCATGCGTCGGTCGTGGAGGACGAGATGGTGCTGCCCGAGGACAACGTGTATATGAAGAATTGGTGCGGACCTATGTGGAATGAATACGACGGCCACGTTTTGTGGCAAATTGACAGCGAATGGTCGAACAGAGGCGATTATAAAGGATATTTCGTGTATGCGGACGACGCCAAGCGCGTGCTTTCGCTCTACGAGCACGAAAAGGAAAATCTGCTTTCCAAGGATGACTACGCATGGCTTTCCGAGCGCGGGTACATCAAGACCTGGGGCGACTACGACAGCTGCTTCAAGACCGCGTGGAAGCTTGTTGTGCTGACCGATAAGGACGTGCAAAGCGAGCTGCTTGCCATCGGTGAGCGCATTAAGATCAAGTATAAGGAGCAATTTGACGCGCTCAAAGCGCCTTATGCAAGGGCTGCGTTGGAATGCGTGCCCGCGCATCTGAGAAAGATCCGAGAGTACGAGCTGCAGTACGTATTCCATTCGGACGGCTGGTTCTTGCTGCATTGCATCGTGACGCTGCTGGGGAACGGCAAGCTGAAGCTGCCCACCGAGGAGCAGAGAAAAGCATTGACCACCATGATCATTCCGAGTTAATGTGAATATACACAAGCCGAGGGCGACCGTTTGGTTGCTCTCGGCGGTTTTTATTTAATTTCTTCTTGAATATCTCCCCCGAGTGTCATCCTGAGCGAGAGAGGGCGCAAAGCGACCGAACGAGTCGAAGTTTTGGAAAGGGAGTGCGCCAAGCGCACGAGCCGATCCAAAACCGCAAGCGCGATTGGAGCGCGCAGCGGGATCTGCAAACGGTTTCTGAAATGTCTGTTCAGCCTTGGTTACATTTTTTTGAGGACAGTCGAGGATGCCTGTCCCTACAGAATATTGTTTTTGTAGGCAATATTTCAGAAACCTACGCAGATCCCGCTTCGCGCTTGCACGCTCGCGGTTTTGCTGCACTCCATTTCGCAGCTTGCTGCGAAATAAACGTTCCGCAAAACTTCGACTCGGTTGCTACGCAACCTTCGCTCAGGATGACACACGGGGGGGCGCAAGAAGCACCGATGGTTAATCATATTGCGAGCTTATTTACAAAAATAAAAAAATATGTTATAATTTTTTCAAAACCACCAACCTTTTCTATACTTTTTGTGTCTTAAAGACAAGCGCTTAAGAGAGATCTCAAAACTACGAAAGGAGAAGCGTATGTACTATCAGAACGAAACCGACCAAACCTTGGTCATGCTGACGCTTGCGGGCGAGCAGAGGGCTTACGAGGTGTTGGTGACGCGTTATCAAAAGACGGTGATTGCCGCCGCAGCTTCGGTGACAAAGAATCACTTTATGGCCGAGGACGCTGCACAGGATGCGTTCGTGACCGCGTGGATGAAGCTGAATTTGTTGCAAGAGCCGGCCAAATTCGCGCCTTGGGTGTGCCGCATTGCCAAGAATTGCGCCATCAACATGATCACGCGCTATCGCGGCTTTATGCCCCTGGACGCGGTGGACAATCTGGCGTTTACCGACGACCCCGAGCAAAATCCCGCCGAGACGTACGTGCGCACCGAGTAAAAGGATGAGATTGGCAAGGGCATGGAAAGGCTGCCCGAGAAGATCAGACAGATCATTTATCTGCACTACTTCGAGGACCTTTCAATTGCCGAGATTGCCGATCGCATGCGTATGCCCGAGGGAACTGTCAAATGGCAGCTCCACGACGGCAGAAAACGACTCAGAAAGGAGCTTTGCGCAATGAATGAAAAGTATAGCGACACGCTTGTACAGCGCGTCATGAAAAAGGTGGAGGAGCTCAAGCTCTGGCAGATCAAAAACGACAAGAGCGGCTTTGAAAAGGTATACAAGGAAGTGCTTTCCGAGGTCGAGGAGCTGCCCGAGTGCCGAGAAAAGCAGCACGCGCTTGCCGACGTGCTCATGCGCGGTTGGTGGTGGCTGCCGGGGAAGAAGAACGATGCGCTGTTCGGACGCATCAGAGAAGCGGCATTGCAGGGCAAGAATGACGAGGTGATGGAATTTATCGTCACAAGAGAGGATAGCCAAGTAGCAAGAGATGCCAAGCTTGAATTTATCCGTGACAAGCAGATTCCCATGTTGGAAGAGGCAGGGCTTACACACTCGCTGGCAAGAGAGTGGTTTTGGTTGGGCTATCATTACTTCCGTGCAGGACAGGTCGAGAACGGTTATGCCGCTTTTGATAAGGTGCAAGAGCTTTTGACACCTGCAGATCGCTATTATGCCCTTGTATTCTACGGCAGAGAAGCGGAAAAGCTGATGGAGGCAGGGTATTGCGATAAGGAAAGAGAACGATTTTTGAACAATGCAAACGCGGATGAGCTGCGCTATATTAACGGTGATCTGCGGTATTGGAAGCAAGCGGAGTACGGAGAGGGGTATATGAACTCGGTAGACCGTGAGTTACCAAATCTGTTTTTCAACACATCTCGCTGCGACGGTTGGTTCTTTGACCGTACGATGACTGTCGGTCAAACAAAAATGGGTACGGATGGTGCGACCCTGACCTTCGCTACTGATCATGAAACGGTACAAACTCCCTATGGCACGTTTGAGGACTGTCAGCTTTGGATTACCAAATATTTTGCTTCATATGCAGGTCACTGTGTCAACAAGGCATGGTACAAGTCGGGTGTGGGTATTGTCAAATACGAGCGCAGCGTGGACGGCTTGGCCGATGTGCGTTATTTGAAGCAATATCACATTGCCGGTGGACAGGGATTGCTGCCTTTTGCTGCGGGCAACGAGTGGGAATATGCAGATACATATGATCACGACGTGCTTGTGTCAGAGATGAAATTTACCGTGACGCATGCGGACGAAAAGTCGGTTGTGATTGCATGCAGAGACTTCTGCGAACGCTTCCGTTATGATGAGAACAGCTGGCTGGACATGATCCAACAGATCAGAAACGAATATTGGATACACGAAAATGGTCATGGCAAGCTTGGTGATGTGTCTGTGCCGCTTGAAAGAGTCGAAGCATTGGCAGTGACCCCCATGGAAAAAGCACATACCAAGGCAGCAGTATCGGTAGCACGTCGTATCATATCGGGCGTGAATCGCGATCAGGGCTTTAGCGGACATTGGAATTTCTTTGCCAAAAAGTCTGTTTTGCGTAAAAACGGGACTATGCTTGCGACGACCCGTCCGTCTCGTTGGTCTTTTGAACTCAAAAATACGGGTGTCATGGGTAAGGCGTTAGACCCCATCCTGTACAACGACCTGTACGGCATCTTAGAGGATGCGACAAATTGCCTGTGGTCGGACGAATGGCGCGTGGGGGCTTCGCCCGTGGTGGAGTACACGAGATTCTCGCACGAGGTCAGAACGCAGATCACCTGTGAGGACGGCGGCAGCATCACGACCAAAGCAGGCACGTTTGAGAATTGCCTGAGGCTGCGCTTGGAGATCGGCGGCATGACCGACGGCTGGTCGTACCGCGGCGGCAACAAGGTGTATTATTTCGCGCCCGGTATTGGCATTGTGCGCACCGAGAACGAATATTGCGGCGGTGCAAGAACGGCTGTGTACGAGCTGAGTGCCTACGAGGGTGTGGGCGAAGGATACATGCCCATGGCGGACGGACTTATGCGCAGATACGATGCGCTGGATCTGACCGACGGCTTTGTGGGCTCTGCGCTTTACACCTACGTGGCAGACGAGGACGGTGATATCGTCATCTTTGCTGACCGCACAGGCATCCGCGAGATCCCTTCGCCCATTACGCAGTACGGTGCGATTCAGGGTGAGGTGATTGAGGACCGTCTGTGGGATCAGGGAAAATGGCAGGAGGGGCACGCCAAATACGGTATCAACAACTTCCACCTGATCATGCATATGCTGTCCAGACCCTCGCATAACGTGTACGACTCGCCCAGATCGGTGGCGCTGATGGGCTTTTACATGCGCATGCTGGAGCAGCTGGGCGACGGGGAAGTGCCCGAGGCATGGGTAGGCAGATACGGCTGGATGGCCACCATCCGCGCGGCCGCGTGCTTTGGCGCGGGCATGAACGAGGAAGGCTACCGTATGCTGGACGTGGCCTTTGAGTACTGCGAAAAATCGCGCGTGCACAAGGGCGGAGATTTGCTGGATACGGGCAACCCCCACGTCACGGGTGGCGCAAAGTACGTGTTTGCGCGCGGCATGATCGAGCTGCCGGACGGTACGCGTGAGCCGATTGCGGACAACGACTACTGGATGGCCTTCAACGAGCACAATCTGACCTACGCCATCACCACGCCCAACGGCTGGGCTTGGTTTGACCTTGTGCGTAACGAGGACAGATTCAAGGGGTACGTGGATCGCGGCTGGGCGATGATCAAGAAATACAATCCATAAATGAAACCGCCGGGGGGAGCCAATCCTCTCGGCGGAGTTAAATATTTATGTAGGGGAGGATATCATCCTCCCGCACGAAAAAGGTTTATGATCGTGATATCCGAACACATTCCTTTCTCATTGCGTGCGGGAGGATGATATCCTCCCCTACGAGTGTCAATATTTTCAACAGATATTAGCATTTCGAAGGGGCGAAATAATTCGGTAAAGCCGAAATTCGATCGCCCTCCAAAACGCCCCCGCCACAGAATTCCGTGGCGGGGACGTTTATCAATATTACAACAAATAACTGGGCATGGGATCGGTCAGCTTGACTTTTCCGTCCTTGGGGGCGGGGGTCTCTTTACCGACCACTCTTTCAACCACAACGGGATCGATATTGGCGATGACATGCTCGGTGACGATCGGGGCGTCGAGGGCGCCGTCTTCCACGGGCGCGTCCTGCTTGGGATCAACCTCGGGAGGGGTCAGCTTGACCGTCTTGGTGCGGGTCGCACCGGATGTGCTTTTTTTTGCCGTGGAGGGCTTTTTTGCTTTTGCGGGCTGTTCTGCTGCTACGGGCTTGATCTCTTCTGTATCGGCTTTTTTCGCCACTCTGTTGATGCTTTGCTTACCGATGGGCATATTTGAGAACCTCCTCTGTGAGTTTGATGTATTCGCCTGCCGCGCGGCTGGACTTCTTGTAAGCACAAACGGGCTTGGAGTTATCCTGCGCCCATTCGACCGTGCTGTCTACGCGGATGTAGTTTTCAAACAGTCTGACGTTGTCAAGCTCGGAAAGTGTTTCCATGGTCTGACGGAAATAATTCTTGCGCTCGCTTGCCTTGGTGACCGCGATGCCGAGCAGCTCTAACTTGGGTGCGATCTGCTTGACCTGCTCGTAGAATTCAAACATATTGGCAAGACCAAACAAGCCCCAGGGAGAGGCCTCGACCGGCACGATCAGATAATCCGACGCGCACATGATGTTCATGACCCAGCAGCCCAGAGTGGGGGGCGAGTCGATCAGAATATAGTCGTACTTGTTGAGCGCCATGATCTTGGTAAGTCCCTGACGCAGGATAAATTCGCGCTGCCACTTGGTAAACAGCTCAAACTCGATGCTGCTCATGAGCGTGGAAGAGGGAACAATGTCCAGATTTTCGTACTCAGTGGGCACGATGAAATCGTACAGATCCTTCTGCTCGCGCATAGCGGTATAGAGGTTTTTGCCGTTTTTTGCGTACTCCAGTGCCTTTTCCTCATCAAAGAAGGACAGCGTCAGATTCATCTGCATGTCGCCGTCGATCAAAAGCACCTTTTTGCCCATTGCGGACATGGCGTAGCCCACGTTGGAGCAGGTGGTGGATTTTCCGCTTCCGCCCTTGTTGTTGGCAAAGCAAATTACCTTTGTCATGCTCATAAATCAAAAATTCCTTTCGGTTGGTTATACGGGTTTTGCGTCGGGGGCGTCACCCGGCTCACGCAGGTATTCGATGATCTGTGTCAGTCCCTTGCCCGAATACGAGCTGACCTCAAAGATCTTTTCGCAGCCGCAAAGACTCAGCCAGCGGCGCACCTGCTCCACGTTTGCGTCCGGCTTGTCCACGCCCGAGATAATGCCGATCACCTCACGGTTGACCATGCAGGTAATGGCGGGCGGAAAGACGCAAAACGGCTCGTTGGCACTTATGACAATACCGACGATGTCTGCCTCGTAAGCGTAGAGTGCGAGAGCCGCGCCCAATTGCTTGACTTCGGTATACTCGCCGGGTGTGTCAATAATGGTGTCAAAATAATTGATATACTGTGTCTTGCAGTAGTGCAGCTGCTCACCCTTGAGCGCTTGCGTCAGGGTGGTTTTGCCTGCTGCCACTCTGCCGATTAAGATCAGCTTTTTCATGATCAGGTCTTGGTTACGTCGCAGACTGCGAAATGCAGCGTATCGCGGAAATAATCAGCGATGGCGTGGAATGCCGACTCCACCTCGGAAACTCTGCCCGTAATGATCAGCGTGCCCGAGAAGCGGTCCACAAAGCCGAGATCCACGTTGGCATTCTTCATGGCAATATCTGCCGTGATGACGGCGGTTTCAGCCGGGCTGACGGTCAGAATACCGATAGCCGCGTGGGTGTAGTCCAGCTTGGGGTCAAGACCCATTTTCTGATATAGAATGGGATCGGGGTTTGCGATGATGTGCAAAATGGTGATCTGTCGTCCGGGAACCAGCTCCTGAACGATGCGCATTTTGTCTCTCATCTCCAGATCCTTGGGGAGATTGTTCATATTAGCCTCCAATCTGTACGTGCAGGTCACAGACGCTCTTGGCAGCCTCGACCAGCGACTCCATCATTCCTCTTTCGGGAGGGAGAATGTCAGGCAGGGTGTACTCTCTGCCGATGCCGGTATATTTATCTGTGCCCAGGCGGTGATAGGGGAGAAGGTGGATCTCCTTGACGCCGGGCAGCGTGTTTGCAAATTTAGCGATGTCGCGAATCTCCGCAGCGGTCGCGTTAAAGGTGGGGACGGTGGGCACGCGCACAGTCATGCTGCTTGCATTCTCAGCGATCCACTTGGCGTTCTCCAAGATCAGCTCGTTGGGTCTGCCGGTAAAGGCCTCGTGCTTTGCGCTGTCCATGTGCTTGATGTCCATGAGCACGTAGTCCACGTGCGGGATGATGCGCTCAATGATCTCTCTCTTGGCAAAGCCGGTGGTCTCGATCGCGGTGGTAAAGCCGTAATCGTGGCAGGCACGCAGCAGTGCCTCGGTAAATTCGGGCTGTGCAAGACATTCACCGCCGGACAGCGTAATGCCGCCGCCCGAGCGTTGAAAATACATGCGGTCCTTGGCCAGCTCCTCCATCAGCTCACGCACGGAGATATCATAGCCGACCGTTTTTTGCTTGCCGCCCTGTACCATTTGCTGAATCTTGAATTCCTGCGATTCGGGGTTGCAGCACCACTTGCAGCGCAAGAAGCAGCCCTTTAAGAATACGATGGTGCGAATTCCGGGTCCGTCATGGACCGAATAACGCTGTATATCAAAAATACGACCGACTCTGTCGTAATACTGTTCCATAACAGATCCTTTCGTAGAGAATTTTCTCCATTTTCTCGCCATGTCATCCTTGAGCGAGCCAATCCTTGCTCAAGATTCTTCGCTTCGCTCGAGAATGACAGAGCAAGGATTGGCGAAGCGAAGGATCTTTGGCGAGAAAATGGTGACAATAATTACCAACCTTGTTCCGTTCTGTTGATGATGTCATCCTGCAGCGAGCGGGAAAGGGTGGTGAAGAGTGCGCTGTAGCCCGCCACGCGGACGACCAGCGTCTTGTAGTTTTCGGGATGTGCCTGAGCGTCCAGCAGCGTGTCCTTGGAGACGACGTTGTACTGAACGTGCATGCCCTTCTGATCAAAGAAGGTGCGCAGGTAGGCAACGAATTTTTCAAGTCCGCCCATGCCCGCAAGTGCGGAGGGATGGAACTTCTGGTTGAACAGCGTGCCGTTGGAGGCTGCTGCGTGGTTGAGGCGGGATACCGAGTTGGCAGTTGCAGTCGGGCCGAGCGTGTCTCTGCCGGACGCAGGGCCGACACCGTCCGCAATGGGGGTGTTGGACAGTCTGCCGTCGGGGGTTGCACCGGTCTGGTAGCCCAGCGGTACGTTTGCGGATACAGGATACAGACCTGCCTGGAAGATACCGCCACGGCAGTTGGTGAACTTGGGCAGGATATCGGTGTAGGTCTCGCCAACCTCGCGCGCAAAGGTGTCAACGTCCTCAAGGTCGTTTCCGTACTTGGGCAGGTTGGTGATCATTTCTCTGATCTGCTGATATTTCTTCTTCTTATCCTCGGGGATAAAGGATGCGGTCAGGAAGCTCTGATAGATCTCGGAGATCTGAGCGTTGGATACGTTAACGCCTGCCAGCACCAGCTGCTTGACCGTTTCAACAGTCAGCTCCTCAGCCTTCTTGGGAATAAAGCCCTCACCGAAGTTGTTTTCAATGGCCTCCTTATAGTCAGCCATGGATACCTGCTTGGTGTCAAAGACCAGCGTCTTGACAGCCAGCAGACCGTCGGTGTTATTGGCAATACCAAAGCCCTGAGGACCGGTGAAGTTGAATCTTGCGCCGCCCTCCTGATTGGATTTGCCGCGTGCCATACAGTCGTCGATCAGGGATGCCTGGAAGGGCAGGGGGCAACGAACGCTGTGCGCGTAGTCTACTGCGTTGTCAGCCTGTACCATCATCTTGACAAAGAATTCCTGCTGAGTCTTGTAAGCCTCGAAGAAGTCCTCAAAGCGGCTCATCTTGCATACGTCACCCGTCTTGGGGCCGATCTGCTCGCCCTTGTCCATACCGTTCGAGAACACCATTTCCATAGGACGGCACATGTTGAAGAACGCAGCATCGTGCCAACCGTCGGTATAGTGGGGAACGCAGGGCTCAACGCAGCCGATGATGCAGTAGCGGCGGGCATCCTTGAGAGAAATGCCGCGATCCATCATAGCGGGGATGATGACCTCGTCATTATAGAAGGCAGGCACGCCCATACCCTCGCGGGTAACGGCTGCAGCCTTGATCAGAAGATCGTGGGGGGATTTGTTCCATACGCGGATGGAAAGCGAAGGCTGGGGCAGACGCACGTGGCACTGTGCCTCCATGCACATAAAGGACAGCTCGTTGGTGATGTCATAGCCGTTCTCGTCCTGACCGCCGACGATCAGGTTCTGGAACATGCCGTAGCCTGCAAAGCCCTCAGCGGACGCTGCATCACGCACCTTGTTGAGGTCGTTGAACTTGACCCAGATGCAGTCCAGCAGCTCCTGTGCGGATTCAAGGGTCTCGATACCGCGGTCGATATCGTGCTTGAACCAAGGATACATATATCTGTCAAAGGTGCCGGGAGAGATCGAGTGGCCGCTGGATTCCAGCTGCAGGATCTGCTGCACGAACCAGAATGACTGGCAAGCCTCGTAAAAGCTTCTTGCGGGCTTACCGGGAACCTGCGAGCAAGCCTCGGCAATGCGCAAAAGCTCCTGCTTGCGTGTGCCGGTGGTCTCGGCAGCCATGTTATAAGCAAGCTCTGCATATCTGTGACCGTATGCGGTGACAGCCTGTGCGCTCTCAATGACAGCCTCAAGGAAGTGCTTGCGGGACAGGTAATCACCTTGACCCATATCCAGCTTTGCCATTTCCTGCTCAGCCTGGCCGATCACGCCCTCCATACCGAGGGTGATGACCTTTTCATAGTCTACACAAACGTGGCCGATGCCGTTGTAGAAATAGTTACCGACCGTGAAAACGCCGTGGTTGAGGAAAATATCCAGGCAGTCGGGGTCCATGTTGGCGGCAGCCAGGTCGCTGACCGTCTTGCCGTACCAGTAAGGATGTACCTTTTCCAATCTTGCTACGGTCTCGGGCGAGATGTAGAAGGGGTCTGCCTCACGGGTTGCAACAGTCTCGTACTCGGGGCGCAGCCATTCGAAGGAATATTCGGGATAGGTCTGGCATCCGCGGGGGGAGACCGAGTTTGCACCGACGATCAGCTCGTCGGGACGGATGACGATCGGGATATTTTCAAGAATGTGACGCAGAGCGGCACTTCTTCTCTTGATAATGGGGAGATTTTCGGTTTTCTGATAGCTCTCTGTCACCAGCTCTGCGCGGTAAGGCTCGATCTCGGGGAGCTTTGCATACAGATGCTCGACAAGGCGGGGGATACGGTCGCTTTTGGCGATCTGAAATTTGATTTCTGCCATAATACGTCGTCTCTTTCTTTAGATTTGGTCCCAAAGCTCCTTGTGGGGAGCGGCAATTACGGTGGAGTAAGCAAACATGCTCTGATCCTTGGCATGTCTTGCGCCGGCCTCGACGGCAGCGGTCACATCACCAACGTCGCCCACGATCAGTACGATGCCCTTACCGCCCATACCGCGGGAGGTACGCAGCTCGTAGATCTCGACCTTGGCGGTCTTGACAGCGATATCGGCTGCCTTGATGGCACTTGCGGCAGAGAAGGTCTCAATGACGCCAAGGCTGCCCGTCTTGGGAGCGGCCTGTGTGCCGAACATAGCTGCAACCACGGCGGGATCGATGCGCCCCATGATACTGGAGTCGATCAGCTTCTGATCAAATCTGCCCTTGACATGCTCGATCGCAGCAGTCACGTCCGCAATCGCACCCGTGAGAATGATCTCAAATTTACCGGGGCAGGCTGCGTGTGCAGAGATCAGCTGGACGCCTGCGCTCTTGAGCGCGGCATCGGTTGCTTCAACACCCTGTGCAATGCTTTTCAGTTCAATAATTCCGATTGCTTGATACATATCTATACCTACTTATTATAAATTCATGCTTCAATGATGATCCGATTCTCGTCCACAAAGGTGACCGAGCCTGAGATCGATGCGTACTGGGGAACCGAAAGACCGGGGCCTGCGGTTGCGATCATCTGGCCGACCTCCACCTTGTCGCCGACTGCGACGCAGGGAACTGAGGGCACGCCGATGTGTTGCTTCATGCGGATCTCTACCTTGTCGGCAGTCAGATTCTGAGGAATATAGGTGGGATGCTTGTCAAACTTAGCAACACCCAGCACCTCTTTCCACTTCTGGGAAACCAGCATGCAGCTGTCGCGGTTGTCCTCGGGAATAAACTCCTGGCCGGGAGCAGCGACGTATTTCATGCCTTTTTCGGCAAGAATATTCTTGTATTCCTTGATGACCATCATGGGCGAGATACCCTGGCAGCAGGAGAAGGTGCCGCAGATATCGCAGCTGCAGCAAAGGCTTGCAGTACGGATCAGCTCGGGATCCTCCTGTGCGGGATAAAGCCCTGCACGGATCAGCTTATGCGGCTCGAGCGGGTAGCCCAGCAGGTGTCTGGGGCAGAGATCTGTGCAGCGAGTGCAGGAGCAGCAGGTGGAAGCGGCTAAGCGCAGATTCTGCTCAAGCGTGCGCTGCTTTTGCACGACAGCGGGAATATTATCCGGTACGATGATCAAGGCCTTGGTGGTCTTGACCACAACGTCGGATGCGGGGTTTTTGATGATACCCATGGAAGGGCCGCCGTCAAACATGACGTAATTCTTGGGAACGGTGACGTTAATCGCCTTGAGCACGTCCGAGATGCGCATACCGACCGGTACCTTGACCGTGTACGCCTCGGGAATGTCACCGCCGATGGTCAGCCACTTGGTGATGACCGGCATATTTTCATGAACCGCATTGCGGATATTGAAAACGGTTTCGCAGTTATATACGATCACGCCCTGCGTAATGGGCAAGTTACCCGGCTTGATCAGTCTGCCGGTGACCTGGTAGATCAGATTGATCTCGTCACCCATGGGGTAAATATTGGGAACGGTCTTGACGCAGATGCCGGGGGCAAGCTCCTGACTGTCGGTAAGCCCCAGGGTCATGGCGCGGTATTCCTTGATGGCAAGCACCGCGCGGCTGATGTTGGTGTGCTCCATGACCAACTGTGCGCCCTGAACCACCTCTGGCAGCTTTTCGCGTACCAGCTCGTAGTCGGTGTACATCAAGGGCTCACACTCAATGCAGTTGATGACCAACAGGTCAGCACCCTCGGTCAGCTTGGCGTAAGAGGGAAAACCCGCACCGCCTGCACCGACAACGCCGTTCTTTTGCAGTATGGATTTTAATTTTAATTCGGGCATAATGTTAGTTCCTTCAATGAGATTGGGTTATGCCGAAGATTTCGGCAAACTTAGTCGGTGGGCTTATCAATGACGCCTACGATCACAGCGTCCACGGGTGCATACTCGCTGCCTGCGGCAACACGTGCGCTGCTGCCTGTGACAACCAGCACCTCCTCGCCAATGCCTGCGCTGATGGTCTTGTCCACCGCTACCATGAATTTATCGGTCAGCGTTTCCTTCTCGATGATCTGCACCTCCAAAAACTTAAAGCCGCGCAGAGAATCAAATTTGTTAGTGGAAACGATGGTTCCAACTACTTTACCTTTTAACATAGTATGTATTATCCTCCGGAAAATCAGTTCTTGACCACGGTTACCTTGTAGCCGTTCTTGTAGCCGACTGCGTTTGCATCGTCGGTATCCACGTGCATCTCCAGTGCGAAGTCATCGCGAACGCGCACCTGAACGCCATACCATCTGGTTTTTCTGGTGCCTTGGAGTGCATCAACGTCGATGTAATCGCCGTCCTTGACGCCGTACTTGATAGCGTCGCTGGTGTGCATATGAATGTGACGGTTAGCAATGATGCAGCCTTCCTTGAGCTCAACGATGCCCTTGGGGCCAACGATGGTTACGGGAGCAGAGCCCGCAATGTCACCCGACTCACGTACGGGGGGCTTTACCTTGAGCACGAAGGAATCGGTCAGAGAGATCTCAACCTGGGAAGCCTTGCGCACGGGACCCAGCACGCGCACGTTCTCGATAGGACGCATGGAGGGACCGATCAGAGTCAGGGTCTCCTTGCAAGCATACTGGCCGGGCTGGGAGAGATCCTTGATGGGGGTCAGCTCGTAGCCTTTGCCGAACAGGGTCTCAAGATCCTGTGTCGAGAGGTGGATGTGTCTGTTGGAGATGCCTACGGGAATGCCGTCGTCTGCTTTGCCTGCATCCATTTCAGCGATCACTTTTTTGACGATTGCAGCGATGTCGCCTGTGTTCATTGCCATAACTGTTCCTCTTTCTTATACTTGAAATTCCGCCCGGGGGCGGTCACATATTTACACATATCGGTGCACTTGCGGAAAAGGGAAATGCACTCATATGCGAAAATATATCAGGGGTCTCGGAAGGGCGAAAAATCGCCCTTCCGAGGACTCTGCCAAAATTCAGCTAATTCTTATTCTGAAATTAGCCGATCTTGGGCAGCAGCTTTTCAACGTCAGCGTGGGGTCTGGGGATCACGTGGGTTGCAACAACCTCGCCAAGACGGCAAGCAGCTGCACCGCCTGCTTCAACAGCAGCCTTAACAGCACCAACGTCGCCACGAACCATAACGCTTACCAAACCGGAACCGATCTTCTCAGAGCCGATCAGAACAACGTTTGCAGCCTTTACCATTGCATCAGCTGCCTCGATAGCAGCAACAAGACCTCTGGTTTCTACCATACCAAGAGCTTCCATTTTAAAATCCTCCTAAAATGTAAATATAATTTTTTAATTTTTTTGAATTTGTGTGTGCCGATCCTGCGTCTTACAGGGAATCGGTTTTCAAGAACTTCATGATGTCGGGATGCGGGCGGGCAATGACCTCACAGAGCTTGACGTTTCCAACCTCTGCTGCAGCCTTGGCACCGGCCTCCGCTGCCGCAGTGACAGCGGATACCGAGCCTTCCACTACAACCGTGACAAGTCTGCCACCCAGGCGTTTCTCGACATGAATCAGTTTTACGTTGGCAGCCTTGACCATTGCGTCAAGACCTACGATGGCAGTGACCATCGCCTGTACCTCGAGCAACGCGATTGCTTCCATAATTTAAATACCTTTTAGCGTTCGGGGTTTGAAATTAGCCCAGCTTGGGGAGAAGCAGCTCAACATCGTCGTGAGGAGCGGGGATTACATGAGTAGCAACAACTTCGCCAAGACGGCAAGCAGCAGCACCGCCTGCTTCAACAGCAGACTTAACAGCGCCGACGTCGCCACGAACCATGACGCTTACCAAACCGGAACCGATCTTCTCGGAGCCGATCAGGGTAACGTTAGCAGCCTTAACCATTGCATCAGCTGCTTCGATAGCAGCTACGAGACCTCTGGTCTCAACCATACCAAGTGCGAGTTTCATAATTTGTTATCTCCTTTTAAATTATTTACTTTTTTTCGAGGAAGTCTTCTTAGGAGCAGCCGGCTTTTCCTCAGCGGCCGGTGCTTCTTTTGTATTTGCGGTTTTGGGGTAACGGAGCTTATCTCGACCCGTTGCGGTCAGGTGAGCGAACCACTCAACCGAGGGATCAAGTCCTGCGATGATCTTGGATGTAATATACAGGTTTCTCTTCTTGGCCTCGTCCACGCCTCTGTCGTGAGCTGCCTGGACGGCAGAAGGATCACCCATGAACTTGACTACCATAACCAGCGGCACCTCGCATTTGTCTGCGTTGGCGGGCTTGTTACGGTCGATAGCCACTACCTTGACGTCGGACGTTTTTGCCACGACGTCGGCAACGATGATGGATGTCGTAAAGCCGTATACCTCGATCATTCCGAGAGCTGCCATATCGTCAACTCCTTATCAGTCTGCAATGTAGCAGATCTTGATACCCTTCTGAGCCACGTTGGTCTCCATAGCCTCGTTCATCTTATCGAGCGGGAAGGAGTGCGTGATCAGATCTTCGATCGGAATGTTCATTTCCTTGCACTGGTGCAGGAATGCCATGGTCGTGGGGTAATCCTCGGCGCTGTAGTCCCAGGAGCCTACGATGTTGATTTCCTTGTTGCACATTGCAAAGTGGGGGTTGATGGAGTATTCGCCGTTGTTGACGAAGAAGCCCATCTCGCACATGCCGCCGCCGCGACGGATGTAGCTGAAGATATCAGCAGCCGCTACGGGAGCACCGGTGCACTGGAATGCAAAGTCAACGCCGACGTCATTGGCAACTGCCTTGACCTTGGCAACTCTCTTTTCCAGGGTGTCTTCATCGGGTCTGCGGAAGCAAACGGTGGTCTTTGCACCCAGCTTCTGAGCAAACTTCAGACGGTCCTCGTTGCCGTCCACAGCGATGATGTGGTTGACGCCTGCAGCGCGGAGCACGCAGATCATCATCAGACCTACGGGGCCGCAGCCCTGCAGAAGAACCTTAGAGCCGAACTTGATAAGGCCGGTAGACTGTGCACGCTCCAGAGCGTGTACGCAAACGCAAGCCAGCTCAAGCAGCATTCTCTGGTTGAGGTTGAGGTCGTTGACCTGGAAGTAGGTCACGCCTCTGCCGCCCTTGATTACCATGTAATCAGCGAACCAACCGTTGAGGTGGTCGTCGGGCTTGTCACCGATCAGACCGAATACGCCCTGCTTGTCGCAGAGGTTGGTTCTGCCGGGAACCATACGGCACGCGTAGCATTCGCCGCAGCTGATAACCGAGGTGACGATCTTGTCGCCAACGCCGATCGGCTTGCCTGCGGTATCGAACTTGACGTTCTTACCAACGGCTACGACTTCGCCGGTGCCTTCGTGGCCAAGCGTTACGGGGATCAGACCGAAGGGGTCGGACTTCCACTCGTGAACGTCGGTGCCACAGATACCCGCACCCTCTACCTTAACGAGGATGTCGTCGTCACCCAGCTCGGGGACGGGGTATTCCTTGACTTCAATTTTCTTTTCGCCTGTCAGCAGGGCTACGTGAGCGGTCTTGGGAAGTGCGCCGTGATGGCCATGGCCATGGCCACCGCATTTGCAGTTGCCGTTGCCGCCACACTTGCACTCGTGCTTCTGACCGCCGTTGTTCATGCCCTCAAGGACCTGACGGACGATGCTTTCAATCTGAGAAGCAGAATAGTCCATGTAGTTTCTTTCCTTTCTGCGTATTTGTTAAATGATTCTGAAATGGTCTGCCATGACGCAGCGGCGGAGTCTGGTAAAGCTTCTTGCGGAAGTGATACCTTCACCGGTCGGACCTGCGATGGTGAAGGTGGTGTGACCTTCGCCGCCAAATCCGATGCCCGCATACGAGGGCGCGTTCTTGACGAAAATGGTGGTCTCAACAGCCTTTGCAAATCTGGAAAGGTTGTCGATGTTCTTGGAGTGCATGTGAGCCGTGTGACGGTTGCCATGCTCTGCCTTGACCGCCAGATCAATAGCTTCGTCGATGTTCTTGACGCGAACGATGCCGAGGATGGGCATCATCAGCTCTTCCTGTACGAAGGGATGATCGAATTCGACCTCTGCGATGGCGCAGCGGATCTCGGGACCGACGTTGATACCGATCTTAGCGAGGATGACGCGAGCGTCACGGCCTACGCAGTCACGGTTGACCGAGAGGGTGGTCTTACCGGTCTTGGGATTTGTCTTTTCGTCAAGCACGACCTTGACAAGCGCGTCGGCCTGTGCACGGGTCAGCTTGTAGCATCCGTTCTTGAGCATGCCTGCGATCAGTCTGTCTGCGACGTTGTCGAAGACGAAAACTTCCTTTTCGGCGATGCAGGGAAGGTTGTTGTCAAAGGTGCAGCCGTCGATGATATCCTTGGCTGCCTTTTCGATGTCGGCGGTGTCGTCAACGATAACAGGGGGGTTACCCGCACCTGCGCCGATTGCCTTCTTGCCCGAAGCAAGCACAGCCTTGACAACGCCGGGGCCGCCGGTGCAGACCAGCAGACGGATCGCGGGATGCTTATACATCACGTTTGCGGTGTCAAGCGTGGGCTTCTTGACAGAAGCAACCAGGATCTCGGGGCCGCCTGCAGCGTGTACTGCGCGATTGACCAGGTCAACTGCGTAGTTCGAGGTTGCAATGGCACCGGGGTGGGGGTTGAATACGACGCCGTTACCTGCGGCGATCATACCCATGGAGTTACAGATGACGGTTTCGGAGGGGTTGGTGGAGGGGGTGATCGCACCGACAACTCCGAAGGGTGCACGTTCTGTCAGGGTCAGGCCGCAGTCACCGGTCTTTGCCTCGGCAACGATGTCCTCGGTACCGGGGGTCTTATCGGCAACCAGAATGTGCTTTGCGACCTTATGCTCCACGCGACCCATCTTGGTCTCGGCAACGCCGAGAGCCGCCATGGCGGGAGCTTCAGCGCGAGTGTACTCGCGGATGGTTGTAATCAGTTTTTCTCTTTGCGCAACGCTCATGGCACGAATGGCCTTGTAGCCTGCTTCAGCAGCGGCAATCGCTTCTTCCATGGTGTCAAAGACGCCAATCAGTCGTCTGCCGTGATACTGGGTGCTGTCCCATTCCTTATCGGAGCTTTGAGCGGGGGACTGCACCTGCGCCAGTACCTTGGATACTACCTCGGCAATTTGCGCTTCGGTCCAGTTAATAGCCACCGTTCTTACTCTCCTTTCGGTAAATTCTTCGTTCCGGGAAGAATTACTTACCCAGAGAAGCGAGAACCTTCTTGGTGATCTCAGCGACCAGAGCAGCGTCAGCGCAATCGGATGCGCCCTTTACGTTGTCCTTGCAGCGGCAGTTAGCGGTGCCGAGGTTCTTGCACTTCTGGCAGCCGGGGTGCTTGCCGGGCAGACCCATCTTCTTACGCAGCTCCATGAGTCTCTCGAGCTCCTCGCAGGAGATCTCGTCGATGCGGCTGTTTGCGCCTGCACCGATCTGGCGAGCGTACAGGTTGATCTTTGCGTTGAACTCAACCTCTTCCATGGTGAAGCAAGCGCGCAGCAGAGTGTTACCAACGGTCAGAGCACCGTGGTTCTTGAGCAGGAATGCGTCGTGCTTCTGGATGTAGGGCATCAGGGAGTCCGGAATCTCCATGGTGGAGGGCATACCGTAGTCACAGGTAGGAACGTTACCGATGGTCAGAATAGCCTCGGGCAGGATGTACTGGTCAAGCTCTACGCCTGCAACCGTGAAAGCGGTTGCCACAGGGGGGTGAGCGTGAACAACTGCGTTAACGTCGGGTCTTTCCTTGTAGACTCTCATGTGCATCTTGATCTCGGAGGAGGGGTTGAGTCTGCCGTCGATCTTGTTGCCGTCACCATCGATACGGATGATCATGTCGGGAGTCATGTAGCCCTTGGATACGCCGGTGGGAGTGCAGTAGTACTCATTGGGGCCTACCTTGACGGAGATGTTACCGTCGTTTGCTGCTACGAAACCGTGATCGTAAATTCTCTTACCGATGTCGCAGATTTCTTTTTTGATTTCAAAAGGTGATTGAGCCATAGTTTTTTGTATCCTTTCAATAAATTTATTCTATGTTGTGGCAGCGACACGCGAACGTCGCTGCGGGGATTCTGTTTTTCGTGTCTTACTTGACTAAAGCCTCGGTGTCCTTTGCGATCATGAACTCCTCGTCGGTGGGGATGACCAGCACCTTGGTCTTGGAGCCCTTTGCGGAGATCTCGCAGTTCTGTCCGCGCGGGAAATTCTTGTTGGCGTCTACGTCAAATTCAACGCCCAGATACTCCATGTCGGTAGCGATACGCTTTCTGATGCGGAAATCGTTCTCGCCCATGCCTGCGGTGAAGACGATGACGTCCACGCCGTTCATGACTGCTGCGTAGGAGCCGATGATCTTCTTTGCGCTGTGTGCCAGCACGTCAAGTGCGAGCTGCGAGCGATGGTCGCCGGCCTCGGCTGCATCCCAGACGTAGCGTGCGTCGTTGGAAACACCGGAAATACCAAGCAGACCGGACTTCTTGTTGAGCGCGTCGTTGACTTCCTTTACGCTCATGCCGGAGTTGGTGCAGATGTACTCGATGATCGAGGGGTCGATGGTACCGCAGCGGGTGCCCATAGGCAGGCCTTCCTGGGGAGTGAAGCCCATGGAGGTGTCAACTGCCTTGCCGTACTTGACGGCGGAGATGGAAGAGCCGGAGCCGATGTGGCAGGTCACGATCTTGAGCTCTTCGATCGGCTTACCCATGAACTTGGCAGCCTCAGCTGCAACGTAGCGGTGGGAGGTGCCGTGGAAGCCGTAGCGGCGAACGCCGTACTTCTCATACCACTCGTAGGGCAGAGCGTAGATGTACGCCTTTTCCTCGACCGTGCTGTAGAACGAGGTGTCGAATACGCCGACCATGGGAACGCCGGGCATCAGAGCCTTACATGCGTTGACTCCCTTGATGGCGGGAGGTCCGTGCAGAGGGTTGATCGGGATGATGGACTCGATGTAGTTCATCTCCTCGTCCTCCAAGATGCAGGACTGCTTGATTTTGCCGCCGTGTGCAAAACGGTGGCCGACTGCGTTGATCTCGCTGACGTCTGCGATGACGCCCCATTCGGCGTCGGTCAGCAGCTTGAGCACCAGAGCAATGGCTTCGTTATGAGTGGGCATGGGGTAGTCCGCCTCATACGTTTCCTTGCCGGGACGCTTGTGCGTGATCGCGCCGCTCAGACCGATCTTTTCGCAAAGACCTTTGGCGAGAACCTTGTGCTCGTCCATATCAAAAAGCTGATACTTGAGCGACGAGCTTCCGGCGTTAACGACCAGAATCTTCATAGATGTTCCTCCTCGGATGAAATAAATCTTATTCAAGATATATTATATCAAAGATAGCAGAATATTGCAATATGTACGGAAAAACTTTTGTATCCGAAATTTTCATAAAATTTATCCGTCATTTTTATGTAAAATTACCACTGACAAAAATTTGTCAAAAAATTCCGCAAAATTGAAGAAATTCTCTACATTTAATTATATAATTCCAAACGGTCCGGTTAAAATTTTAACAACGAAATGACAAAAAAATAACAATGGGAAGATTGTGAAAATCTTGTCAGGTACGACAATTGTTGGGCATTCCGCCTAAAGGGAATGTCGCATGCTTCTTTACGGCAGGACTGACAGGAAAAATTACTTTTTGGGAATTTGCGCAATCCCTCTTGTAAATTGAGAAAAACTTTGCTATAATGATCATGGAATATTATGTATGGCGCAAGGAGGTATTTGCTGTGAATCTGTTTTTTAAGAACGTAAACGTATATCACAGCGGCAGTATGCGCTTTTTGCCCGGAGCGGTATACGTCGAGGACGGCTTGATTCGCGGTGTGTATACCGCGGATGGTGCAATGCCCGATACAGGGGCTGCGACCGTGGTGGACGGACAGGGCATGTACCTTGCTCCCGGCCTTGTGGATATGCATACCCACGGCATCGTGGGCGGGGATTTTATCACGGCTGACGAGGCAAAGCTTGCCGAAATGGCGAGCGCGTATCTGCGCGGCGGCGTGACCAGCGTGATGCCTACGTTAGCGTCTGCGACTGTGTCCGACATGCGGGCGGCCATTGCGCGCATCAACGCTGCCGACGACTGCGGCGTGTTTTGCGGTGTGCATTTTGAGGGACGCTATCTCAATCCCGCCAAGCGCGGTGCGCATGCGCCCGGGTTGCTCTCGGGGCTGGATCCCGACGAGCTGGAGGGATTGATCTGCAACGTTTGCGGCGCTATACACGTCAGTGCCGCGTTTGAACTGGACGAGGACGGTGCGTTTGCCGCGCGTGCGCTTTCCAAGGGCGCTACGCTGGGCCTTGCGCACACGACCGCGACCTACGCGCAGGCAAAGCAAGCGATTGCGCGCGGCGTGCGCAGCTTTACGCATCTGTTCAACGCCATGCCGCCCCTGCATCACCGTGACGGCGGTGCGGTTTGCGCTGCGTTTGACTCTGACGCTTATGCCGAGCTGATCGTGGACGGCGTGCACGTCTCGCCCGAGATGGTTGCGCTGGCGTACAGAAATAAAAAAGAGCAGCTGGTGCTGATCACCGACTCGATGGAGGCGACCGACTGCGCGGACGGCGAATACAGCATTGCGGGCATGCCCGTGACCGTCAAGGACGGCAAGGCTGTAACGCACGACGGCGCGATTGCGGGCAGCACGCTGCATCTGATGGACGGCGTCAAAAATCTTGCAAGCTTTGCGGGAATTCCGTTTGAAAAGGCACTTTACGCTGCAACCATGGCACCTGCCAAGTCTCTTGGCATCGACGGCAAGGTTGGCGAGATTGCAGCGGGCAAGCATGCGGATCTTTTGCTGCTTGACTCGGATTATCGCATTTGCCGCGTGTACAAAAGCGGGGCGGAGGTCTTGCTGTGAGACCGAACGATCGAGACCTTTCAGTGAGACTTCGGGAGTGCAAGATACAGGCGAGAGCGTTGCTTGATACGGGGAACAATCGACTGTGGTTGATCCTTGCGATCGGTCTTTGGCTGGCGACGGCAGGGTTGATCTATATGCTGGGCGGATGCCTTGTATATGCAGCGGATGATTCGGTGTTTACCGAGCAGCCGAGCGTGCTTGCCAACGTCATGGTGATCGCTTCTTATGCCTTGATGCTGCTGCTTGCGATTTTCGTTCTGCTGCCCATGGGTGGCGGTGTTACAAACGTGGCCAAGCGTATTTATGAAAAAAAGCCGATCGAGGGCAAGGATCTGTTCTTTGCGTTTGGATCGGTAAAGCAATACGGACTTTGCCTGAAAACCGGGATATATGCATTTGCGTGGCCGGTCATGATCGCTCTTACGGTCGTGCTGACAAGCCTGGTTGCGGGATCTCTGCTATATGAGAGTATGTTGGCTTCCGGTGCAATAATTGTCGTGTCGGATCTTGCCTGGATCGGCATGCTGTTATTAGGACCCGCGCTTGGATTTCTGGTGCTTTTCATCAGTAAGAGCGCGTTTGTCGGCGGAGTGCTTTTGGCGAGAGGAGAGCCCTTTTGCAGGATGAAAAAGAGCATGCGTCACCTTTGTCGGGGCAGAGATGCTGCGATACTTGGCTATCGGATGAGCTTTGCGGGCTGGGCGGCTCTTGCCGTGGTCACTGTGTTAGCCAGTGCCGTGATTGATACGATCCCGTACCTGCTTTTGTGTAATCAATTCGTCTGTGACGCTTTGATTTCCGAGAAAAAACAAAATGATAATTAAAAAATAAACCATAAATTAACAAGAGGACTACTGACATGAATCAACAGAAACCCAAATTTTATATCACGACCGCGATTGCGTACGCGTCCAAAAAGCCGCACTTTGGCAACACCTATGAGATCATCATGACCGACGCTGTTGCACGCTACAAGCGCGAGCGCGGATACGACGTTTTCTTCTGCACCGGCACCGACGAGCACGGTCTGAAGATCGAGAACTGCGCAAAGGAAGCCGGCATCACTCCCAAGCAATATGTTGACGGAGTAGCAGGCGAGATCAAGGCCATTTTTGACGGTATGGGCGCAAGTTATGACCACTTTATCCGCACCACCGACGATTATCACGTAGCAGCCGTTACCAAGATCTTCAAGCGCTTCTACGATCAGGGCGACATTTATAAGGACAACTATGAGGGCTGGTACTGCACGCCCGACGAGTCTTTCTATCCTGCATCTCAAGTAGTTGATGGCAAATGCCCCGATTGTGGAAGAGAACTGGTCAAAGCGAACGAAGAAACCTACTACTTCAAAATGAGCAAGTACGCTGACCGTTTGATCAAGCATATCGAGGACAACCCCGAGTTTATCTGGCCCGAGTCCAGAAAGAAGGAAATGGTTAATAACTTCCTCAAGGTCGAGGGCGGCCTGCAGGATCTTTGCGTCTCCCGTACCTCCTTTACCTGGGGTGTACCCACCTTCGATCCCAAGCACGTCATTTACGTGTGGCTGGACGCGCTGACCAACTATATCACCGCCATCGGCTACGATCCCGACAAGTCCTTCGAGGAGCAGAGCGAGCAGTTCAAAAAACTCTGGCCCTGCGACGTGCACATGATCGGTAAGGACATCCTTCGCTTCCATACTATTTACTGGCCGATCTTCCTGATGGCCCTGGATCTGCCCCTGCCCAAGCAGGTGTTCGCACATCCTTGGTTCATCGCAGGCATTGAAAAGATGTCCAAGTCGCGCGGCAACGTCATCTATGCAGACAAGCTGGCCGAGCACTTCGGCGTGGACGGTGTGCGTCACTACGCGCTGGCCGAAATGCCCTTCAATGCTGACGGCACCATCACTTACGATAACGTGATCAAGAGATTCAACACCGACCTTGTCAACAACCTCGGCAACCTTGTTAAGCGTACGCTCGACATGCAGAAGAAGTACTTTGCAAAGCAGGTAATCGCACCCGCAGAGTACAACGAGACCGATAAGGATCTGATTAACACCTGCGTGGAATGCTACAACAAGTATATTTCCTGCATGGATTCCTACCATATTGCAGACGCTGTGGCGGCTGTATTCGACCTGTTTGGCAGAGCAAATAAATATATTGACGAAACCACGCCCTGGACGCTGGCAAAGGATGAGGCTAATAAGGAAAGACTGGGCACGGTGATGTATAACCTGCTTGAGGCTATCCGTTGGGGCGCCGTCATGCTGCTGCCCCTGCTGCCCGGTACTGCAAATGAGGTACTCGGCATGCTGAACGCACAGGCTCGCAGCTTTGAGACCATCGGTGCGGCAGACAAGTTCTGCGGCATTGTTGCCGGCAGCGAGGTTGCTGATTCCAAGGTGCTGTTTGCAAGAGTGGACGAGGCAAAGAAGCTGGAGGAGATCGCAAAGGAGCAGGAGGCAGAGGCTGCCAAGAACGCTCCCGCACCTGCAGTGGAAAAGCCCGAGGGCTGTGCACTGATCGGCATTGACGCGTTTATGAACGTGGAGCTGCGCTCGGCACAGATCCTGTCCTGCGAGAAGGTACCCAAGGCAAAGAAGCTTCTCAAGCTGACCGTGGATCTCGGCTACGAGCAAAGACAGGTGGTTTCCGGCATTGCCAAGTGGTACGAGCCGGATGCTCTGATTGGCAAGAAGATCATTCTTGTTGCGAACCTCAAGCCCGCAACGCTTTGCGGCATTGAGTCCAACGGCATGATTCTGGCAAGCGGCGAGGAGACCGTCCGTGTCGTCTTCCTTGCAGAGGATACGCCTCTTGGCGAACGCATCAGATAAGAAATTGCAAACGGGGCTGCCGCAGACGCGTCAGCCCCGAACATCATACGGAAAAGTAAAACAGGATGATAGTTTTGATCAAACTTTTCCAAAAGTTTGCAGGTCGAGGGCAGAGCCCTCGTCGCGCCCGCAGGCGCGAAAGTTCTCCAACGCCGTTTTTGGTTCTTTTTGCGGCAATTTTGCCAAAAAGAACGGAGAGAATTTTCTCAATGTTACATGTCCTAATTCATTCCATTCTTTTCTTTGACACCTCAGGCGCAAAGAAAAGAATCAAAAGAAACGCCGAGATCATTTCGCGCCTGCGGGCGCGACGGGGGCTGCTCGCCCCCGCCCTCGGGTCCCTTTTGGAA
>JAZNZB010000008.1:0-14394 GCA_045594705.1 Eubacteriales bacterium
AAATAAAAAAGCACTTACTCATGGGGCTGAGGAATAAGCGGAGAAATGGGGATGATTTATCCCCATTTCTGTTAGAATAATAAAACCGTCATATCCATATAAACAGTTGCAGGGGACGGCGCCCTCGACGTCCCGCCCTACATTAACAAATCTTTTCGCAATGCAATAAGTTCCATGTGCCTGCCCGGGACGTCGAGGGCGCCGTCCCCTGCGATAGGTGTTTTTTTTGCGAGAAAAGCGAGCACGGAGACTGCTCATCAGACAATCCCCGTGCGAAAACTCCGCTTATTCCTCAGCCCCATGGGGCTGCGTTTCTTTTCTCTGAAATTCGCTTTTACTGTATCACACCCGAGCGGTAGGCCTCCAGCAAAAGCTTGAGGTCCTCCATGCGCTCAAGGATGCGCTTGCCGTCGTCAGTGTCGCGCACCAGCATGCGGCGACTCATCATTTCAAATACCACGTCGGTAGTAGCCAAGATGTCTTTGTTTTCACGTATGGCAGCCGTTCTGCCCTCAAACGAGCTGTGAGATACCAGTCGCATGCCCTTGGACGAGAAGATCAGCGTATATCCCGCAATGCCCGTGGTATCGTGGTAGGCCTTGCAAAAGCCGCCGTCGATCAGCACGTATCTGCCGTTTGCCTTGATGGGACTCTCCCCCGCTCCCGCGCGCACCGGCACGTGACCGTTGATCATATGCGACTCGCTCTCGTCAAGTCCGAATTCGTGCAGAATGCGGCAGACCGAATCGTAGTCCTCGATCATGGTATAGTAAGGATTCTTGGGCTCACGCCAGGTTTCTCTGTCCGAGATAAAATACCGCTCAAAGGTAGTCATGCGTGCTCTGCCAAACAGTGGGCTTTGCTTGCCGCACCACAGATAATACATAAAGTCGCGGGCATCCGCATCGTTTTCATAAAACGCGCGGCGTGCCATCTTATCACAGTAGTCCATGTATCCCTTGCCGGACAGCATGCCGCCCGTGCCCGTGCGTACAAAGTCAAAGCTGCCGTCCTCCTTCATGGGGATACAGCCGTGAAACAGCAGATTTTTGTTAAAGACCTTATAAAGGCTGCCGTGCTCGTACAAGAATCGCACGTGCTTTTGCAGCATCACGCTATGACGGAAGGCCTTGCGCAGCGTGCGCATGATCTCAGCCTCAGCCTCGGTCAGACGGTACGGATCGGACGGATCGACCGTGGGAAAATTGCACTCGTTGAGCAGGTAGACCACGTCGCCCAGACGCACCGTTTTATTCTCATAGTCAATCTTGTCAAGCAGCATGCGATCTGTCATGCCGTACTCGGGATGGCGGGAGATCAGCTGCCCCTCCAGCTTGAACATGATGACCGCGATCGCTTCGTGAGCGCGTGAGAGATTGTCCATGCGGTTTTTGACATAATACGCGTCGTCGGGATTGCGCGGCAAAAACCAGGTGCTGCCGCGATAGGTCTCCTGGCCGTATTCGATCAGATCACGCAGGCTGATCCCGTACGCATTCTCAACCATGGCAAGCGTATTGTATTGCAGCGCAAAGTTGAGCACGGTGGCAATGCAGATCTCACTGCCTGCAGCCGCACCCATCCACACGATATCGTGATTGCCCCACTGCACGTCCACGTGATGGTGCGCGCAAAGCATCTCCATGATACGGTCTGCGTGCGGTCCGCGGTCGTAAATGTCGCCCACCACGTGCAGGCAGTCCACCGCCATTCTCTTGATCAGGCGGCACAGTGCCTCGATAAATCCGTTTGCCTCTCCCACCTCAATGATGGTGGAAATGATGTGCGTATAGTACGCCTGCTTATCGTGCTCCTCGCCCGAGGTGTGAAGCAGCTCGTCGACTACGTTGCGGTAGGCATCGGGCAAGGCCTTGCGCACCTTGGAGCGCGTATACTTGGAGGCCACCGAGCGCGCCACGTCTACAAGGCGATACAGCGTTTTGCTGTACCACTCCACCGTGTTCTCCCCGCGCAAGCGGTATTCCTCGATCTTCTCTGCCGGGTAATAGATCAGCGTGCAGAACTCGCGCTGCTCCTGCTCGCTCATACTGCTGCCAAAGATATCACGCACCTTTTCACGCACGACACCCGAACAATTATTGAGAATGTGCTCAAAGGCCTCGCTCTCGCCGTGCAAATCACTCATAAAATGCTCGGTGCCCTTGGGCAGGTTGGAAATGGCGTTGAGATTGACGATCTCGGCGCCCACCTTTTGAATATTGGGAAACTCCTTGGACAACAGCTGCAGGATCTTGATCTGATCCGCGGTATATTCTCTCTTCATCTTGTTCCCTTTCTGTTTATAAAAATACGGGTACTCCTTGATCTGTCAGAATTTGTGCGGCATACAGAACCTGCTCCTCTGTCGGGATCCACTCGCGCCTTCCGCTATCGGTAAGTCCCAGCGCAGCTGCCTTGCTGCCTCCCATGGGGTGATAGCGCAAGAGCTGTACGCCCGTGCAATGCGTAAGGGTATGGTACAATTCCGCCACACGCTCAAAATGCTCCTTATCGGTGGTCAGGCCTGCCACAAGCAGGCAGCGCAAGCGAATGCGCGCACCAAGCAAGTCCAGCCTTGCAAGATTGTGCAGGATCGCATCCGGCAAGACGCCGGTCAGCTCTCTGTGCTTTTGCGGGTCTGTGTGCTTGATATCGAAATAGAATTCGTCCACGTACGGAGCGACGCGAGCAAGCCGCGCAGCATCGCACATCCCCGCCGTCTCGACCAGTACGTGCAGGCCTCGCTCACGGAGCAGCTGCAAAAGCTGCTCAATGCCGTCGGCGCAAAGCGGCTCTCCTCCCGAAAGCGTCACGCCGCCCCCATTTGCGTAAAACACGGTATCCGCACAAACGGCGTCCGCGATCTGTTCGGGAGTCATCTCACGGCCAACCGCAACGCATGCCTCGGTCGGACAGATCTTGGCGCACGCGCCGCAGCCCACGCACAATTCTACCTTACGGTAGCGGTCGGATTGTGTCAGGATCTGCGCACCCGCAGGACAAATCTCCACGCATGCGCCGCATCCTGCACACAGGGCGGTATGCAGCATGAATTCCGACTCAAATTTCTGCGTTTCGGGATTATGACACCAAACACACCGCAAGGGGCATCCCTTGAAAAACACGGTGGTGCGCAGCCCCGGACCGTCATGCGTGCAAAACCTCTGAATATCGGCAACAATCATGCCTGCTCCTCGGGCACGTACCCCGCACGCTCCAGCACCATGCGCTGCCATGCATCGTCCAACGTGACGAATCTTGCATTCCACCCCGACACGCGTACCGAAAGCGTCTTGTACTGCTCGGGGTGCTCACGCGCGTCAAGTAAAGTCTGCACGTCCAGCACGTCCACCTGCATAAAGTAGCCGCCCAGGGCACAGAAGCCCTGCATCAGACCCTCCAGTGCGCAAAGTCCGTTCTCGCCTTCCAGAGTGCCCGGATACATTTTGATATCCAAAGCCGCTCCCGTGGTCATGCGGGAAAGGTCGGCTGCGCAATAGGAGCGCACGGTCGCGGTCGCGCCCGCGGTATCCGTGCCCGGCGTGGGCGAGGTATTGCCCGCCAGGATCTCGCCGCGACGGTAGCCGTGCGGCACGGCGGTACGGTGCACCATCCACTCAATCTGCCGGCCAAAGGTGCTGATCCCGGGCGGGAAGGCGATGGGATAGCCCTTGGCATACTTGGCGCAAGCGTCCGCAAATGCGTCCACCGCCCAAGCATAGTAGGCGTCGGCTGCCGCGTCCCCGTTACCGTAGTGCGGCAATTTATGCTTTGCATACAGGGCCAGCTGCTCCTGCCCGTTCCAGTCGTTACGCAAGATCTCACAGAGCGCGGAAACGCTCATTCTTTTTTCAATAAAGCACAAATGGTCAATGGCGCAAAGCGCGTTTGCCACGTCACCCACGCCGCCCATATGCGGAGAGATCACCACGTAAGGCGTGCCTCCCTCCAGGTATCCGCGTCCGCTCTCGGCACAGCCGTGCTCAAACAGATCGATCATGGGTGTGGGGAATGCAGGACGGAAGACGTCACTTCCCTCTCGCCACGCAGGCACGGTGCCCGAAAGCACGCTCTCGCAGGTTCCCTCAATATGCTGCTTCATGCGCTCGGCATAAGCCGCCTTGAGCGCATCCATGTCGGCAAAATCCGCAAGCTCCCCATCGGCCACGTGCAAAACACCCTGCAAAAGCAGGTGCAAAAAGTCCATGGGCATATAGGAAAAATAGGTCTTGCCGGGAATCTGCACTTCCCAGCAGCCGTCGTTTGCAAAATCATAGATATCCGTCTCGGGATACCCCTGTGCACGAAGTGCGGCATAGACGGTATCTTCATTGTACACCGCCACCACGCCACCGCCATGACGCATCACGCGTGCAAGCAGGCGCAAGAAGTCCTTGGGCGTTTTTTTGTTGAGTCGGACAGAGATGGGGAAATCCGAAATGCCCAGCTCCTCCACGACCTCAAGGCAGAGATAACTGACTTCATTCGTCACGTCGCAGCCGTCCGCATCCGTACCGCCCAGCACGATATTCTGATAGTGCTGCGCGTCACCCGAGCCGCGTGCGGTATCGGTCTCGATCCACTCACAACCCTTGATAAACATGGATGCCAGTACCTCGCGCGCCTCATCCATCGTAATCTTACCATCGGCAAGATCGCGTTTCAGATATGGTCCGAGCAAGCGATCAATGCAGCCGATGCCCGGCCAGTTGCCGCCCAGGCGCAGAAAAGCAAACCCGAACCAAAGGCTTTGCACCGCCTCGGTAAAGCTCTTTGCAGGATACAGCGGGACGCGCAAAAGCAGCTCGTGCAGCTGCGGGTACTTCTCTTTTGTCGCCTCCAAGTAGCGGGCGTGCCAGACCTGCATGGCATCCAGCGTGGCAAGCAGGGCGGTATGGCGCATCATGGCGACCTTGTCAAAGCTCTCGGTGGAAAGATTGGCAATGCGCTCGCGCATGCCCAAAATTCCTTCGCGCACAAGCACACCGAAATCCACGGTCAGATGGCTGACACTCGGCCAGAATACCCGCCCGTCGCGTGCCGCGGGATACTGATGGCGAATGCCCGCACCCAGCGTTGCCGCACCGCAAATGCGCTCCCCTTCACAAATGCGCAAGGGGCACTCGCGCACAAGCACGTCAAGCGAAGCGGTATATTTTTGGTGGTCGTTGAGAGCATCCCAGTTTTCCACACAATCCACGTGCACGAACGGATAAAGAGCGGTCTCGGTGCCGTACTTACCCTGCAGGGATTCCATGGCAAATTTGCGCGTTGCCTCGCAAAGCCGCACGGGTCTGCCCTCTTTATATGCTGACGGGAAAATATACGTACTCATATCAGATCTTTTTGACGATTTGCTTGATAAATTCAATGACTTCACCGTCAGGACCGTATACGAACGCGATCTGAATGGTGATCTTTCTCGGATGTGAATCCAGGTCCATCACGGTCACGGGAGTGTGAAGCGCAGCACCTGCGGCAAGTGCCGTTTCCAATGCGCCCTGTACGTTTTCCACGCGCAGCGCAAAATGCTGCCAGCGTCCCTCTGCGGGATACTGCGCACCCGGCTTTGCGAACAGCTCAAGCAGACTGCCGTCGCCCGTGTCAAGCAGCGCGATGCGGGAGTCTCCCTCGCCCCACGCGGTGTACACAGTCATTCCTAATTTTTGATAAAACGCCAACGACTTATCAAAATCCGAGGCGTACAGAGACATGTGGTGAAAGCCCATGCCCTTGATGATCTCATTTGCCATAACGATCTCCTTTACTCCTCAAAGGATGCATACACATCCTGTTCAAACAAAAACGATGTCACCGCTCCCGCGCCGCCGTCGTAGCAGGAATTTTTCATATAAATTGCCGTGATCCTGTTTTCGGGGTCACTCCAGTAGTGCGTGCCGTATGCACCGCTCCAGCCAAAGCAGCCCTTGGGCATCTGATAGCCATCCGCCGAGATCACGCGCACGCCAAGTCCCCACTGTATGGGAGGCGGCATGATCTGATCGGTCACCTGCACGGTTGCCATTTTTTTCACCGATGCTTCGGACAGAATGCGCACGCCGTTCAAAGCGCCGCCGTGCGTCAGCATCTCGCCGAACTTGACGTAATCGTCAAGCGTTGCGGCAAGCCCCGCACCGCCACAGTACTGCGTGTTGGGAATGCCTTCAAAAATGGTATCAAGTGACATGGGCACTGCAAAGCCACCCTGCTGTTCGGTAAAATTGTGCATAGCGATCATACGCGCCTTCTGGTCGTCGCTCAGATCAAAGGTGGTATCCTTCATGCCAAGCGGAGCAAACAGATATTTGTCAAGATACTCGTTATAAGCCATGCCGGAGGTAATCTCAATGATGCGTGCCACGGCCACGAACGCGGCCACGGGGCTATACCATTGCGCAGTGTAGGGTTCAAACGCCAGCATCTTATCCGACAGCCACTCCATCACACCCGCAGGAGTTTTGGCAAGCTCGGCAGGCATGGTCGCCCATGCGTGATCGCCAACCTCCATCGTGCCAAGGCCGCTTGTGTGCGAAAGCAAATGCTTGACGGTGATGCGCGTCTGTGCATCTTTATCATAAACGGGCTGACCGTTCTCCATGTGTCCGATCTTCATCTCGGCATACGCGGGGATGTACTTGCAAAGCTCGTCGTCAATCGAGAGCAGCCCCTGCTCCTGGGCAATCAGCGCGGCCACAGCCGTGATCGGCTTGGTCATGGAGGCAAGACGGTACATGGCGTCGGCACGCAGCGGCTCCTTATCGGTCGCGTTCTGATATCCGTAGGTTTTGTTCAACAGCACCTTGCCGTCCTGTACCACGCAAAGTGCTGCACCGCCCACACGGCCGCTGTCAATATCGGCCTGTACGCGGGCGTCCACCAGCGCATTGAGTTTTTCTGTATTCAAATATCTCATCACAAAAAATCCTTTCTTTAGCCGAACGGGAGTCGAACCAAGTTGGTTTTGACGGGCAGATTTGTCCGATCCCTTCATCTTTTCCCTTGGACATATTGCCTATATGCCCTGCGGGAAAAGCTTTTGGGATCGAAAAAATCTGCTGCGTCAAAACTGCTCGCACCCGAGGGCTGATACATTTTTGATAGATTTTGGTGTGATTTTGCGCAGCAAGATACAAATCTTGCAAGCAAAAGCACGCCGAAAGATGCGAAAATGAATCGCCCTCGGGCAATTCGGTTCGGCTCCCGTTCGGCTAAGCAATCAAGGGATGTCGCACGGGTGCGACAGCCCTTGCGGAACTGTTTATTCGGTTGGTTTAATCGTCATTTTCGAACTTCTTGATCAGCTTATCCAAGGCCTTCTTTGCGGTATTTTCCTTCTTGCTGTAGTTGGAGGCAAAGTTGGTCTTGTTGTCGTTGACGCTGGTCTTGAACAAGGGCTCAAGGCCGATATTCGCGTAGTACATGCAAAGGTCATAGGTACGGGTCTTGAAAATGATATCCAGCATGCCCTGGGATTCCTCGTCACGTACCGACTTACGTTGCAGCACGGTATCGTAGTACGCAGGGGTCACTCTCTGCTGAGAGATAATGGCAAGTGCCTCCAGTGTCGGACCCAGGCGTTCGAGATTCTGAGCAGCCTTGGAGATCGAGGAGGTGGAGCAGATGCCGTTGGTCCAGGTGATGTAATCCTCCTGATCGGCATTATACTTCGGGACGGGCAGTACGCCAAAGTCGCCCTCCATCTCCTTACCGAGCGCTACGATATACATAACGACCTCACTGTAGAACAGGCCTCTGTTGGTAATGAATACGTCCTTACCCAGATTTTCCTTACCGGGAGGAGACATGTAGGTTGCGTTGTTGGTGTAGTAAATCGCCAGTACCTTATCCAGCAGGTCGGATGCCTTCTGCATACCGCTTGCGTCCAGAGCAAGGTAAGGATCCGAGCCCTCTTCGCATACGATGTAGCGCAAATCCGAACCAAAGAAGAAGGTAGAGCCGGTCTCCCAGGTAGATACGAAGCCGTAGGTATCCGCCTCGGTCATCTTACCGTCACCGCTGGAGTCAAAGGAAACGTCCTTGATCAGTCCCTGGAAGTTATCCAGCGTCCATTCATTGTTATATACCATTTCATAAGGATCAATGTTCTCGTCCTTGGCCATCTGCTTATTGAACAGCATGACATAGGTCGTGCCCTCGTCGGAATAGTTGATCGAGCCGTTCATGAAATAGATTCTGTCAGAGATCATAAAGTTTGCCGTGCCCTGATCCCACCAGGATGCGGACAGATCCATGCCGTCCAGCGCAGTAAAGCTGACAAGGCTGCCCTCGGAGGCAAGATTTGCGGTGTTTGCCATATGGTTCTGCAGCAGATCATACTCACCCGCACCGGTCTGAACGTCCTTCTTGATCTCACCGTTCATCTCGGACGTAGTGATGGGAATGATATTGAGCTTAAGGTTACAGTATTCCTCAAATGCAAGGTTTCTCTGATAGACGGCATCCTCGAGCACCTCGGTACGGTTCTCGGTATACCACTCGTCATAATGGAAATCCTCTCTTGCCAGGACAACGAAATCCTCCTGTCCCCAGTCAACGCTGATCTGGGAAAGCGCAAGTGCTGCTTCGTCGGTCTCCTGTTCAAGTGTCTGGAGCGTGTCGTCTTCTTCTTCCGTGTTGGCATCCACGCAGCTGACCAGAACGCTCAGCAGCATCAGCGCCGTCAGGAACAAGCACAAATACTTTTTCATAATCAATCTCCTCAAATATTGTAGGCATACACCTTGATATATATTATACAATACCGTTTGCGTTTTGTCAATCTGCTTTTTGTCATTTTTTACATATTCGGCCTGTGTAATCTCACGCGGTCAATGACCTGCAGCCCATGCTGCCTGACCCACTCCTCTGCCAGCTCGATGGTGGCGGGATCGGCTATCGCCCAAGGGTCGTGCGCGTCACAACCGAAGATGACCTTGTTGCCCACGCGTCCTGCGATCTCCCAGAAATCATGACAGGGATAGACGCGTCGGTCATGCAGGCCAAGGAAGTTGAGCTCCAACGGAATATTCAGCGCAAGCGCCTCGCGGCAGACGTACTCCATCGCATCCAGATAGTCCTGCCCTCGCTCGGTATTGCTGGGCAGATCGGGGTGTGCAAAATAGGTAAAATCCCCCGTCCTCAAGCCCTCGATGACCTGACGCGCATACCTCCAAGGCACGTCCGCACCCACTTTTCCGCCGCAATAGATGGGCTCGTCGATCTCGTTTGCAATAAAATGCTGACCCATGATCAGATACTCATAAGGATACGGCTGCAGATACTCCAGAAGCAGCGCGTGATACTTGGGATAATACTCGGCCTCAAAGCCAAGGTGGATCTCAATTTGATCGGCATACTCTTTTTTGAGGTTTTCTATTGTCACGACGTAATCCTCCAGCAGTGCGCGGGGAACGCGGAAGCCGGATTCATGTCCATTCGGAAACGGGTACGGCACATGGTCCGAAAAGCCCAGCACCTTGACGCCTCGCTCGATGGCGGTCTCAATATATTCACGCTCGCTGCCGCGAGCGTGGTTACATCTTGTGGTATGTGTGTGATAATTTGCGTACATCATGATTACCATGCTTTCTTTGGGATTAATGCTGCCATTATTATATCAAACCTTCTGCTTTTTTGCAATAGCGATTGACATTTTTCGATTTTTATGGTAAAATAATGACATCATTTATGAGGAGATCACACTATGGCAACCAAAAAGAAATCCGGCTCAAAAAATCTCACGCGTATTCTTATCAGTATTATTTTCTTAGCACTTGGCACGTCCTCGGTCATCTCGACCTTCCAAGATCTGGTTACCTCCAGTCTGCAGGATCTGCTCACGCTCAATCTTGATCTGAGCATCGCCACCATCCTGGGTGTTCTGATGTTTATTACGGGCATTATCAGCTTTTGCGGGAAAATGGTTGCATGCCGCGTGCTTGGCGTCATTATCTGCATTCTTTCGGTCGTATTGTTCGTACTCAGCCTGCCCTCCTGCACGCTCAGCACCCTGCAAGGGCCCGCTTTGTATCTGACGCAGGCACTGCTTGCCTGGCTGTTCTTTGATTTGTCGTAACAAAAATCACTGCCCAACTCCCCGAAAAAGAGAGTTGGGCAATGCTGTTTTAATCAAACTGCTTTCAAAAAAGGAGCTTCATGATGAACACGCTGCCTCTGAACCATCACATCGCACTTTCCGCCACGCTGACTCCCGCACTTCGTTGGGATGGCGTCACGCCCATCGAGCAGCACCGAAAGGCCTGCACCGATCGGCTGACCCGACTGCTGGGGCTTGATACCTTCACCCTTTGCGAGCCGCTCTTTGAGATCACCACCGAAGACGAGCTCAAGGGTCACAGACACATCCACTTCACACTTCAGACCGAACAGGGTTACTTTACCCATTGCGACCTGCTGCTTCCCAAAAATCAGACGGGCAAGCTGCCGCTTTGCGCCACGCTGCAGGGGCACTCCAAGGGAGCGCATATCTCCTTGGGCACGCCCAAGTACCCCGGTGACGAGCAGCTGATCGCCGGCGGTGACCGCGATTTCTGCATTCGCGCCGTAGCCGAGGGCTATGCCGCCCTGGCGATCGAGCAAAGAGGCTTTGGTCAGTGCGGCGGCACGGTACACGGCCCTGCCTGCGAGCGGCCTGCCATGACTGCCCTTTTGCTTGGCCGCACCCTGATCGGCGAGCGCGTCTGGGACGTCATGCGCGTGCTGGACGCTATTGAAGCGCATTTTGCTGATCTGATCACGCTGAAGGGCTCGGTGCTCATGGGCAACTCAGGCGGCGGCACTGCCACCTATTATACTGCATGTCTGGAGCATCGCTTTGACGGCTTTATGCCCTCCTGCGCGGTCTGCACCTACCACAATTCGATCGTGGAGATCCATCACTGCACCTGCAACTACGTACCCGGCATCGCCCGCTATTTTGACATGGGTGATCTGGCAGTCATGATCGCCCCCAAAAAGCTGGTGGTCGTCTGCGGCAAGGACGACGAAATCTTCCCCCTGCCCGCTGTCAAACAGACCTTTGACGTCATCAAGGGGCTGTACGAGGCCTCCGGCTCGCCCGACAACTGCGCCCTGGTCATTGGTCACGAGGGCCACCGCTTCTATGCCGATGCCGCATGGCCGGTCATGAAGGGGCTGCTCTCCAATTGACGGATTGCGTCTTATCGGTCTACGCAAAAAATGAGCCCCATGGGGCTGACAAAATAGCGGAGAAATCCACGAAAAGCAAGGACTGCCTTCACATGGATGCAGTCCTTGTTTGTTTCTATGTAGTTGTTTGAGCACATGGCCACCTCTCAAGAAACAGTCGTGTGCTCATTTTCACCGCTAACTTTTCAGCCCCATCAGGCTCGTTTTTTTCTTGATTTTTTCATTTGCCTATTTACAAACGAAAAAATGTATGATATAATGAGCAAAACAAGGGGCATTAGCGCAGTTGGGAGCGCACAACACTGGCAGTGTTGGGGTCAGGGGTTCAAGTCCCCTATGCTCCACCATCCAAGCACGCGCTTTTGTCTACAGGCAAAAGCGCGCTTTTTGAATGACACAAGTTTTTCTGCTTGCAAAGCATTCATGCAATCAAAAATCCCCAAAGAAACGAGGAACACACCATGCACGACAAATTAACCAAAATTGATATACAGCAAATGGAGCAGGAGCTGGAGGAGCGTCGCCGTCGCATCCCCGCACTGCGCGAGGAGGTCAAGCGCACGCGCGAGTACGGCGACCTTTCCGAAAACGACGAATACCGCTGTGCAAAGCGTGAATACAACGCCAACAAGAGCCGCATCCGCTATCTGGAGAACATGATCGACACCGCCATCATCGTTGAAACCGACTCCCGCGAGGGCGTGGTCGGACTCTTTGACCGTGTCAAGATCTACTACCCCGAGGACGACGAATACCGCGAGATCCGTCTTGTCACTACGCTGCGCAACGACGTTTTTAAGGACTGCATCTCGCAGGACTCGCCCTTCGGCAAGGCACTGATGGGCAAAAAGGTGGGGCAAACCGTGACTGTGCGCGTCAACGATGCGGTCAGCTATCCCGTCAAGATCTTAGAGATCACCAAGGGCGAGGACGACCCCGATCTGCCCATTTCCACATACTGATCAAACAAGCGCACAACAAAAATCCATGGGAGGTAACGTATGCAGCCCTTGCTTTATGAAATCGAGCACGGCATCGGCACGGGGCACTTTATGCTCTATGAGCGCGACAGCCACGTCTTTCCCCTGCACATGCACCGCTGCTATGAATTTGTTCTGATGCTTTCGGGACAGATGCACATGCGGATCGAAAAGCAGGACTATTTGCTTTGCGAGGGTGACCTTGTGCTGATCAAGCCCAACAGGCTGCACAGCTACGACTCCCCCGAGGGGATCAGCGGCAAATGCCTGATCTGCGTGTTTTCGCAGGATCTGATCGCTGCTGTCTCGGATTCCCTTGTCAAATACCGCCTTCCCTCCCCGTTGATCAAAAACGTTCCGGCATTTTACCGCGAAATGTTCATGGGCATGAACGAGGACAAGGATATTGCCACGGTCAAGGGCTTTCTTTACACGGTCTGCGGCCTGTTTTATCAATCGCTTGACACAAGCGCCGAGGACGACGTTTCCAAGGACACCCTGCTTTTGCGCGACATTTTCATCTATCTGGAAAATCACATGTCCGAGCCCTGCACGCTCAAGGGCACAGCCGAGGCATTGGGCTATCACCCTGCTTACATCTCCAGATATTTCACCAAGATCGTGGGCCTTCCCTTTTACACCTACGTGCAGTCGATCAAGATGGATCGCGCCTGCTACCTGCTGCTCAACACCAAGGACAGCATTCTGTCCATTGCCATGCAATGCGGATTTACCACGCTGAGCAGCTTTAACCGCACCTTCCGCTTAATGCTGGGCATGACCCCCAGAGAATACAGACAGCGCACAGGCACTTTGGGCTGCGACGAATAAATGCATCGGATACTTTGCAAACGAAAGCCGAACCGTAATAGCGACGGGTGCTAAAGGACAGTAAAAAAGTCGATATGGATTTGATTCCGTATCGGCTCTTTTTTATGGCAATACCACTTTCGGTGGTGAGTAAGTGCGCTCTTCCTGATAGTTTTTAGTGATATACTTTGCTGTCGCAAAGAGTGATATTTTTGCTTCGCAAAAGTGATATTGCTCTGTAAACAGAGCAGTTATATTCTATTCGCCTCCAAAACTCGCGTAGCGAATACCACTCGGCACAAGCCGAATATCACTGCGAAGCAATATAACTCGCCGCAGGCGAATAGAGTTGGCGTTGTGTCCTTAGGAACACAACGCCATTGGTTTGGATAGTTTTTTGCACGGTATCCGATATTATTTTTTATAATATTTTTGCAGAAAGTAAAGATTTGCTCATTTTTTGTCATGGATGCATTAGAATCCCAAAAACAATTTTGTTATAATGAAAATGGAAAAATAATTTACTGATTCAGGAGGAATTCAATATGGCAAACAACCGTTACGTAGGCAGCTATCCCGTAATTGGCATTCGTCCCACCATCGACGGCCGCAGAGGCGTGCTCGGCGTGCGCGAATCCCTGGAGGAACAGACCATGAACATGGCCAAGACCGCCGCAAAGCTCTTTGAAGAAAACCTCAGATACTCGGACGGCACACCCGTCAAGGTGGTCATTTCCAACACCACCATCGGCCGCGTGGGCGAGGCTGCAGCCTGTGCAGACCAGTTCCGCCGCCAGGGCGTTGACATTACCCTGACCGTCACCCCCTGCTGGTGCTACGGTGCCGAGACCATGGATATGGATCCCCATACCATCAAGGCGGTCTGGGGCTTTAACGGCACCGAAAGACCGGGCGCGGTTTATCTGGCATCCGTGCTTGCAACGCACGCACAGAAGGGTCTGCCCGCATTCGGCATTTACGGACATGACGTGCAGGACTGCGACGACACCTCCGTTCCCGAGGACGTCAAGGAAAAGCTGCTCCGATTTGGTCGCGCAGCCATTGCTGCCGCAACCATGAGAGGCAAATCCTACCTGCAGATCGGCTCGATCTGCATGGGCATCGGTGGCTCGATCATCAGCACCGACTTTATTGAGGATTACCTTGGCATGAGAGTGGAATCCGTGGACGAGGTGGAGATCATCCGCCGCATGACCGAAGAAATCTACGACAAGGCAGAATATGAAAAAGCATTGGCCTGGGTAAAAGAAACCTGCATCGAGGGCTTTGACAAAAACCCCGCCGAGCTGCAGAAGAGCCGTGAACGCAAGGATGCCGACTGGGAGTTCGTGGTGAAGATGATGGTCATCATCAAGGATCTGATGAGCGGCAACCCCAATCTCCCCAAGGGCTGCGAAGAGGAAATGGTGGGCCA
>JAZNZB010000009.1:0-31409 GCA_045594705.1 Eubacteriales bacterium
GAGCTTGGAGAAGATCTTTGGGAAATGTGGAAGGGCATCTATTTTGCTGAGGTTGGCAACAGAGAAATACAAGAAGAAAGTAAGAATCAAGGAAATCTTAGAATTATAGGTTCATATGGAACAAAAATTTGGGATAACAGAGGTGTGGCTTGGGTTATTAAATCATCACTTATCAATCAGCTTTCTCCCTTCGACGCAAATACGATAGAAGTAATGCAAGCACTTTGCAGTGAGGACGGACAAAAACTGATTTTTGCTCTACGCTGTGATGTTCCAACATCAAAACAAACACTCATCGAAAAAGCCAATATTGAAATATCCCGTTTAAATGAGCTTTTGCTTTTATTCACCGAAAATCGAATTATTGAATTTGTTGCGGACAATCGTTCAGAGGACAGAGGATACTTGGTCTGTGGTCATTGCGGTATTGCTGCGTACATGGTGTTAACAGCAATGTATATCCTCAATAAAAAGAATTATACCGTTTCGCAATTTCTCATAGGATGATTGACTTTCTTGCCCCGCCACGCGCGGGGCTTTTCTTTGCTTTCAGCACATCAAAAAAGCCACCACAAAATGTGATGGCTAATTTGGTTTTTATCGCTAATTTTGCAGACCCACGGGGCATTTCTTTTTTATGTGCAAATTGTAAAATACAGGCATGGAAGGCAGCATATAATTGTTAACTATTTTTGAAAAAATTCTTTACAAATACAATAAATTGTGATATAATTATTAATGATGATAAATAATCGGCGATTTTGAATAAAATTCCGACAAAATTCATTCATTTATCACACAGGCTCCCTATTGTACCTGTATGATACAATTGAAAAAATAAAAGACTAAATACAAGGAGGAACTCCAATTATGATGGATACCAAAATTCTTGTTGTGGATGATGACAACAATATCAGCGAATTACTTAAGGTGTATTTTACCAATGAGGGCTACGAGGTCAAGACTGCATCCGACGGTGTGGAGGGCATCAGCTATTTCAAAATGTATGAGCCCGATATCGTACTGCTGGACATTATGCTGCCCAAGAAGGACGGCTGGCAGGTCTGCCGCGAGATCCGCGAAATGTCCTCCAAGCCCATTATCATGATTACCGCAAAGGGTGAGGTGTTTGACAAGGTGCTGGGTCTTGAGCTGGGCGCGGACGATTTCCTGGTCAAGCCCTTTGATATGAAGGAGCTTTCCGCACGCGTCAAGGCTGTGCTGCGCCGCTATCAGGCACACACCAACCAGGATGACGACGAGGTGGTCAAGTTTGAGAATATCGAGATCAGCCGTCAGAAGTACGAGCTCAAGCTCAAGGGCAAGAGCGTGGATATCCCTCCCAAGGAGCTGGAGCTGCTGTATTTCCTGGCATCCAACTACAATCGCGTGTTTACCCGCGATCAGCTTTTGGATAAAGTATGGGGCTTTGACTACCTGGGCGACTCCAGAACGGTTGACGTGCACGTCAAGAGACTGCGCGAAAAGCTGGAGGGCGCATCGGATAAGTGGATCCTCAAGACCGTTTGGGGCGTTGGCTACAAATTCGAGCTGCTGGGCTGATCAAAAACGTGTTTAAGAGTCTGTTTTTTAAGTATATCACAGCGTTTGTGCTGATTATTGTGGTCAGCTTTATGCTGCTGATCATGATCATCGGCAATATCATCACAGGGTATTCCGAGCAGGTAAAGACTGAGGTGCTGACCAACACGGCTGCTGCTGCATATACTTATTTGGACGAGAATTATAAAAAAGACCTGCCGTTTTCGCAGTATATAGCGCAAAACGAGCAAAGTCTTTCGGTGTTCCTGCAGGCATTGACCGTCAATGCCGACGGCGTGACCATTTTGTTGGCAGACGATTCAGGCATGCTTCTGACCTGTCAAGGAGTCGATCGCGAGGCTCTGGAGATCGGCCAACAGATTCCCTTAGAAGAATTGGATCGCGTTTTGCTTGGAGAATACGTGCAAACAAGCGATACCTTTGCAGAGCTGTTTGATCAGCCCCACACTGTGCATGCGCATCCGCTAATGGAGAAAGACGATGTATACGGTGTGCTGTTGATATGTGCCGATTCCTCTGACTGGCACGATCTGCGTGATTCCACGGTGCAGGTTATCATGGCGGCAAGCCTTTGGGTCATGCTGGCTGCGCTGATCGCGTTCTATTTCATTACCGAGCGCATCATCACGCCGCTTAAGGGCATGAGCCGTGCAGCAAAAAGCTTTGCTGCGGGAAAATTTGACGTACGCGTTCCCGTTCATGGAAACGACGAGGTAGCAGAGCTTGCGCGCGCTATGAACAATATGGCGCAATCCTTAGAGGCGCTGGATAATATGCGCACCTCGTTTATGGCCAATGTATCACACGATCTGCGCACGCCCATGACTACCATTTCCGGATTTATTGACGGGATTCTGGATGGCGTGATCCCGGCGGATCAGCAGACCTATTACCTTTCTATCGTATCCGAGGAGGTCAAGAGACTGTCAAGGCTTGTCTCGCAGCTGCTGGATCTGTCGCGCATTCAAGCGGGTGACCGTAAATTCGTGTCTGAGCCCTTTGATATCTGCGAGGTCTGCAGACTGATCCTGATTTCGTTTGAGCAAAAAATCGACCAAAAAAAGCTGGACGTGGAATTTGACTGCGAAAGCGAGAACATGTTCGTGCTTGCGGATCGCGATGCCATGTATCAGATCGTGTATAATCTGGTGGATAATGCGGTAAAATTCTCAAAAGAGGGTGGCAAGCTGCGTATTTGTCTGGACCTTGTCAAAAAGGGTCAAAAGGTCAGAGTGCGTGTTTATAATCAGGGACAGGGGATCCCCGGCGAGGATCTACCGTACGTATTTGAACGCTTTTATAAGAGCGACAAGAGTCGCGGATTGGATAAAAAGGGTGTGGGTCTTGGACTGTATATTGTCAAGACCATCGTAGAAGCCCATCATGAGAATATTTCGGTTGACAGTGTAGCGGGTGAGTGGTGTGAATTTACGTTCACACTGCCAAAGACCGATGCTCCCGAAAAAGGATGAGAGGGGGAGAAATACTTGGAAGAGAAACGTGAGTTGCTGCCCGAGCAGCAATCTGATGATACGGCTGCGCCTGCACAGCCCATGACAGAAGAGCAGGCACAAGCACAGGTGATGTCGCAAGATACAGAGCCCGCCGAGCCGGTAGATTCTGCAGAGCCTGCAGAGCCCGCCGAGCCGGTAGATTCTGCAGAGCCTGCAGCGCCCGCCGAGTCGGTAGAGCCCGCGGAACAGGAGGCTGAACAAGAAAGCGCAGATCCCGAGGCGGTACGAGCCAACGAGATCTTTGAGCAAGACAAGGTCAAGCAGCAGTCTTTGGCAAGAGAAGCAAAGGAATATCAATACCGATGGAATTATGAGGAACAGCGCGCACATGATCGCAAGCGCAGGCAGCGCGGATACCATCGCGGTGTTTGGGCGTATGCGTTTATCATGACAGCTGTGTTCGCCCTGTGCTTTGGCATTCTGGTAGGCGTGCTGATCCACGATGCCATTACGTACAAACCTGAAAACGAAACGATCCAGGGCGGTCTTTCGGGGGATGTCAGTATTGTAGGCGGTGGAGATGAGCAGACCATTGAGGTTTCTGCACTTGAATCGGTACGAAATTATACCGTGGTGATTACCGCTAAGACTGCCGAGGGCGTTGGTACAGGGACCGGTATTGTGCTGACAGAGGATGGATATATTGCGACCAATTATCACGTCATTGAGGATGCGCAGACCGTGACCGTCAAGTTTTACAGTGGACAGGCGGCCGTTGCAGAGATCGTTGGATTTTCCGAAATCGATGATATCGCAGTGATCAAGGTCAAAGCGACAGGCCTGTATTGTGCAAGTATTGGCAAGTCTGCAGACGTTTTGGACGGACAGAACGTATATGCTGTGGGTACGCCCGCAGGTGAGGAGTATGCCTGGAGCGTGACCAAGGGAGTGGTTTCCTTTGCACAAAGAGAGGTCAAGATCTACGATGACGAGGGCATTTTGACAAAGAAAATGAAGCTGATCCAGACCGACACACCCGTCAACCCGGGTAACTCCGGCGGACCCTTGGTCAATTCCAACGGTGAGGTGCTCGGCATTATCACCATGAAGCTTTCGGGGCAGTATGAAAATATGGGCTTTGCCATTCCGATCGACGGTGCTATGGTCTTGATCGACAATATCATCAAAACGGGTGAGCCGGGAGAGTCGCCCATCACCACCAAGCGTCCCTTGATCGGCATTGTTGGCGTAGGTGTTGAGGCAGGCAAGTATTATATCAATATTCCCGGTGAGAACCGTATTCAGGAGGTCTCTCCCGAGGATGCCGCATTGAACCCCGAAGAGGTATTTTACGCGCCGTATACGGGTGTTTGGGTGCAGAGCACCACGCTTGGGCTGGACGCAGCCAATAAGCTCAAGCCGGGGGATATTATCGTGTTGGCGGACGGGCAGGAGCTTGCCACCATTTACGATTTGATGGACGTGATCAACAACCACGTAGGCGGAGAGACGGTCGAGCTGACCTATTACCGTAACGGTGTGGCAAATATTGTCAGCGTAACGCTGGGTTACGCCGAATAAGGAGGATACGATGGCTTGGGATATGTGGCTTTTTGAGCATATCGGTGCATGGGATTATCTTGTACGCGTTGTCGTAGCCTGCCTGTGCGGCGGTTTGATCGGTCTTGAGAGAACCAAACGCCTCAAGGAGGCGGGAATCCGTACTCATATCATTGTCGCACTCGGTGCAACGCTGATCATGGTGGTGTCCAAATACGGCTTTTCCGACGTGATCGGCGCGGATGCATCGCGCATTGCCTCCAACGTCATCACCGGCATCAGCTTTTTGGGTGCAGGTGTGATCTTCGTGCGCGGCGGCTCGGTCAAGGGTCTGACCACGGCTGCGGGCATCTGGGCAACCGCCGCCATCGGCCTTGCGCTTGGCGCAGGCATGTATACGGTGGGCGTGCTTTGCACGGCGCTCATGATTCTTCTGCAGATTTCGCTGCATAAGTTCTTGCCGGGTGACATGCAATCCTCCAAGGAGCTTTTGCTGGTGATCTCAAAGGATTATCACACCGTGATGCCCAAAATTCGCGCACGCCTGGAAGAGATGAAGATTCTGATCTCAGGCGTGGAGATGGAAAAAATGGACAACGGGGACGTGCGCGTCAGCATGGAGGTGCGTCTTCATAAGGATAACCTCAGCGACGGGCTGCTTGACCTCGCGGACGAATTCCCCGAGATCAAGTCGATCGTGATGTAAGTAAAAGTTATGGAACAAAAGTTAAATAATTTCCACGCAGGAATGGTCAAGGATACTATTGTTGAGGCAATATTGCTGATAGAAGGTCTTGCCGCCATAGAAAACGGAAAAACTATTGATGGCAATGATATAAAAGCAAGATTAGCTCAAAAATATGATTTTGATTTGTGAACAGAGCAAGGGGCAATTTCTGCCCCTTGTTTTTTTGAAAAAAACTTGACATTGACCCTACGTCAAGTGATATAATACATATGAGAGGGGGCGATATTCATGGCTTTGCTTGACATTAACACGGTGTGTCAGATGCTCGGAACCACCTCGCGCACATTGCGCTTTTATGAGCAAAAGGGGATTGTTACAAGCACCGCGGTTCCGTTTTGCTCACGCAGACATTACAGCGCTGAGCAGGTAGAGCATATCAAGAAGGTGCTTGTACTGCGTGCACTTGGCCTTTCAGTTGCGCAAATCCGCAAGCTGCAAGATGGAAATGTGGAGCTATCAGATGCCATACTGGAGCACAAGGCAGAATTGATTGCCTCCATTGTAGCCAAAGCCAAGGAGCTGCGCATGCTGGACGATGCACTTGCTACGATAGAAAAGGGCGGGAGCGTCTACGATTCAACGGATCAAAAGCCTATAACGCAAAGCATGCGACTGGAAATTGCACGCAGCTTTACTGATCTGTTTATCCAAGATGAGTATGATGCTTGCTTTGCCTATTTTTCGGATATGCTGCAGGAATACATGCCGCTATCTGCATGGAAACGCGTGGTATGTGATACGGTCAAGCCGCTTGGAGTGCTGTTGCACGTGAAAGAGATCGAATGTGACAGCGAAGTGAAAAACGTAGTAAACAGCCGTTTGCAATATGAAAAAATGGGACTGTGTGTAAAGATTGTGTTTCACCGAGACAAGGTTCACGGCATTTGGCTCAATTATGAGTTGTAATGGAGATGGATATGATAAAAAAGAGAATGCTTTTCTGCGTACTGTGCCTTATGAGCGGGGTGCTCGTATCTTGTGAGGTGCATTGGGGAGGAAAAAGTGCAGATGTGCCGTGGTGGATGATCGCAATTCCTGTTGCAGTATTTTTGATCGTTGTACTGTATCTTGTCGGTAAGAGCCTTTCTTCCAAGCTGCATATTTGTCCTCGATGCCAAAAAAGCTTTTATCCCAAATGGTGGCAGGTTGCCTTTACGGTACATAAAAACGGAGAGGGAGTATTACGCTGTCCGCATTGCAAAACAAAAGGCTTTTGCCGCATATCACACAAGGAAGATTGGGATGAATGGTGAGTGCGAAAGGAGAAATTAGCGTGAAAGTTCACTTGATATTCCTTTATACTCAACTATTCACGCTTTAACTTCACCTAAAAATGGATCTGAGCCCATTTTTGGAGCAAAGCTCCTCGGTGAAGTTACCATCACTATTCGAGCCGCCACAGGCGGCATGGAGGTAAAAATGTGGTTTTGGTGGACAATGCTCGTGTGCGATCTGATCATTCCATTGATGATGATCATTGCAGGATGGATGATGTGGAAGCATACGCCTATGCATATTAACCGTTGGTACGGCTATAGAACCGCGCTTTCCATGAAAAACGAGCAAACCTGGAAGTTTGCTCATATGTATGCCGGGCGGTTATGGTGTATTATGGGGATTGTATTGCTGATCCCGTCGGTACTGATATGGATTCCTTTTCATCAGAGCTCTGTCACGGTTGTGGGGATTGTCGGATTGGTTGTGACAACCGTCCAGGTGATCGTGCTGATTGCATCTGTGTTTCCGACAGAAGCAGCACTTGCGCGGACTTTTGACGAGAACGGACAAAGAAGAGTCGAATAAAACAAAGCAGAAGTCTTGATCAAAGACTTCTGCTTTTCCTTATCTGTTACTCCAAAAACGGATTGATCTTTGCGGTATCCTTCATGCTGACGATGACGGATAAAAATTCGGGCGATTCCCGAAAACTATTACTATTTGGATGGACTAAACAACCCGACAGCTTTCACTGTCGGGTTGTTTTATTCATTACGTATTATCCACTTGAACGTTTCCTTGAAATCATTCATGCAATCGGGGCAAATCCAGTAGTAATTGTCTGCAGTGGTATATCCTTGATGTAAAGTATCAGGATAATGAGCAAATTTGTTCCAGCAAAACTCGCAATGATCGTGATCCTTTTCCATGGGAAATTGGCGTAAATACAGCGTTTTTCCCAGCAAGTACGATTCCTGTCCTCTCAGTCTCCAGTCGCTGTTGTCCGGCATACGTACTTACCCCAAAAACGGATTGATCTTTGCGGTATCCTTCATGCCGACGATGACGGATCTCGGCTTTTTGGACTTGAAGATGGCAGAGCCGGCCACGATGACGTTTGCGCCTGCACCGGTGCAATAGCCCACGTTTTCGGGCGTGACGCCGCCGTCTACCTCAATGTCTAACTTCAAGCCGTTTTCCATGCAGTATCTGCGCAGCACGCGCACCTTGTCAAGCATGGGAACCATGAGCGTCTGACCGCTGAAGCCGGGCTCGACTGTCATGACCGTGACCTGCGAAAGCTTAGGCAGGTAAGGGAAGATGGTCTCAATGGGCGTTGCGGGCGAGATGGCCATGCCTGCGCGCATTTCGTGCGAAGCGATGGCGCGAATGACTGCCTCGGGATCGTCGGTGCTTTCTACGTGGAAGGTGATCATATCCGCACCCGCCTTGACAAAGCGATCTATGTAGCGAATGGGATCGTTGATCATCAGATGTACGTCAAAGATCAGCTTGGTGTGCTTACGGATCGAAGCAACCAGCTCGGGACCAAAGCTGATATTGGGAACAAATGCGCCGTCCATGATATCCAGATGCAGATATGCGGCGCCGGCATCCTCTACTTTCTTGATTTCATCAGCCAAATGCGCGTAGTCGGCAGCCAGCAGGGAAGGAGAGATATAAGTCATAATTTTTGTTCCTTTCTGTTGCAAGATGTGGAATTATGTCATACGCTGTAGTGTGAAGATCCGCACAGGAGCGATGACCTGGAAAAGAAAAGCTTGGGAAGTCGGAGAAGCTGTCACTCGCTTTGTGCTTTATATAGATTCGATCAGGCAGACTGCGTGCGCAGCCATGCCGAGCCCCTCGCCCGTGAAGCCCAAGTGCTCCTCGGTGGTGGCCTTGATATTGATGCAGCCACAGTCACATCCCAGCGCGCAGGCCAGATTTTGGCGCATGGTGGGGATGTGAGGGGCAAGCTTGGGGGCTTGCGCGATGACGGTGGCATCAATGTTGCCGATGCGGTAGCCCTGCGCATGCAGCAATGCTGCCACGTGCGCTGCAAGCTTTAGGCTGTCTGCGCCCTTGTAGGCGGGATCGGTATCGGGAAAATGCTTGCCAATGTCACCGAGCGCAGCCGCGCCCAGCAGCGCATCCATGATCGCGTGCGTTAGCACGTCGGCATCCGAATGGCCAAACAGCCCTTTTTCATAAGGAATATTGACGCCGCCAAGGATCAGATCGCGCCCCTCGACCAAGCGGTGCACGTCGTAGCCGTGTCCGATTCTCATGTCTCGTCCTCCTGCTCGCGCATTCCAAGGATAAATTGCGCGTAGGGAAGGTCGTCGGGCTCGGTGATCTTGATATTCTGCTTGGAGCATTTGACCATCTTGACAGGGTGCTTCACAAACTCGATCAGGGAATTATCGTCGGTGGCGGTGAACTTATGCTCAATGGCAGCGTAGCTTGCGGCCAGGTAGAGCGCGTGACGGAACACCTGGGGCGTTTGTGCCTGCCAGCAGAGCGCGCGCTCGGGGGTTTGTGCGATATAGCTTGCCTTGTCCACCACCTTGACCGTGTCGGTTGCGGGAATGCCCGCAGATGCGGCGTCGGTCTTGTAGGCCACGCGGCAGACCTCGCTGATCTCCTCGGGGGTGGTCAGGCAGCGCGCCGCGTCCGCAATGGCCACGTAGCGTACCTTGTCGCTGACTGCCTCTACACCCGCAAGGGCAGAAGCCTGTCTGGTCACGCCACCGGGAACAACGGCGGTCAGCTTGGTAATGCCGTATTTTTTCTTAAACCCTTGGTAGATATCGATCTCGTCCTCGCGCGCTGCGACCACGATCTCCTTGATACAAGGGGTGTTCTGATAAGCAAGCAGCGTATGCACCACCACGGGCTTGCCGCAAAGGTCCAGCATCTGCTTGGTGAGCGCTGTGCCCATGCGCGTGCCGCTACCGCCCGCTACGATCACAGCGGCGGTATAATTGCGCTTGCCTGCTTCTTTATCAGCCGCGCGCAGCACGTCAGCGACGTCGCGGGCAGCTTCTTTTGCCGTATAACTCATTTTTTCTCACTTTCGTCTAACGCGTTGATGGCGTCCACGCGGGGCTGATGGCGGCCGCCCTCAAAGGCTTGATTCAAAAATACATCCACCAAGTCGCACGCTACGCCGTAACCGACCACGCGCGCGCCAAAGCAAAGCACGTTGGCGTCGTTATGCTGACGGGTTGCACGCGCGGAGAACACGTCCGAGCAGCAAGCGGCGCGAATGCCCGCGTGCTTGTTTGCACACATGGACATGCCAATGCCTGTGCCGCAGATCAGAATGCCGGTTGCGTATGCACCGCTCTGGATTTGGGAGCACAGCGCGTGTGCAATATCGGGGTAGCTGCAGGACTCGGGGGAGTAGCATCCTACGTCCAGAGTCTCCACACCCTTGGTGGCAAGGTATTGCTTGATCTGCTCCTTGAGTGCAAAGCCTGCATGGTCACATCCGATAACAATTTTGTTTTGCAGCATAGTCTGTATGCCTCTTTCTTTATAATTTGTTTTGATTTGCAAGTCGTTCGTTTCTCTCACGCTCTGCTTGAGAGGGACGCAGGTATTCCACCGAGAGAGACGCATCATCGGTTGCAAGACCCTGACGGTATGCGGCAAGTCCGCACATGGCAACGCTGTAGCCGCTTTGATATCTCAGCTCCTCGGGAACGGGGAGCACCTTTGTTTTTGCAAGATTTTCCAACGTGATGTCGTATCCGTCACCGACCAAGTAAACCGGCTGATCCATGTTGCAAAGCTGCTCGTCCAGCTCGGAGATCGAGATGGCGCGATCGGGGCAAAGGCGGGTGAGCACTCCGTCCTTACAAGCAAACAGTGCGTTATACACCTGTGCGCGACGCGCATTCATCACAGGACAGATCACGCCGTCAAAGCAGCGCAGATTATAAGCCAAGGCCTCTAAGGTGGAGATGCCCGCGCAGGGAACGTCCTTGCCAAAAGCCAGGCCTTTGACGGTTGCTACACCGATTCTCACACCTGTAAACGAGCCCGGGCCGCGGCTGACCGCAAACAGATCCAGATCGTCGATCTCCCATTCGGCCAAGCGCAGCGCGGATTCAATCATGGGCAGCAGCGTCTGGGAGTGTGTGTTTCCTGTATTGAGTGTATAGAGTGCGACAAGACGCTCGTCCTCGCACAAGGCCACCGTGCCGACGATGGCGGTGGAATCAAGAGCCAAAATCTTCATCTGTCAGATCCTTTCTATCAAGATCTCGCGGCTGTCGGGCTGCTGTGCGTCATTTTTGGTGATGGTGACGCGCAGATAATGCAAGGGCAGCGCGTAAGGGATCTTTTCGCACCATTCCGCAATGCAGATGCCGCGGTCGGGGTAGTCGTCAAATCCCATGGAATATAAGTCGTCCTCCGAGTCGATGCGGTACATGTCAAAGTGGAACAGCGATTTTTTTGTGGCCTTATTACGGTATTCGTTGACCAAGGTAAAGGTGGGTGAGCGCACAAGGATTTCGGGAGAGAGCACAGAGGCAAAGCCTCGCGTAAATGCGGTCTTTCCAACGCCCAAGTCACCGTACAGTGCTACAAAGCGGGGAAGCGTTGCGTCGTCCTGCAGCATATCTGCAAGACGCGCTCCCAGACTCTCTGTCTCGGCAGGGCTATTCGATTGTGCCGTATGCGGAAAAGTCAGTTGCATAATTACCCATCCTAAACATTTATTCATACTATATTATAACACAAAAAGCCCCTTGTGTAAAGGGCTTTTTGTTTCGAATTTGCGTTTTTATTTCTTTTCGTTATCCTTGCGGTCAGAAACCTGCTCGCGCGTACCGTCGGGACGCACGATGACCGTGTTATCCAGAATTCCGGTCATGGATGCGCGGAATTCACGGATATACTCGGTGCGCAGCGCAGCGCGCTCCTGTTGCTCCTCGGGTGTGAGCACCTCGCCTCTCTTGACCTTGTGCGCAAGCTCGTTGATGCGGTCCAATTTTGCTTGTTCCATATCATTTCACTCCTTAATCGGCCGTGTACAGCTTGTAAAGATCTGCGTACATGCCGCCTTTTTCTGTCAATTCCTTGTGCGTGCCCTCTTCCACAATGCCGTCAGCCGTCAGTACCACGATGCGGTCTGCATTCTTGATGGTGGTCAGTCGGTGTGCGATGGTGATGGTGGTTCTGCCCACGGTCAGCTTTTCAATCGACTTCTGCACCAGTCTCTCACTTTCGTTATCAAGTGCGCTGGTTGCCTCGTCTAAGATCAGCACGGGGGGATTTTTGAGGAATACGCGGGCGATCGAAACGCGCTGACGCTGTCCGCCCGACAGCTTGAGTCCGCGCTCACCCACGTAGGTATTGTACCCGTCGGGCAGCTCGGATATGAATTCATCCGCGCCTGCGAGTTTTGCCGCCTCTATGATCTCCTCGTCGGTGGCGTCGGGCTTGCCGTATGCAATGTTCTCGCGGATGGTGCCCGAGAACAGATACACGTTTTGCTGTACGATACCGATGTTCTGACGCAACGAGCGCATGGTCACGTCCTGCACGTTCTGGCCGTCGATCAGAATCTGACCGCCCTGCAGCTCGTAAAAGCGGGGAATAAGCGAGCAAAGCGTGGTCTTGCCGCAGCCCGAAGGGCCGACAAGGGCTACGTTTTCGCCTGCTTTAACGTGCAGGGAAAGATCGCTGAGCACGTTCTGCTGCTTGTCCTCCTCGTAACGGAAGGTCACCTTGTCCAGCACGATGTCGCCCTTGACGTCGGAGAGTACCTTGGCGCCGGGCTTGTCCTTGATGTCGGGCTCAACGTCCAAAATCTCGGAGAAGCGTTCAATGCCCGTCATACCGCGCTGGAATTGCTCGGTGAATTCCACGATGCGGCGTACCGAGGTGAACAGGGTGGAGACGTACATCAAAAACGCTACGTAATCGGCAGCCTCTAACTGGATTACGGGATTTTTCGCGGTCAGCAGCAGTGCACCCACCACCACGACAACGATGTACAAAAGGCCCTCAAAGAAGCGGGTAGACGCCTGGAACATGCCCATGTAACGGTACATGAGTCCCTTGATGCCTAAGAATTTGGTGTTGCCCTGGCGGAACTTTTCAATCTCGGTGGATTCGTTTGCAAACGCCTTGACCTCGTGAATGCCGAGTAGGCTATCTTCGACCTGCGAGTTGAGTTCGCCCACCTGCGAGCGCGACAGACGGAAGGTCTCCTTCATCTTGCCGTTGAACGAGATCAGCACCAGAATCATGATGGGGATCATGGCAAAGGTGACAAGTGCCAGTACGGGATTGATGACCAGCAGGATGACGAAAGAGCCGAGAATCTTGACGCCCGCGATAAAGAATTCCTCGGGGCAGTGATGCGCAAACTCGGTAATGTCAAACAGGTCGTTGGTGATACGCGACATCAGCGTACCGATCTTGGTGTTGTCAAAGTAAGAAAAGCTGAGCTTTTGCAGGTGTCCGAACAGGTCGCGACGCATGTCGGTCTCCATCTTGGCACCCACGATGTGCCCGCGATTGGCCATGAAATAATAGGCCAGCGTGTCGATCAGACGCATCAGCAGATATACGCCGCCAAAGGTCAGGATCAGCGTCACAGTCAGCGTTTCAGGCTCGGATTCGGCTCTGCCCGTGATATTGCGCACGATCAGGGGGAGCGCAAGCTCGCATACGGTGGTCAGCGCAGCACAAAAGAGGTCAAAGACCAGATCCTTGGTATAGGGCTTATAATAGGGAAGAAAACGCTTCAAGGGATGCGTTTTCCCGGTTTTATTTTTGGCCATTTCGAAACTCCTTTTATGGGGAAAGGGCTGTTGCATGGCAACAGCCCGTATTCTAACTTTTACGCTCTGAGCGCAATCCCCAGCTTGAACTTCAGATCATTGATGATCTTCTTGGAAATCTTGTCAGCTTCTTCCACGGTCAGGGTTCTGTCTGCGGCGCGAAGCGTGACGCGGAATGCAACACTCTTTTTGCCTGCACCCAGCTTTTCGCCGCGGTAAATATCGAACAGCTCAACGTTTTCAACCAACGCGCCGCCTGCCTTGGTGATCACGCTCATGATCTTACCAACCTCAAGCTCTTCCTCGCAAACGAACGCGTAATCACGGGTAGCAGCGGGGAACTTGGGCAGAGGCTTGTAGTCGGGCTCGGTGTTGGAAACCTCAAACAGTGCGTCAAAGTCGATCTCCGCGCAAAGCACGGGAATATTCATTCCGTAGTTGTCAGCCACAACGGGGTGGATCTGACCGAATACACCCAGATACTTGCCGTCGGCAGTGGTTACGGTAGCACATCTGCCGGGATGGTAGGAGGGATTTTCTGTGCAAGCGGTGTAAACGGGAGCCTTGACGCCTGCCATCTTGAGCAGATTTTCCACAGCACCCTTCATGCAGTAGAAGTCAGCGTCACCGTACATGCCCAGGGTGACAACCGTCTTTTCCTCGGGCAGCAGCGCGGGATCTGCGTCGGGCAGATAAATGGTAGCCATTTCAAACAGACGCACATTCTGATTGGAGAAGTTGTTGTTTCTCTGCAGCACTTCCATCAAAGAGGGCAGCGCGGTGGTACGCATGACGCTGGTATCCTCGCCAAGCGGGTTGGAGATGACGACCGAGGTGCGCAGCGCACTGTCGGCGGGCAGAGCGATCGCGTCGTAGTACTTGGGGCTGATAAACGAGAAGGTCTGGATCTGCGAGATGCCCATGCCGTACATCAGCTGCTCGGTAGCCACAAACAGCTTTTGCTTGGGGGTGCGCATGCCCTGTGTGGTTTCAGCCTTGATGCAAGAGGAGGGAATCTTGTCATAACCCCAGATACGGACGATCTCTTCTGCGATGTCCTGCATGCAGCCAAGGTCGGAACGGAAGGAGGGCACGTAGATCTTGCCATCCTCTACGCGGCATTCCAGGGTTGCCAGAATGTCGATCATGGTCTGCTCGTCGATCTCGGTTCCAAGGAACTTGTTATACTTGTCGGGCGTGAAGGGCAGGATGGTTTGCTCCTTCTTGCCGGGATAAACGTCGATCAGGCCGTCTACTACGTCACCTGCGCCCAGCATTTCAACCAGCTGGCAAGCGCGCATCAGACCGGGCAGGCAGTTTTCGGGGTCAAGACCCTTTTCAAAGCGTGCGGAGGACTCGGTTCTCATGCCGTTCTTCTTGGCGGTTACGCGGGTGTCGGGACCTGAGAAGCAAGCGGACTCAAATACGACGGTCACGGTGTCGTTTTCAATTTCACTGTTCAGGCCACCCATAACGCCTGCCAGAGCGCAAGCCTTGTTTTGGTCTGCGATAACCAGCATGGAGGAGTCAAGCGTATGGCTGATGTTGTCAAGGGATACGAATACCTCACCGTCAGCAGCGCGACGTACGTTGATCGCCTTGCCCTCGATCTGCTTGTAATCAAAGGCGTGCATGGGCTGACCGTATTCGAGCATGACGTAGTTGGTAATGTCAACGATGTTGTTGATGGGGCGCACACCTGCAGCGCGCAGACGCATACGCATCCAGTCGGGGGAGGGAGCGATCTTGACGTTCTTGACTACCTTTGCGGCATAGCGGTAGCACAGATCGGGCGCGCTGATGCCAACCGAGAGGTAGTTATCGATCGAGTCACCGTCGCCGGCACCCTTGACCGATACGGGAGGGATGTGCCAATCAAGATCCATGGAGGCTGCGGTCTCGCGTGCAAGACCGATGACGGACAGACAGTCGGGGCGGTTGGAGGTGATCTCAAACTCGACCACGGTGTCGCGGATCAGAAGGCAATCGCACACGTCCTGACCGAGGTACTGACCGTAGCAGTCGTCCAGGATCCAGATGCCGTTTTCTTCCTTACCGGGGCAGTCGTGAGAGGTAAGCCCCAGCTCGCCAAACGAGCAAAGCATGCCGTTGGAGTCCACACCGCGCAGCTTGCCCGCCTTGATCTGCTTGCCCTCGGGCAGATTTGCGGGAGCAACTGCCGCGGGAACGATTGCGCCAACGAACACGTTCTGCGCACCGGTGACGATCTGAATGGGAGCTTCTGCACCCACGTCGATCTGACAGATCCAAAGGTGATCGGAGTCGGGATGACGCTCCATGGCGACCACCTTACCGATCTTGACGTTGGTAACGTCACCTGCCAGTACCTCATAGCCCTCAACCTTGGAGCCGGTGTTGGTCATGCGGTCGCAGTACTTCTTGGTGTCAGTGATCTTGTCTGTATCAATATAATCGTGAAGCCAGTTGAATGAAAGATTCATATTTCGCTATCTCCTTTCTCAGAACTGCTCAAGGAAACGCACGTCGTTCTCATAGAACAGACGAATGTCGTCTACGTGATACTTGAGCATGGCGATACGCTCGATACCCATACCGAACGCGAAGCCGCTGTATTCCTCGGGGTCAATACCGCACATGGAAAGCACGTTGGGGTGCACCATGCCCGCGCCCAGAATTTCGATCCAGCCCTCGCCCTTGCAAAGTCTGCAGCCCTTGCCGCCACAAGCGAAGCAGGAAACGTCAACCTCTGCGCTGGGCTCGGTGAAGGGGAAGTGGTGAGGACGGAAACGGCAGCGGGTCTCTTCGCCAAACTGTGCCTTTGCAAAGGTCTCCAGCATGCCCTTGAGATCACCCATGGTAATGCCCTTGTCTACAACAAGGCCTTCCATCTGATGGAACAGGGGAGAGTGCGTTGCGTCCATCGCGTCGGAGCGGTAAACGCGTCCGGGGGAGATGATACGGATGGGGGGCTTTTGCACTTCCATGGTTCTCGCCTGAACGGGAGAGGTCTGGGAGCGCAGCAGAATGTTCTCGGTGATATAGAAGGTGTCCTGCGTGTCTCTTGCAGGGTGGTTTTCCGGAATGTTGAGCTTTTGGAAGTTATAAAGGTCGTACTCTACCTCAGGGCCTTCTGCAATCGAGAAGCCCATACCGATAAAGATTTCTTCCATATCTCTCTGTACGCGGGTCAGGGGATGTACGTGACCGACGCGCATGGTCTTGCCGGGCATGGTCACGTCCAGCTTTTCGGCCTTGAGCTGCTCAGCAAGTGCACCTGCCTTGAGAGCCTCTGCCTTTTCTGCAATAGCGGCCTCGATGTCGGCACGCACCTGGTTTGCCAGCTGACCGATCACGGGTCTTTCCTCGGCAGTCAGCTTGCCCATACCGCGCAATACGGCGGTCAGCTCACCCTTTTTGCCAAGGTACTGGATTCTGATCTGCTCAAGATCTTCGCCGGCAGCGATCTTTTCAAGAGCCGTCGTGCGAATTTGATTCAGCATTTCTTTCATGATGAATTCCTTCCTTTTATTGTTCAAAAAATTATTTGTAAAAATATAAAAACCGCCCCACAGACATGGGACGGCAAAATTACCGCGGTACCACCCAATTAAAGGCGAGTTGCACGTAGTGCACAAAGCCAACACTCTGCCGACCGATAACGGTGTCTGCCGTGTCCCGCTACCATAGCCATTCGACTAAAATCGGCTCACAGGACCTGCTCCGAAGGGAAATGCAACACACGCCACGCAAGGTCGCTTCCAGCCGCGTCGACCCTCTCTGTGTACGCGCTCTCGTGTGCGCTGACTTCATCATCGCATTTACCGATACATTATAGCATAATGAAAGATAAAATGCAAGAGGTTTGGCGAATATTTTCGCCTAAATGGATGAAAAGTTTGGATCGAGCCTTTTCAGAAAGGCATGGTGGCGTGTAAATGTTGTTACACGTTCGAGTGTTAGTGACGCCACCCTGATGCTGGACTTCTGCGAAATCCAGCATCTAATACTTAACTGGCAGAGCCCCAAGTCGCCTCCGCAGAGGCGAAATACTCTTTACGCTGTTTTTTGTTCTTTTTGCAGCTACTCCGTCAAAAAAGAACGGAAAGGGTTTTCTCAATGTATACCATAAAGCATGGGCACAGTTTTAACTTATTCCATATTGAAATAGAAAACAAAGCAAAGGCAGAGCCGCGTGGCTCTGCCTTATTTCGTATTAAATTACGCCTAACGCAATCACTGCCGTCACGCCGACGATTGCTGCAATTTGCAGCACGGCAATGCCGAAGGTCAGCCATCTTTGCCCGTGCTGGGTCTTGTGGCGGATCAGTGTCATGGTCGCAAACATGGCAAGTGCACCGCCAAGCAGGGGCAAAATATAGAACAGCACCTTTTCGGGAACACGCAGCTCAACCTTGCCTTTTTTGGAAATGGCTTTGTCGTAAATGCATACGACGATCGAGATCAGAGAAATGACGACCAACCAAGCCCCCAGAATCGCATAGGGAATGGAAAAGGGAGTCAGGTTTTCGATCATGGTTGCAATAGTCATACAGCCACCTCTTACGCCTTGAAGCTGTCTCTCAGTCCTACGACACGGTTGAAGGTGTCGGCGTTCTTGGAGTCCTTGCAGAAGTAGCCGACACGGACAAACTGGAACTTGTCTCCCGGCTTTGCGTCAGCCAGGCAAGGCTCAACCATCGCACCCTCCAGCTTGGAGAGAGAGTCGGGATTGAGGAAGTCGAGATAGGTCTTTCCTTCGGGCACGTCAGCTGTGTTCTCAATGTTGAACAGGCGATCATACAGCATCACGGTAGCGGGCTTTGCATATTTTGCGGACAGCCAGTGGATGGTGCCCTTGATCTTTCTGCCGTCAGCGGGCATGCCGTTGCCGGTCTCCAGATCTGCGGTTGCATGGATCTCCTTGATCGAGCCGTCAGAGTTCTTGACGATCTCACCGCAGCGGATGATATAGCCGCCCATCAGACGAACCTCGCTGTCGGGCTTGAGACGGAAGAACTTGGGAGGCGGAACCTCAGCAAAGTCGTCGGCGTCGATATAGATCTCGCGGGTCATGGGAACGTCGCGTCTGCCAAGCTCCTCCTTTTGCGGATGGTTGGGCAGGCTGATCATCTCTTCCTTATCCTCGGGATAGTTGTCAATGATGACCTTGATGGGATTGACGATGGCAACACGGCGCAGTGCGTTTTCATTCAGATCGTCGCGCACGCAAGCCTCCAGCTGACGAACGTCCACGGTATGGTCGGTGTTGGTTACGCCCGCTTCGCGCACAAAGGTAAAGAGTGCGTTCGGGGTGTAGCCTCGACGGCGCAGACCGCAAAGCGTGGGCAGACGGGGGTCATCCCAGCCGTCTACGTGGCCTTCTTCAACCAGCTGACGCAGATAACGCTTGGACATGACCGTGTAGGTGATGTTCATGCGGCCAAACTCCCACTGGTGAGGCTTCTGTGCAAATCCGATCTTATCCACCACCCAGTCGTAAAGCGGACGGTGGTTTCTGAATTCGCTGGAGCAAAGGGAATGGGTAATGCCTTCCAGTGCGTCCTGAATAGGATGCGCGAAGTCGTACATGGGATATACGCACCACTCGTCACCCTGGCGGTGATGGTGGATGTGCTTGATTCTGTAAATGACAGGGTCACGCAGATAGGGGTTATCGCTGGAGGGGTCGATCTTGGCGCGCAGTGTGCGTGCGCCGTCCGGGAACTCACCGTTCTTCATTCTTTCGAACAGATCCAGGTTTTCTTCCACCGAGCGGTTACGGTAGGGGGATTCCTTGGAGGCAACCGAGCGGTCGGTGCCCTTGTAGTCGGCCAGGTCGTCCTTGGAAAGGTCGCAGACGTAAGCGTCGCCCTGCTTGATCAGCTGCACGGCAAACTCGTAGCACTTGCCAAAGTAATCCGAGCCGTAGAAAACACCGCCCGTGGGGGTCGCACCCAGCCACTCCAGGTCCTCGCGGATCGAGCGAACGAATTCGTCGGATTCCTTTGCGGGGTTGGTGTCGTCGTAGCGCAGATTGAACAGACCGTTGTACTTGTTGGCAACGTCTGTGTTGATGCAGATGGCCTTGACCGAACCGATGTGCAAATAGCCGTTGGGCTCGGGCGGGAAACGGGTGTGGATCTTGAGCTCGGGGGTGATGCCAAGATCGTTGTCAACGATGTCAAAAATAAAGTTATTGTTGGTTTCTGCCATGGTTTTATCCTCTTGGTTATATAAAGATTAAAGGGTTGCAAGCATTGCTTCAAGACGGGCAACGGTTCTGTCGTAGCCTAAGATCTGCATGACCGTCCAAAGATCGGGCGCATTGGTTTTGCCTGTGACAGCTAGACGCAGGAACATCGAAATATCGGCCACGCTGCCCTTGTATGCAGAGGGATCAGCCTTATACGCCTTCATATCTGAGGTGTAGCCAAGGCCTGCACCGATCTCCTTGATCTTTTCAAACCAGGTGTTCATGTCGTCCGAAATATCAAATACCTTGATAAAGCCTTCAAGCGTTGCCTTGATATCGGCTCTGTCAAACTGCTCGGGGTACTGCTCTGTCAAGGTGAACAGCTCGTCGTAGAAGAAGCCCATGTAGGGGCGTGCGTCCTTCCAGACCGCCAGATCCTTGCGGGGCTTTTTACCACCGCGGCCGATGGCAAAAATGTTGATCGCGTAAACAGGATCACGGGAGAGCAGCTCACCGAATTCGGGATCGTAGGTTTTTGCCCACTCGGTCACCGCCAGAGTGACCTTCTGTGCGCTCATGCGTGAGATCACGTTCTTGGAAACGTCGTTCAGCTTGTTGAAATCAAACAAACAGCCCGAAGCACTCATCTTCTTGATGTTGAAGGGGAAGTCGGTGTACGGCTTTTCGGGGTTCTGCGCGTGCCATTCCTCGTAGTTGGAGTTGAGCAGCGTCATGACGTACTCGCAAACGCACTCGGGCGCATAGCCCATCGCCGCGTAGTCGTCCATGTTAGCCCCCATGTCGCGTTTGGAAAGCTTCTTTTTGTTGCCGTTTTCGTCCAGACGCATGATCTGCGAGATATGCATGTACTTAGGCAGACGGAAGCCAAGATAACGGAACAGCTGAATGTGCTTTGCAAGACTGGGCAGCCATTCCTCACCGCGAATGACGTGCGTAGTGCCCATCAGGTGGTCGTCCACCGCATGTGCGAAGTGGTAGGTGGGGATACCGTCAGACTTGAGCAGCACGAAATCCTCGTCGTTCTCGGGGATATCCAGCTTGCCTCTGACAAGGTCGGTAAAGGGGGTCTTTTTATTGGGATCACCGTCAGCCAGAATTCTGAGCACGAAGGGGTTGCCCGCAGCCAGATTTTCCTTGACCTCGTCCATGGTGATGGCACGTGCGCGGAGCATCTCTGCGCGACGCTCTTCTGCCTGCGCCTGCCAGTCGGTGTTTTTGATCTCTTCCTTTTTATTAATCGCCTGCAGTGCTTCCAGCTCCTCCTCGGTGGTGAAGCAGGGGTAAGCAAGACCGCGGCTGACCAGATCCTTTGCATAGGTCTGGTAGATCTCTGCGCGTGCGCTCTGCTTGTAAGGGCCGTATGCGCCTTGGTCGCTGACCTTGCCGGTTTCGTCAAGGATCGCACCCTCGTCAAAGTGAATGCCGTAGTGTGCCAATGTCTTGATCAGACCCTCGGCCGCACCGGGAACCTCGCGCTTGGCATCGGTATCCTCAATTCTCAAGAAAAATACGCCGCCGCTCTGGTGAGCCAAACGCTCGCCGACCGTTGTGGGGAAGAGACCGCCGAAATGTACGAAGCCTGTGGGGCTGGGGGCAAAACGGGTGACCTTTGCGCCCTCAGGGAGCTGACGCGCGGGATATGCCGCCTCAATATCGGCAGGAGTTTTGGTGATCTGCGGGAACAGCAGATCGGATAACAGTTGATAATCCATTTTGTTTTCCTCAATATATAGTATTATTTTTTGCTGATATGTTTTTTACAGGTAAAACGCGACGTCCAATGCATTGCCAAGCAAAGCGGATTCTCCGTGCCCGGGGTATACGGTAATATTTTTGGGATACTGTCGCAGAGCACACAGTGATGTGCGCAGGGTGAACGCATTGCCGCCATGCAGATCGGCTCTTCCATAGCCTTGGGCGAACAACAGGTCTCCCGTGAACATGACGCGCTCTCCCGGGATGTAGTAGCAAACCGAGCCTTTGGAGTGGCCGGGAAGGTGAATGACCTCAATATCCATGCCGCCCAGATTGATCTTATCGCCTCCCTTGAGCAGGCGTTCTGCAGGTGCGTACGAAATATCCTGCCCGAAAAACAGGGAAAAGGCGTTCTTTCTGCCGTCTGCCAGCATTTCCGCATCCTCTTCGTGGATCATCAGCGGAGCAGGGCAGGCGCGACGCAGCGTGTCGATCGAAACGATATGATCGAAGTGTCCGTGAGTCAGAAGAATACCCGTAAGTGTTGCTCCCATCTGCTCCACTCTTTGCAAAACAGACTTGGCAGAAGCACTGGGGTCGATGACCATCGCTTCTCCGCCGTGTTCTATAATATAGCAGTTTGAGTTATACGAGCCGGGAAAAAGATTGACAATTTGCATATCTTCCTCAACTTTACATAAGAATTCATAATATTATACCACACATTGATCGTTTTGTCTACACTTTACAAAGAAAAAAGAGTCCTGCGATTTGGCGAGAAACTCCAAAAACAAAAAAAGAGAGAGTTTCACGGATTTTCCATGTTACTCTCTCTTTTGTTTTATCATTGGGTTTATATTGGTTTACGTATGGTGATTATTACTCTTCTTCAAACAGGAAGCTGTAGTGAGAGGATTCACCCTTGAAGCCTTCCCAAGAGAACTCACCGGCACTGTAAACCTTGTCGTTGCCCTTGAACTTGTCGTAGATGTAAGACTGTCTGTCCTCTGCGTAAGCCTGGAAGTTTGCTTCAAGGAAGCCTTCTACGTCATCAAGGTAAGACTTGTATGCCACACCGGAAACGTTTGCCTTGGTCAGCACCAGAGGATTGGTGTAAGTGTCCTTGACCTTCTTGATATCAGAGGAGGACAGGGAAGCGTACTGGTTGGCGATAATGGGAGCTACGGGAACCTCTTCCATCAGAATTTCCTCAGCTGCATGCAGAAGAGTTGCGCGGTCAGCAAGATAGGTCTTTTCAGCAGGGGTGATGCCGTACTTCTCGTAAATAGCGGTGATCTTTGTGTAGATCGCATCGGCAGCTTCCTTGGAATCAAAGTAGTCTGTGCCGTATGCGGTGTTGTAGAAGAACTTGTCGAAGTTGTTGTAGTACTGCAGGAAATAAACCGCTTCGATCAGATCATTGTACTCTTCGTTGTCGAAGCCGGTAATGTGAGCGGAAAGCTGGTAGTTTTCGGAGTCGGACATATCCATGCCCTGACCGGAGAATGCCTTTGCGAAGGGAGCCAGGGTTGCATATGCATCCATGGTCAGCGCACCCATATCCAGAGCGATCACCTCAAATTCGCCGTTGCGCAGATCTTCTGCGTACAGGTCATCACAGATATCGTCGGGAGTAGAGTCGGTCCACTTGTAGTAGTCGTTGTTGGCAATGGTGCCTCTCTTATTGAGCGAAACGTCAAAGCCCAGCTCGTTCCAGGTCTCTGCAACCATCTCGGCGATTGCTACATGAATCTCGTCGTAAGCGGCAACGGTGATCGAGAAGGAATACTTATTGGCCTTGATGCCGGCAGCGGACAGCTCGCTCTTGAGCTGGTCGATCGAAACCTTGGTCAGGTTTGCGTATTCGGTAGCAGCAGCATCACGGAAGGTGGTCTTTTTGGAGTTGGTATCGAACACACCGTTGGGAACAACACCGGTTGCTGCTTCTGCAAATACGATTGCATCTGCGATTGCCTGACGGTCAATGGCTCTGGACAGGACGGAACGAACTACCTTGTTTGCGAACAGGTATTCGCCCTCACCGCCGTCATCGATCAGTGCGTTCTGATTGAAATAATAAGTATGGTTGGACATTGCATCGGTAACGTCAACCTTTTCAAGCAGATCTGCAAAGTAAGAGTCATAACGCCAGGAGTAGGGGATGTTGTCGATGTACAGGATTGCTCCGGCATCGTAAGCCGCTGCCAGCTGATCGTCGGTCATCGAGAAATCCACAATAATTCTATAGGGCGATACGTACTTATCAAGTCTTTCTTCCTTTTCTACATCACGGTAGTAGTAGGCGTTGCGCTCCAGGACCAGGAACTTGATCAGAGACTCCTTGAAATCCTTACCTACGATCAAATTCTCGGAAAGATCGGTGTATTCGTAATGAGCATCGAAATACTTGGTGGAGGAGTTCTCAACGAAATCAACTCTACCGAGCTTGAAGGGGCCGCTGCACACGATGGTAGCGGGCTTCTTTGCCCAGTCGGGCTTGGTAGCGATGTCCTCACGGAGAGGAGCAAGAGCTACGCTGGTCAGGTTGAGAATGAACTGGTCGTAATCAATGGGGCCTTCAAACTCAACAGAGAGCATCAGCTCGCCTTCTGCATAGATACAAAGGTCGTCGATCGACATATCGCCTTCCTTAACGGAACGAGCGTTCTTAATATCGTAGAGCAGAGCTGCTGCTTCGTAGGAGCATTCAACGTCCAAAAGGCGCTTCCATGCATAAACGACGTCGTTTGCGGAAACATAAACACCGTCGGACCAGCAGGTGTTGTTGAGGTAAATGTCCATGGTGTATTCGTTTGCGGCAGCGTCTTCATTGATGACGTACTTCTTAACCAGAGACTTCTTTACCTTACCGTTTTCGTTGACCTTGAACAGTGTTTCGAACAGCAGGTTGACGATGCTGGTGGTGCCGTCGTTGTAAAACGCGTTAGCGGGGTCCAGATCGTACACCTGATCCGAAAGATGCATGGTCAGGTATTGGCCTTTGTCTTCTACCTTCTTGTCACTATCGCCGCAGCTGCTGAGAACGACCAGAGCAGAGACGAGCATAGCAAGGCAGAGAACGGAAGCAAGGATTCGCTTTGTCATAATTGAGATTTCCTCCTCGTGCATTTGAAAATCACGGTTGCTTTTCCGGGGGCAACCGCCGTTGCGTCAGAGAGCTGATTTTTGAGAAAACTCCAATGAATCGTGCACATGCACAAACCACGGGCGACAATCCTGTGCATTCTGCACAAGACTCCCGCGTGCATTCTCAAAGGCAAGCCCTTTTACTCGCATATTTACATATAGTATAAACGATTTCTGCAAAAAAAGCAAGAGCATTATTGAAATTTTAATATATAATTTATAATTTTTTTCGGAGGCACTTATGAAAAGATTCACAAGGACCGATCTGGCATGTGAACGAGAGGACGGTTCGAAGAGGAAGGAGTACGAGCTGCACGGCTATCGCGTGTGCGAGGTGGAGCAGATAAGACGGAATGAGAGGATCTTGTACACAGCGGTGCATACCGGTCTGCTTACGCAATTGGACAACGCCAAACGCGACCGTGCGGCAGAAGCGGTAGCCACACAGCTCGGGCGTGTGAGTGAAAGCCTTGTCGGACGGCCGAACTGCGTGTTGGTCGCCTGTCTCGGCAATCCCCGTATCACGCCCGACAGCCTCGGACCTTGCGTGGCTAAGAGCCTTGAGGTAACGCGTCACGTGCAATTGATGGATCGTGCAGCCTTTGCTCGCTTTGGCAAGGGCTCACTTTGTCTGGTCGCGCCGGGAGTGTTGGGAGATACGGGGGTGGAATCTGCTGAGCTTGTACGGGGAGCAGTGCGCGAGCTGGGCACGGAGCTTGTGGTAGCCGTGGATGCGCTTGCGGCAAGCAGTCTTTCGAATCTTGGCTCTGTCGTGCAGATCTGTGATCACGGATTACAACCGGGCTCGGGCACCGGCAGCCGACGCCCGGCAATCGATCGCGAGGAGGTGGGGTGCCCGGTAATCTCTCTTGGAATTCCCACGGTGACCGACAGTGCAAGCATGATCTGTGATGCGCTTTCCATGGCCGGGATCTGTGGGGTGGGGGAATCCTTGTCCAAGCATCTTGCACATTCCAAACGTTATCTGGTCGCACCCGGAAACGTTGACGAGCTGGTGCAGGTGGGTGGGCAGCTGTTGGCAAGCGCGATTGGCCGTTGCTTTGGTATTTTTTGAACGAAAGGGCATATTGGATGCCTGCCTGTCATACAATGCAGCAAGGCACGGACAGGTGGTATGGGCGCGGAATCTCGCTCTGCACATATCTCCTGAAAGCCTTTATTGAGATTGAGGCACTGTGAATGGCATGGAGGTTAAAATGGACGAGCATAAGAGCAACGGAATGACGGAGTTTTTGAAGCGCGAGATCAGTGTGTGGGAAAGTATTTCCGCGGGTAAGGGGTATCATGCCCGGAAGATGCGGAGAAGGTGGATCGCAATCATTTCGTCGGGGGTGGCGATCGCGCTGATTGCGGCGGCGGTGGTCGTGATCGCACCGTGGGCTGCCGACGAGATACCCATGCAGGACCCGGAAGGCACGCAGCAGGAAAGCGGAGGTGCGAGTGACGCACAGGGGACACAGCAGGAATCCGATACAGAGATGGATATTGAACAGAGCACCGAGCACAACAGCCCGACGGCAGATCCGTATGCGTACGATTTTTCGGTTGTGCCCGCGGGGGCAACGCCGATCGTGCCTCAAAATACCGCAATAAAAAACAACCCTGTCAACCAGACTGACAGGGTGATCGATATGCAAAGTGTGATGGCGGCCGCCTGTAAGATTCCTGCGGCCAAGGGAAAGGTCAGCGTGCTGATCATTCACACCCACACGGGAGAAGGGTACAATGCACAGGGCTTGCAGTACCTTGGTGAGGGCTACGAGGAGTTTGCCCGCAGTGAGGACGGCTCGGACGGTGTGGTAGCGGTCGGTGCACAGATCTCAAAGCTGCTCAACGAGGCGGGCATTGGCACCATCCACTGCAAAACTGTATTTGACGGAGAATCCAACCGTGAGTCTTACCGTCGCGCGGCAGAAGCCATCTCTGCGTTTCGTATGGCATATCCGTCACTGGTCTGTGTCATTGACGTGCATAGATCTGCAACCGTGGACGAAGCAGGTAACATCGTGCGCTCACTGGCAGTCAGTGAAGGGCAGAGCATAGCACAGACCCGGCTGCTCTGCGGCATGAGCGCAGAGCTGACAAGCAAGACAAATCTTGCACTCGCTATGACGCTCGGGGAACGCATGAATCAAGCCTTTCCCGATAGCTGCGCCGCTGTGATCTGCAAGGAACAGGTACTCAATCAGGACTGCGCGCCCTTCTGTCTGACACTGGAGATCGGCAGCAGCGGCAACACGCCCGAAGAGGCCATGTCGGCAGCCGGGATCGCTGCGCGTGCTTTATGCACGTTGTTTGAAACAAACTGAACTTATTTTCTCAGACAAAGGATCTCCACGATGACCAGAAGCACGGTGACGACCGCACCAAAGCCAAAGGAAACGAGACCCGCTTCAATGCCGCCCACGATGCCGAAGAATGCAAAGATGCAGAAGGTCAGGGAAGCACCCTTGAATACACGCTTAGCGCCAAGAGCGCACAAAAACTGCCAAAGGGCTACGGGCAGAGAAAGCAGTACGGAAAGAAGAGATTCGCCCTTTCCCTCGCGTACGTTTACGTTTGCGTTGGTCACTGCGGATTTGTTATAATAAGTCATGATATTTCTCCTTTTCTTTTGCAGCGGCTTAGTTTTCCAAAATGGAAAGAATGGCGCTTGAATGTGGAAACACAATGCTTGAAAATTGTCGAGAAAGTTCCGAAAACGGAATATCTTGACATGATTATAACACCCGAAAACGGATTTGTCAACCCCTAAATTTCAAAAATCGGAAAAAATTTCAAAAAACCTCTTTACAAAACGGAAAAAGCGTGCTATAATGAGACCGTGAGAGAAAAAGCACGGGATTATTCCCATAATTACGGAGGTTGATATGTCCGAGCTTACCTATATTGACAGAATTAAAAAGATCAAATCCGAGCGTCGCATCACCAACGATAAGCTGTCCGAGATGACGGGCATTCCGCTTGGCACGCTGTCCAAGATCTTGGCAGGCATCAGCGATTCGCCCAAGCTTTCCAATATGCTGGCCATCTGCCGCGCGCTGGACTGCTCACTTGATTATATTGTAAGCGGTGTTCCGGAGAACGATCATAACTATACGCTCTCGGAAGGGGAGATCATGCTGGTCGAGCATTACCGCCGCCTGGACTCTCACGCGCAGGAGCTGGTCGCACTGGTGCTGGATAAGGAATACGAGCGCGTGACCGCACAGTCCTACGCGCCTGCGACCTCTACTGTAGGGTCGAGTATTTCGGCACAGCCGAAATTCGAATCGCCCGCACGCAACAAAAAGCCCGAGATCAAGCCCTCCAAGAGCAGTTATACCCGCGTGTCTGGCGGTCTTGGCAAGCGCACCATTGCGCTGTACGACCTGCCTGTTTCTGCCGGCACGGGCGTGTATTTGTTTGATAGCGTAGCGACAGATATTGCAATTCCCGACAACGGAAAAACCGCCGAGGCGGACTACGCGCTGCGCATCAGCGGTGACAGTATGGAGCCCAAATATCACGACCGCGACGTGCTGCTGATCCAGGAATGCGAGCAGGTCGAGCCGGGCGAGCTTGGCATTTTCGTGCTGGACGGCGAGGGTTATTTCAAGAAGTTCGGCGGCGATTGCCTGATCTCGCTCAACCCCTTCTACGCGCCCATCATGCTGCGTGACTTCAACGATATCCGCTGCTGCGGCAGAGTCATTGGCAAGCTGCATAAGAAGTAATCAAAGCAAAAAAACAAGGGTCTCCCCATGAGCGTGCTGAAATAGCGGAAGAATAGCAGGAATTTGTTCGATTTAGAGCAGGTTCCTGCTTTTTTTCAGATATAACAGAAAAGCATTTCGGTTTCCGTTGCCACATCAGCGTCAGAAACCCATTCTATTCGCACGCTCCCCCCTGCGCTTGGCCGGGGCAGCGCTGTACCTTCCCCCCTCCCGGAGGGGGGCTATGAGAGTGGCCATTCGCTCGTTAAAATCTTTCGCTCGTCTGCCAACGGATGCTTTTTTGTTAGTTTTGGCACAAAATCGTTTCCCATGACGGTTAAGTTAAGCGCAAGGCATGCCTACCTTCATCGCCCCCCTCCGGGAGGGGGGATATTTGGTGCTGCCCTGTGCCAAGCACCGGGGGGAGAATGCGAATTCGATGAAATTCTGCGCGTCTCATCACTATACAAAAAGCAGAAGCCTTACGACTTCTGCTTCGATTATATTGCCGCTAATTCCTCAGCCCGATGGGGAGACCCTTTTTGTATTTGTCATTGAAAATACGCTCATTCCTCGTCGGGCAGATAAGATGTAAGCATCTTATTGATCGTTATCCGGTCGGATTCCTTCAGCTTGATCTCATATCCATCAAGCCACACAAGACCCAGCTCGGAATCGTATCTGATCTCGTTTTCCCCAACCGTGCCCATGCAATTGTATGCACTCTGGATATCCCCTCGGTGCTGCCAGGTGCCGCCCGTGAGCACATCTTGCAAGAGCGCAATATGCGTTTGCGAAAGTGCTGAGGGCGTGTTGCTTTCCATAATCTGTGTCCACGTGACCGGTTCTTGCAGCGCAATCGGTCTGATCGTGGTTTGCGTCATGCCGACGCTGACGCGCATAAAGCTTTGATCCTTTCCCGAGAAGCCAATGCTTGCGGATTTGACAAATTCGATCTGTTTGCCATCCTTGTCGGTCGTATAGTCGCTGTATTGATATACCAAGTAGTAGTCTTTTGTGTAGCGAAGCAGCAGCGTGCCGGTATAGGCGTGATCCCGGTCACCGTACAGCTCGTGTGATGCCAACACCATCTCGCCAAGACCGTAAAGCTCGTGCAAGACCTTCAGCTCGTCAAGCATGTCTTTGGCGTCCTGCTCGTCATAGCCCATGCGAAGCAGCGCGTGCAGGGCAGAATCCTGTACTTCGATTCCTGCAGGCAGGCTCATGCCGTCGGGAAGCACCTTAGCGGAAAAGGAGGATTGGTTGATCACTGCCCAACCGTATACGCTTTCGCGTGAGCTGCTCGAATAGCCAAAGTGCTCGTTGCTGCCGAAGTTATCCCAGAATCGCTCTCCGTCCGCACAGATGATGTCAATGCTGTCCATGATGCTCTCGCCCTCGTATTGCAAAGCGTCCAGGATCTCTTGAAACTGCGCAGAGCTTGATTCCGCGGGCGTATATTGGTTCATAAACGTATGGAATTCGTCCAAAACCTGTGATTCTGTGACATAGAAGTCGGACACGATAAACGCAGCGTTTTCAAATGCGGCTTGGTGCTCCAAAAAGGAGGTCACAAGGGCATAGTGGCCGTTTGGAACGGTTTCGTAGATCATAAAGGTCAACGTTGCGCTGACGCTCTCTCCCGGAGCAAGACGGTGCTTTGCTTGATCGCCTTGCCTGACGTCGACGGATTGGGGATAGATGCCTGCCGTACCCATTTTCAGGTATGCATACGGCACGATCTCGCTGTTGAACCCTTCATGTACGAGAGCCATATCGGACACGTTGGTCATGGTTACCGCGATCTGCACGGTGTCGCCCGACTTAAAGATGGGTATCTGCCCTTGCAGATCATAGGAGAATTCCAGCATGGGTGGCAGATTGTCTGGATCTGCAAAGGTCAGGGTCACCATATTTTCGGGAATGCCCAGATAGGCTGCGAAGGTCTTTTGCAACGATTCAAGCAGCTCGGGGCGGCTCTCCAATGCCTTGGAAAGTCGCAGCACCGCACGCTTGTCGGTATTCTGTCCCAAGGGAGAAAAAGCGTGATTCGGTACCGAATAATCGATCAGCAAGGCCTCATCACCAATGCCGTTGAGATGCTTCCAGGTCAGAAACACGTTTTCAACGCATGCGGGCAGGCGCACGTATTGGCTCTTGTGCGTACCGCTCGGATCGGTGAAATAAATGCGCACGGATCTCTGTGGGAAATCCTGTCCCGTGCTTTGGTCCGATTGCTGATAATCCAGCTCGTAGATCTTGGGGATAAATGGAACGGTAAGCAGCAAAGCACCCACCAGCAGCGTCAGCACTGCCGCGATCAGTATTGCCTTGAATGCGGGCTTTTTGCGTGCGGGTAAGGGCTTGGTCGCGCCCAACAGCAAATCGTCGTCAATGTCGCTCATCATGGCGAAAAATTTCAGCTCGGTCATTGCACGTACCACTCCTTTTCCAAGTATTTTTTCAGTTTTTGCCTGGTTCTTGAAAGAATTTTAAGTACGTTGGCTTGCGAGATGCCAAACCACGCGGCGATGTCGGGAACGGTGTCGGTATAATAGTACCGCTTGATAAAAACGTTGCGCTCACGCTCGGGCAGGGAACGCAAAAACAAATTGACGATACGCATAAATTCCTCTTGTCTGTATGCGTCGTCCACGTCGTAGTCCGAAACAGCGATCTGCGAAATCTCATCCAGCGCAAGCGAAAGCTCACCGGCCCCCCTCTTTTCCGTGTGCTTGCGACGCCATCTGTCAATGGCCAGATTACGCGTGATCTTGCCAAGATAGGTCTTGAGCACGGCGGGTTTTGCAGGCGGCATGGAGTTCCATGCACTCAGCCAGGTGTCGTTGACGCATTCCTCGCTGTCCTGCAGATTCTGCAGAATATTTTGCGCGATGCTTGTGCAATACACGCCGTATTTGTCCGAGGAAATCGCAATGGCACGCTCGTCCCGTGCGTAATACAGCGCAATGATCTGCTCGTCTTGCATATCGTTGGTCTCCTTTCAATGAGTATTTCTACTATACATCACGCAAAAGATTTTGGTTTCTGACAACATTTTAGCATATTCATGATAAAAAATCAAGAATTACGCCAAAACGTAGCGGGAGGCGCCTCCCCTACAAGAACAACTGAAAAAATGCTCCGTAGGGGAGGATATCATCCTCCCGCACGAAAACGGTTTTTGTACGTGTTGTTCCAACGCTGATCCTGTCTCTTCGCGTGCGGGAGGATGATATCCTCCCCTACGACATTATAAGCAAAAACCGATGTCGGCCGGGCCGGGCGGGGGGGGGGGGTGCGTGC
>JAZNZB010000010.1:0-3602 GCA_045594705.1 Eubacteriales bacterium
TGTCATCCTGAGCGGAGGAATTTCGCAACAAGTTGCGAAATGACGAAGTCGAAGTTTTGCGGAACGAAACAGAGTGGAGTGGAGCAAAACCGCAAGCGCGATTTGAGCGCGCAGCGGGATCTGCGATGGGTTTGCGGGGTGTCTACTCAGCCTTGGTTGCATTTTTCGTATCCCATATCGCTTACTTTCAAATATTTCTTTGTGCAGGAAGACGTGCCAGAAACCCATCGCAGATCCCGCTGCAATTCGCCTTTGGCGAATATTTGCGCTTTTGCTCTATTCCGCGTCCTGCTCACGCGACGGACACTCCATTCCGCAAAAGTTCGACTCCGCGCCATTTCACAGCACGCTGTGAAATAACGCTCCGCTCAGGATGACACTCAGGGTGAGGCGGGGCATTTCACGTTCACTTCCGCCACGCTACGGGGTGGGGCATGCTGCCCTGCGGCGGAACGCCGTCGATCAAAAGCCCTCCTTCCAAGAGCAGCCCGCGGCGCACGGCACGTGCGCCAAAGCGTTCTCGCAAGGAATCCAGCACGCCGCCCAAGGATTCCAGCGCGGCATGGCGGCAGGTCTCCCCTTGCCCGTCAAACATACACAGCTGCCGCTCGCCGTTTGGCATCAGATTGCACGCGGCCACGCCGATGCTGCGCAGGGGCTTTCCGTCGTGACAGGTATCGTAAAGCGTCATGGCCTCGCGCCAAAGGTCGTTTTCCAGACAAGTGGCCGCCGTGCCCTTTTGCCGCTGCTTCCAGGAAAGATCGGTGGTGCGCAGCGACAGCTTGACAGTGGTGCAGCGCAGATCCGCCTCGCGCAGCCGCGTGGCCACGCTCTGACAAAGCTGCGCCAGCACGATCTCGGCATCTCTGCGCGTTACCATATCCACGGGCGGTGTGGTGCTGTTGCCGATGCTTTTGATGGGATACTCCTGCCCGTCGTGCAGCACGGGCGAGCCATCCATGCCGTTGGCAAAATTCCAGGCCATCAGGCCGCTTTTGCCAAGCGTCCTTTCCAAAAGATCGGGCTCTGCACGCGCCAGATCCCCCACCGTGCGGATCTGCATATACCACAGCTTTTGCGCGGTGGAGCGTCCCACAAAGATCAGATCCCCCACCGGCAAGGGCCAGAGCAGCTCGCGGAAATTCTCGCGCGTGATCAGCGTGACCGCGTCCGGCTTTTTGTAGTCGCTGCCCATTTTGGCAAAGATCTTGTTAAACGACACCCCCACCGAAACGGTCACGCCAAGCTCGGATTTGATACGGCAGCGAATCTCGTGTGCGATCACCTCGCCGTACCCCTCTCCCCACAGCCTGCCGTTTCCCGTCACGTCCAGCCAGCATTCGTCAATGCCGAAGCTCTCCACGCGGTCGGTATATTGCGCGTAAATGGCACGCGCCTTGTCCGAGATCTGCTGATACCTATCCATATGCGGCGGCAGCAGCACGATGCGGGGACATTTGCGTCGCGCCTCGGCAATGCTCTCGCCCGTTTGCACGCCGTAGGCCTTGGCCACTTGGTTTTTGGCCAGAATGATGCCGTGCCGCGCCTCTACGTCCCCCGCCACCGCGACCGGCTGCGACCACAGCTCGGGGCGGTCGGCGCATTCCACCGATGCAAAAAAGTTATTCATATCCACGTGCAATATCACGCGATCCATGTATTTCGCCTCCAATATAGAACATTTGTTCTGTACGCATATTATAGCAGAACATTTGTTCTATGTCAAGAGGAATTTTTATCAAAAATGAATTGACAGAAAAACGGGAATGCTCTATAATGAAGTTATCACGACCAAGGAGGTGCGCTTATGTGCGGCAGATATATGGTTTTTGACGATGCGGAAATCCCCGAGCTTCAGGTGCTTTTACGCCATGCAAGAAGCACGGGGCTGCCATTTGCTACGGGCGAGGTATTCCCCTCCGATCCCGCCATGGTGGTCGTGCAGCAGGACGGTGCCCCCTTGGTCACGGTCATGAAATGGGGATATACAGGCTCTTCACGTCTCTTGATCAACGCGCGTGCCGAGACTGCGGCCGAAAAGCCCACCTTTGCCACCGACCTTGCGCTGCGCCGCTGCGTGATTCCCACAACGGGATTTTTCGAGTGGTCACATCACGGCGAGAAGCAAAAATATCTGTTCTCACTCGACTCCTCTCCCCTCTTGTATCTGGGAGGCATCTGGCGACCGAGCCCCGAGGGCGGACAGTTCACCATTCTGACCACAGCCGCCAACGATTCCATGCGCCCCTATCACCACCGCATGCCCGTGCTGCTCTCCCCTGCGGACGTCCGCCCCTACCTTGCAGAGGTGCAATTTGCACAAAATCTGCTGCTCCAAACACCCGCGCCCCTGCACTGCGAGAGCGCGCGTTAAGGGCGGCTGCCCCACCCGCTCCCCTTTTTCGGCCAAATACTGCATCTTGTATGGGATTGTGCCGATTTATACAGTATTTTGCGATTTTCGGCGTTTTTTATTTGAAAAATCTTGCGTAAAATCATGTTTTTTTATTGACAAGCCGTCCTTGGGTATGATATAATGTTAGCATGAATGAAAATCGGGAAATATCCCAAGACAAAAGAACAAATTACGGAGGTAAAAAACTACGATGAAAAAGCTTCTCATCATCGCACTCGCACTCATGCTTGCGCTTTCTCTTTGCGCTTGCAACAATGACGGCAACACCGAAGACACCACAGGTGGCGACGGCGTGATTGATCTCAACCCCAACGGTACCGGTGACGGCACCACCAACGACGACCCCGCAGACTCTCAAGAAGAGACCACCAACGACCTGTCCGTTCCTTCCGAAGAAACCTTTACCGATCTCGAGCAGACCGTTTTCATCGTAACCGATTACGCAAGCATCCGTTCCGATACATACGTCAGCGATTCCACCCTGGTTGCTTACACCTCCAAGGGCGCTGAATTCAAGAGCACCGCTTACAGCGAGAACTGGTACAAGATCGAATACGAGACCGAGGTTGAGGTCACCGCTGCTGAGGGCGAAGAGCCCACCACCGAGACCCAGACTCTGACCTGCTACCTGCACAAGTCCGTTGTTTGCATCAAGGACCTGACCGCTGTTGATCTGGAAGAGCCCATCACCGTTTACGTCATCGCGTACGCTCTGTACGTCAGATCCTACTACGATTTCGGCGTTGAAGGCAACCTGATGTGCACGCTCGAGCAGGGCGACGAGGTCACCGCTGTTGCCAAGGGTAACGGCTGGTACAAGATCCAGCTCTCCGACGATGCTGACGGTAACCCCGTATTCGGCTACATCTCCTCCAACGAAAAGTACGTTTCCACTACCAAGCCCGAGGAAACCACCGCTGCCGACGAAGAGACCACCGCTGCTGACGAGGAAACCACTGCTGCTGATGAAGAGACCACCGCTGCAGAGGAAGCAACCACCGAGGCTGCTGAATAATTGAACGCAAAAAATCAAGAACGGATGCAGATGGGGCTGCGGAATTAGCGGAGAAAAGAGAGAGTCATGCGAAAAGATATTTCGCAAAGCTCTCTCTTTTTGCTATATGAGTGATATTCCGACTGCGTCGGAGTGATATTATCGCTGCTGCGATAGTGATATTGAAGCCTT
>JAZNZB010000011.1:0-3353 GCA_045594705.1 Eubacteriales bacterium
CGTGTCCGGTTGACGTAGGCAACGAAAGGATAGCCTGTATATCTGTGAAATTCGCGCGACAGATAGTATTTGCTGATTCCAACAAAGGAGGCAACATCCTCCAGGGAAAAATCCTTGTCGCAAGCTGCGTGGATATAGTCGATGGCTTGCTTGGTGTACAAAACGCCACGGTCATGGCGGTCATGGCAATCGTTTTGCTTCGAGGGGTGGCTGTGATGCTTGCAAAGCAACAGCAAAAGCTGTGACACAAGACTGCGGATCGTCAACGTCCGATAGGGGGTATCGGCTGGGGATTCGTAGGCATCGCGCAGACTCTCCAAAATTCTCGCAACGTAGTCGTCCTCGATCTTGATATCAAAGGTGATTTTGTTGCTGTCAAAGCCGTTTTCAAGACAAAAGGAGCGGTCGATGATCAGATAGCAGTAAACCATTTTCACGTCTCCGGCTGATAACGCGTGCAAATGGTTGGAATTGATCATCACGGTGTCGCATTTGCAAACTTTCAAAACCTGACCGTTTACTGAAATCGAGCCATCACCATCGATGATATGAATGATCTCAACATTTTCGTGCCAGTTAGATGATCCGAACATATGGTTGGTTGGTCGAACCGATCCTGTATTATAAATAAACGGAAGCGGTGTTTGCTCCAAATGGTGATTCTCGTATTGACTCACGGTTTTTTCCTCATTCGCAATAATATGGTATGAATCGCAAGAACTTATCATTGACAACCCCATTATACACCATGTATAATAGAGCTGTCAATAAAAATTGACAAAATTGTGATATTGAGGGGGGATATTTTATGAATAAGCTCGGTGTAATGATTGTGCTGACTGCAGGTACGGATATTATGCTGGAAATGAAAAAGGCGAAGGAGATCGGTTGCGAGTGCTGTCAGCTCTGCGTTTGGGATCCTACGTTATATACCGATTTATTAGCAGAGGAGATCGTTTGCGCATCTAAGGAAACCGAGATTGAGGTCTCCACTCTTTGGGCAGGCTGGTCGGGTGCTAAGGAATGGAATTTCACGGGTGGTCCCGTGACCCTTGGACTTGTTCCTGAGGCATATCGCATGAAGCGCACCGAGGAGGTTCTTGCGGGTGTCGATTTTGCTGTGAAAATCGGATGCTCCCGTGTGGCAACGCACGTAGGCTTCCTGCCGGAGAACGTGAACGATCCACAGTATGGTGGCGTGATCGCGATCCTGCGTTATATCGTGGAGAATTGCAAGAAGAAGGGTATCAACTTTCTGTTTGAAACGGGACAGGAAACCCCTGTGACCCTGCTTCGCGTAATCGAGGAGCTTGGCTTTGACAACGTAGGAATCAACATGGACACCGCCAATCTGATTCTGTACGGCAAGGCAAATTCCGCTGATGCAATCTTGGTATTTGGGAAATACGTGATGGATACGCATATTAAGGATGGCTTTTATCCCACCGACGGAATGCGGCTTGGACGTGAGGTGGCTGTGGGTAGTGGCCTTGCGGACATTCCGGAGGTGATCAAGCGTCTGCAGGCGGTGAATTACACGGGTAACTATATTATTGAGCGTGAGATCAGCGGAGAGCAACAGACCAAGGATATCATCGACACGCTCGCATTTCTTAAGAGTATTTTGAGACAAGAGAGGTAAATCAAAATGTTGAAGGCGGCTATCATAGGATTTGGCGGGATCGCCAAGTCGCACAGAATGGGTTATGCAAATCTTAAGGCGCAAGGCAAGGTTGAGCTTGTTTGTGCGTGCGATATCGACCCCGAGGCGGTCAAGCGAAGGATCGTGACAAATATAGACGGAGAGGCAAGTGAGATTGACGAGGAGATCCGCTTCTATACCGATCTTGACGAAATGCTTGATAAAGAAAAACTTGACTTTGTTGACATATGCGCCCCTACATTCCTCCACGCCGAGCTTTCAAAAAAGGTGCTTGGCTGCGGAATACACGTTCTTTGTGAGAAGCCCATGGCACTGAGCTTTTCGGATTGTGAGGAAATGATCCAAGCGTCCAAGAATGCGGGAAAGGAGCTTATGATCGGTCAGTGTCTCAGATTCTATCCCGCATTTGACTACATAAAGGCGGCTGTTGACGACAAAAGATTCGGTAAGGTCATTGGCGGCTTCTTCAGCCGTTTGAGTGCGCCCCCCACCTGGGGCTGGGAAAATTGGTTTATGAATCCCGAGCTTTCCGGCGGATGCATTACCGACCTTCATGTCCACGACGTTGATATCATCAGATATCTCTTTGGCGAACCCGAGGCCGTAAGCTGTCGCGCATCCACAAGCGTTTGCGTAAACGACACGGTCCACACTTCCTTCTATTACGGCAATACGCCCATCACCGCTATCGGCGATTGGTCGCTTTTCGGTTTTCCCTTCAACGCAAGTTGCCTTATCGACTTTGAGTGTGCAACCGTAACCTACGGTGCTGCGCTCACGGTCTATCCCAAAAACGGCGATAAGCCGTACGATGTTGAGCTTGCAGCTGTGAGCGGGTATCAGGGTGAGATCGACTATTTCTGCGATGTTATTGAAGGTAAAATAAAGAACGATAAAAATCCTGCGTCCAGCGCCGCAACCACGATACGTCTTATTGAGCGTATGCGTGAGAGTGTAAGCGAGGGTGGAAAAACACTTTCCTTCCGCTAACTTGCGTTCTCCATCCTCAAAGGCTGTTTTCCCAAGCGTTATGCTTGACAGAATAGTGACTTTGCTACAATAGCGATGGCATTTTAAACATAAGTTATGAACCTCCGAACTGGTTTCAATAATACACCCTATATTAAACAGCCTATCGTCTGCTTTGGGCTTTAGAAATACATTTTGAGAACAAATTTCGCACGCTTGGCGTTATATCGAAATCCAAAGTCTTTCGGGTCGATATCGCACTCTTGCGTATAAATGCAAAAGGCCTGATGATCTAAATCACCAGGTCCTTTCTTGTCTATGAAGTTGTAGTAGATCTCCACCTTGTCGTCATAGAGGACGATCTCTTTCACGAGCAGTCGGATCATCGAATACGGCTCTTTCTTCAGCGTTTTATATATGAACCGCTTGATATCGGCTGGCGTGATCTGTACTTGGTTTTTCGCTTTTTCCGCGAGCACCTTCCCTTCTGCTATTTCAAGAGCTACTTCTATTTCTTCGATGCGCTGCTTTGTGGAGCTTGTGATGATGCCTTGCGCTACGGCATCCAGCATATTGTTCAATGGGTTATAGTACGAGAACGGTTGAAGCGTACTATTGTGGAAATTGCAAAACAGAATACGGCAAGTATTCTATATGACATGGGATGGGATCTTAAGGAAGCACAGTCATGGTTGCGTCATTCGAGCGTAGAAATGACCGG
>JAZNZB010000012.1:0-11599 GCA_045594705.1 Eubacteriales bacterium
AGTAAGATAATCATCTTACGAGGTGAGCTTTTGCGCAAGACGCACAAATGCATCACCGTAAGGCTATTCGACTCGGCTTCCGTGTGGCTGAAAGTTCGGTTCTCTTCGGCTATAGGTTCGATTATTTTCTCAAATTACCACAGCCCTCAAAGGCATCTCTTGCAACGTATCTGACGCTCTGCGGAACAGTTGCGCGACGCAGATTTCTGCAATGCGAGAACGCCTGTGCTTCGATCATCTGAACGCCCGGCTTGATCTCAACCGACTCCAGCGCGCTGCATTCTGCAAACGCCTGCTTACCGATCATTTCAACACCGCTCTCGACCACAACCTCCTTGAGATTGAGGCAGCCGAAGAACGCACGCGTGCCGATTCTGGTCACATAATCCGGGATCGCAACGCTCCAGATTGCACAGCTGCCCTCAAACGCGTAATCACCGACAACCGTAATATTGAGATTGTTGGGGAACTGGCAGTCCGCAGCAGAGGTCACAATGGTGTTGGTCTCCTTATTGATAATGCATTTGGAATGCATATAATACACAGGGTTCTGCGCGTGCACGCTGACGTATTCGCAGCCGTTGAACGCAGCCGCACCGATCTTGATAATGTCACGGTGAAGCGGAACTCTGGCATTGGGGCATCCAAAGAATGCAAATGCACCGATCTCGCGCAAGGACTTGGGCAGCGTGATCTTATTGAGCAGATGGCAGTTGTGGAACGCACCGTTGCCGATCTTGACAAGACCTTCGTGGAAGATCACCTTTTCCAGATTCTCACATTCAAAGAAGGCATTGGGGCCGATCTCCTCAACCGTGGGAGGAACGACTACGCAGCGCACGGATTTCTTTTTTGCAAAAACAGAATCTCCGATCGTCTTGATGCCGTAAGGAATGACGACGACGCCCTCTTCCTTTCTGTGAGGCTTATAATCCACCAGCTCGCCGACCTTGACCTTGAAGCCGTTGGGGTTATTCTGAACGTAGTTGCTTTCATATACCGATTTGATCTCGGTAATGATTGCCTGCTGCGCGCGTCTTTGCAGGGTGGAATTGGTGCTGGACGAAAGCAACGTTGGGGTAGTGGGCTGGGGCTGCACCTGCGGGCGGGGAGCGATGGGGGCAGGCGCAGGCGCGGGCTCCGCCGGGATCTCGGGAGCAGGCTTGGGCTGCTCTGCGGGAGCTACGGGCTCAGGCTTGGGCTCGGGAGCCGGCTCCGGGGGCAGCTCTTCAATCTCAGTGATCGCAAAGGGATCCTCGTCCCAGGTTTGCGCGGAAATGCCTTGATCGCCGTCCAGGAATGCAAAGGGATCCTCGTCCCAGGTCTGGACATCCATGATCAGCTCGGGCTCGGGGATAGGCGCGGGCTCTGCGGGCTTTGCAGCATTTTGCGCGTTGTATCCGGGGATCATTTGCGCTACGTATTCGGGGGGCAGCTTATCCAGAAGCTGCATCAGCACATCGGGGGGCAGATTGGAATTTCCGGCTGCCAATGCAGCAAGCAATGCAGGATTGACGCCTGCGGGTGCAGACGCATCCTCAGTCGGCTTCTTCTCGGTCTTGGGGGCTTGCGCTGCAGTCTGGCCGTCGGGTCCCTTGACGGGAGGATGTGCGCGACGAACCGCCTCAAGCAGCTCCTCACAAGCTTCGTCGAAGTTGTGATACGCCTCGATACGCTGTGCATTGGAAATGACAAAATCTATCGCGTCGATCAGTTCAGAGTCATCCACGTGAAAAGGAATGATCTGCTTGTTGAACTTCACGGCACGGTCAATTTCCTTCTGAACCCACTGAGACTGCTGCGAGGTTTCCGAAACGATCAGCAAAAAAAGATCGCACTTACGGATTGCCTTGGGGATCTCGTGCATGTAGTTACTGCCACCGGGAATAGATTCCGGTGCCATCCAGCACGAATAATAATGATCCTCAAGCATCAATCGCAGACGTCTTGCGATATCATACTCTTCACTTTTATAACTGATAAAAACCATCGGTTCCTCCATGCATGACATTCCGAATGTCAAAAATCAACACAAAATTATATACACATATATATTATATATTAAACAAAAATATTTGTCAACAAGCCTTGCGCATTTTTTGTAATAATTTTGATCATTTTGTGATTTTGTGCAGAAGAACCCCAAATAGCTGTGCTTCCCTTCGCGCTCCTTTCACAAATTTTGATTTTATCTGTTAATTTTCTCGCACTTTTTCTATTGTTTGTTAACTTTTTGAAGGATGATCCGTCTTAACATGCAAAATTCTATGTTTCAGGATCATCAAGCAAGCATCACATACGCGCACTTTTTTGCTTCAACACTTTACAAATCCGATCAAACGTGCTATAATGACAGCAAAGATAGCCCGTGCAAGCAGGCGTTGGTGACGCGCAGCGTCTCCCACCGCATGCATTCTATCAAGCTACTGCAAAAAGGAGACTCATCATGAAACAGACAACTAAGATCATGCTGCTTCTCTGCCTTGCCATGCTGCTATGCACTCTGCTCCTGACCGCCTGCGATAGCGACGGAAGCGAACAGGAATCCAACAGCACGACTGCAGAAACGCAAGCAAACGGCAACAACGATCCCAAGCCCGGCCAAACCGATGCGGAAACCCAACCGGACCAAACCGATGCGGAAACTCAACCCGACCAAACCGATACGGAAACCCAACCGGATCAGCATACGCACGTCTTTGGCGAATGGACCGTAACCAAACCGGCTACCTGCCTTGAAGCCGGTGAGCAAGAGCGCACATGCTCCTGCGGTGAAAAAGAAACACAGACAACCGCGACAGGTGCACACACAGAGGTCATCGACCAAGCAGTTGCCCCCACCTGCACAGAGGACGGCTTGACCGAAGGAAAGCACTGCTCGGTATGTAACGACGTTCTCTTGGTGCAAGAGCCCGTTGCGGCAACCGGACACACTCCTGCGGACAACCGGATCGTCGTCAAGCAACCCACCTCCCACGAGGACGGAGAGCAGCAGCAGATCTGCAGCGTATGCAAAGAGGTGCTTGCAACCGAAATCCTTCCGGCAATCGGCTCGCAGGGCCTTGCTTACACCATCAATCCCGACGGAGTCACCTGCACGGTCACAGGCCGCGGCAGCTGCACCGATGCAGAGATCGTCATCCCCTCGGTCATTGACTCTTATACCGTAATCGCTATTGACCGTTATGCCTTTTCCTACGACGACACGCTGACCGCGGTCAAGATCCCGGGCAGCGTACAGACCGTTGGAGAGAGTGCCTTCTGGGGCTGCGGTGCACTGTCAAGCGTCACTCTCGCGCAGGGCGTGCGTCAAATCGAATACGAGGCATTCATGTCCTGCGACGCACTGACCGACGTCACCCTTCCCTCCACTATTATCTATATGAGCAGCTCCGTTTTTGTGGACAGCAGCGTTCTTTTTAACGAATACGAGGGCTGTTACTATCTGGGCTCCGAGGAAAACCCCTATCTGGTGCTGATCCAGGCGATTGATTCGGATATTACCGCTGCCACCGTGCACCAAGATTGCCGCATCATCGCCGATCACGCCTTTTCATCCTGCGACAGCCTTACCGAGCTGACGCTCGGCCAAAACGTGACGACCATTGGCAGCAATGCATTCTACCGTTGTGACTCCCTGCAAACCCTGAATATTCCCGACAGCGTATCCGAGATTTGCGAGAGTGCATTCTACGGCTGCTCTTCGCTGACCGAGCTGCATTTCGGTGCATCTCTTACGCACATTGGCGACAGAGTGTTTGAATCCTGCTCCTCGCTTGTCAGCATAACTCTTCCCGAGACTGTCAAGAGCATTGGCTACAGAGCGTTTGCACGCTGCTCCAAGCTGGAGACCGTTTCTCTTCCCGATGGCATTGAGATCGTACAGGACAGCGCGTTTGGCGAGAACGGTAAGCTGCTCTACACCAAGCTGCAGAACGGCTATTATCTCGGGAACGAGCAAAATCCCTTCCTGGTGCTCATGAACGTGGCCGGCTATCAGTCCTCCTTTACCGTTCATGAAGATTGCAAGGTCATTGGCGGCAATGCCTTTGAAAGCCATTCTTATCTTAAGAGCATTGAGATCCCCGAGGGCATCGTCTCAATCGGCAGCTATGCTTTCTCCTACTGCACCAAGCTTGAGTCGGTCACCATCCCCTCAAGCGTAAGCTATATTGGCAGCAACGCCTTTTCTCACTGCGTAGCTCTTGAAGAGATCGTGCTCCCCGAGGGCATTGCCTCGATCGGTGAGTCTACGTTCTACAGATGCACCGCACTGACGCAGATCACCATTCCCGACAGCGTGACCGTCATTGGCAACAACGCCTTTGAGCAGTGCGAATCTTTGACCTCTGTCACCATTCCCGACGGTGTAACCGAAATCGGCGAGTACGCTTTCTACGGCTGCTACGCACTGACCGATCTGACGCTGCCCGCACAGCTAAAGATCATCCGCGACAGTGCATTCGGAGATTGCGACAGTCTTGTAACGCTGACCCTGCCTAAGGGCACGACCTACATCGGCTCCTCCGCGTTTGCGTCCTGTAATCTTCTCTCCGACGTCTATATTCCAAACGGGATCGTTTACGTATCCTCGTACGCGTTTGACGACTGCTACGAGCTGCTCTACACCGTTCACGACGTCGGCTACTACCTCGGCAACGAGCAAAATCCCTACCTCGTTCTGATGTACACCGGGGGCTGGGAGGCCACCGAGGCAGAGGTGCACGAGGATTGCCGCGTGATCGTTTCGTACGCATTTGACAGCTGCTACAGCATGCAAAGCATCAAGCTGCCCGCAGCACTGCTCAATATCGGCGATTGTGCATTTGACAGCTGCAGCGATCTGGAAAATGTCCTCTACGAGGGCGACGAGAGCCAATGGGCACTGCTGCGTTCGCGCATCCCGAGCGGCAACGACTACCTGTACTTTGCCACGGTGCAGTGCGGATCCGTTTACGAGTATTGAGTCCATAAGCAAAAATATACCGCCACACTCCGTTGGGTGTGGCGGTTTCTTTTACTTTTCAGTGCAAAGAGGACATCATGCCCCATGATCTCAATGTTTCTCGGGTGCACGATAGGCAAAGCGGAAATATCTGCCCTGCTCGGGCTTGGAAAGTCGCTCGATCATAGGCTGCACCGACTGAATTCTTTGATCCGAGCCCGAATCATAGCGATAAAACAGCCCATCCTCGGCAGGGCCTGCGTTGATAAACACGTGGCGCGGATAGCCGCGATACGGCTCGGGCAGCGCAGGCGGCATATGGTAGGAGTCCCCCTCAAAGATCAGGTCGCCCGGGCGCACCTCGGATGCGTCATCAATGCGGATAAAGCCGCTCGCGATCAAAAATTCCTCTAAATTGGGAGAAAAATACAGCGGCAATCCCTTGCGGGGCGGCTGATGCTCGGTATACCCCGCCTCGTAAAGCACCCAGCCGCAAAAGCGGTCGCAGGACACGATCTTCTCAGGGACTTCGGAATATTTATCAAGCGCGGGATTTTGGTCGGCATCACCGTATTTGTACCCATGCTCGCGCATATAATCGGCCACGTCCTTGGCGTGATACAGAATGTGAGAGGCCACCGCAGAGCCTGCGGGCGACCAGACCATATTGCCGTCCTCGTCGCAAACGGCATAGCCGTACACGCGCTTGTCCTCCGCCGCTTTCTTGGCATCCTCCAAGACCTCAAACGCTTGGGGCAAACGCCCTTCCTGACCGTGAAACGGAATACACAGATAGAACATACGCACCTCCGCGATTCTTACTTGACGTTAAAGGCAGTATAGCACAATCCGGGATCATTGTCAAGGTCAACGTCGATTCTCCCGGGCACACATGTTCCCGTTGAGTCAGCACCTCCCCCATCCGACGTCCCCATCTTCCCTTTTCACCGTTTTTTTCAACCATCTTCTCTTGACAGACAGCGGATCTGATAGTATGATATAATTATAGATAATTATAGACTTATACCGTTCACCCATCAATCTATCAGGAGGTTGCTCAAAGTCTTTGAGCGTACGCAAGCATGAAAACAAAATTCCTCTGCTGTATACTGGCAATGCTGATGCTGCTGCCCCTTGCTGCCTGCAATCCGGACAGCACCGAACCCCCGTCTGACACAGTCGTCACGACCTCTCCCGAGACAGACAATACCGAATCCTCAGACGAGCAGACCACGGAATCCGAGACAGAGCCCGAGCCGCCTTTGGATATTGAGGTGCCAAACTACGAGGACATCGGTCTTTCGGCTGCGCTCCCGGGAGTGGATCTGCGCACCAGCCTTCATTTCAATTTTGCAGACTACACGTACAGCAAGCTGAAAAGCAACAACGCGCTGGTCTTTACCTCGAATAAGGACTATACGGTGGACAAGGGCGGCCTTTCGCTGACCGATGAGGGCTGGAACAGCGTTGGATTTGCGCATACGCTCAAAGAAGCTTACACCGCCAAGACCTTTATCACCAACCGAGGAAACGAGAGCAACGTGCGTTCCATCATGTTCGGCTGCCGCGTCACTCGCTCCGATCACCTGTACATCGACAGCGGCTTGTGGTTCACCTTCTCCGAAAGTGCCGTCTACGTACACGTCAAAAACGGCTTTACCCAGCTTGTTCGCAACGATTTTGATTTCAATGCCAAGGACGGATTGGACGTGACCATCAAGGACGACGGCACGACCATCGAATGCCTGGTCAACGATCAGCTCGTTGCGAAAGCGGTCGTGGAGTCGGAATGCCTGATTGTCTATACCGCCGAGGGAGCAGAGGTTGCCCGCACCCCCGATCTTGAGCGCATCGCCCACGGAGATATGCTCGGCTACGTTCGCACCATGTCTCACTTTGCAAACTCCACCACCAAATCCATCAGCCTTGAGACAGGCAGCGTGACTCCTTACGCACCGAATGATACGGTGACCGAGCTCAGGCATGGATATTCCTACCTGCTCTGCGATAAAACACAGATCAAAACGCAATATCCCATCACGTCCTGCGAGGGCATGACGCTGCTGGATGCCAAAGCAGCCGCTACCCTCTTTGGATTTACGTGCACTCTCTCCGAGGACAGCACCAAGGCGACTCTGACCCGCGATCACGCAACGCTGGTCTTTACGGTCGGCTCTGACAAGGTGGACTATAACGGCACGTCCTACAACTGCCCCACCACCGTTGCTCGCGGTGGCCATATTCTGATCGCCACTGACTATTTGGCGCGTTGGATGGGCTACACCGTCACTCCTGCCGACAGCTCGGTTTATATCAGCACCTCAACCGAGGCGCTGACAGACGCGCGTAAGCAAGCTATGGCGGATCGCTATCAGCTCTACGCGGACGTCATTTACAACTACGATGACGTAGAGATCGAGCAAACGGGCGTCGGAAAATATGAAGCTACCCCCTACGAGGATCGCTTGGTCGGCATTGCTTATTCCACTTGGCTGTGCACCAAGATCATCACCTGGGGCAAGAATACATGGGATACCCCTCTTTACGGCAATTATTATTCAGACAACCGCGAAATGATCGCCAAGCACGCAGAGCTTTTGCGTGACGCAGGCGTGGATTTCATCTTTATCGACTGGACCAACAACACCACCTATGAGCCCGAATCCATGCGAGAGTCGCGCCCCGACTTCCGCATGATCGAGGAAGCCACCGACCTGGTCTTTGAGGTATGGTCGCAGATCGAGGGCGCTCCAAAGATCTGTATCTTTGCAGGCCCCGGCCACTCGGGCATTGAAAACGTCAATAACGGCAAGCATCAGATCAAGGTGGATCAGATCTGGCGTGATTACGTAGAAAAATACCCCGACCTCTATTTCCACTACGAGGGCAAGCCCCTGCTCATGTGCTACGGCGCAACGCCCAACCAGTATGGCAATCGCCCCAAGTGGACGGATGACCGCTTCACCATCCGTTGGGCAACCGGCTACGTCGGTCAGCAGGGCGGGCTTTATAACGACAGAACCATGGCAACCCGCAACCAGTGGTGGAGCTGGGAGGAGCGCGGTCTGCAGCCTTATTCCGTTCTGGACGGTCGTGTGGAATGCGTGACCTGCACCGCGGCCAGCCGCGCGCAGGGCTCCGAGGGTGACGAAAACTACATCCCCGCATACGGCAGAGAAAACGGCATGACGCTCAAAAAGCAATTCCAGCGTGCAAACGACTTGGGCGCAGGCATGGTCATTCTCATCTCCTGGAATGAGTGGACAACGGGTGAGCAGCCCTCCCCCGAGATCTCCAAGGACCTGGAACCCTCCGTCGTTCACGGCACCTTCTACTACGATCTGCTGTGCGAACAGATCAAAAAATTCAAAGGTCAGATCCAAACTCAAGAAACAGAACCATAAGGAGGAAGCACCATGCAAAACAGATTCAACGCCGTCCTGCCCATCGGCACAGGACTCTATGAAAAGACTCCCGCAGGTCAGCGTAAGGTCGGCATTGCCTATACCACCTGGCATTGCGACGTTCTTCCCGGCTGGGGCAAGAACACGTGGGATCTCCCGCTGGATGGGCCGTATAACTCCGACGACCGCGACGTGATCTATAAGCACGCGATTTTGCTGCGCGACGCAGGAATTGATTTCATCTTTGTGGACTGGACAAACAACACCTGCTATGATCCCGCAAAGCAACGCGACTCCTTGCCCACCTTCCGCATGATCGAGGAGGCGACCGACGTGCTGTTCGAGGTATGGTCAAAGATTGAGGGCGCACCCAAGATCTGCATCTTTGCAGGCCCCGGACACTCCATGCCCGAAAATTTGGAAAACGGCAATCACCAGAAAAAGGTGGATCAGATATATCGCGATTATGTAGCAAAATACCCCGATCTCTACTTCAATTACGACGGCAAGCCGCTCTTGATGTGCTACGGTGCTACCCCCAACTTCTACGGGGCTGATCCCAAATGGACGGACGATCGCTTTACCGTGCGTTGGGTCACGGGCTACGTTGGCCAGCAGGACGACCTTTTCGATGAGCAAACCATGCGCTCCTATCACTTCTGGAGCTGGGAGGAACGCGCTACCCAAACCTATACGGTCAAGGACGGCCGCGTGGAGTGCATTTCGGTCACGGCTTCCAGCCGCGCACAAGGCAAGGAGGGCGACCGAGGCTACATCCCCGCCCGCGGCAGAAGAAACGGCGAGACCTTCCGCGAGCAGTTTGGCCGCGCTTGCGAGCTTGGCGCAGGCATGGTGCTGCTGATCTCCTGGAACGAGTGGACCAAGAGCGAGCAGCTTTCGGTAGAGATTTCCAAGGACCTCGAACCCTCTCAGATCCACGGCACCTTCTACTACGACCTGCTGTGCGAGCAGATCAAAAAGTTCAAGGAGCTGGACTCGTAAAATAAATAAAGAAACGGACACGTCACAAGGGATTTTCCCAAATGACGTGTCCGTTTTTTGTGATTCAATTTCGTCCGCGCTTATTCTTAGCTCTTCGTATCCTTTGCAAACGGCGCGTATCTTTCAACAATATCGACAAACCACTGCTCATTCCGTATGCTGTCAAAGCTCTCTATCTTGCAAACATCGCCTAACTGACGCTGCACTTCGTTGCATTCATACCCCGAATTCACTCTTGATCTTTCAAATTCGCAGTCCTTTACAAGAAAAGAGGTATGAACGGTCTTCTCGGGAAGCTCGTCATAGGCTTTTGCATGTGCAAGGCTCAGGTCAAGATATTTGGCGCAAAGCTCGTAATCCTCTTCGCAGCAATAACGGGATGCCATAGAAAGATACGCCTCGGACAAATGATAATGTGAAAAGCCGTAATCCCCCTCGTCATAAATCATTTTGATAAAATCAACCGCCTTTTTATAGATGCGGATGGCTTCTTGATTGGTCGGGGCATAATTTGCGCAATTTCTGATCTTTACGTATACGTCTTCGCTGATTCCGTGAAGCTCCTCTCGCGCATATTTCCACCAGTTTTCACTGCCTCTTTTGTAAAGCTCTCTCATTTCTCCGACCTGCAGTGCAGTAGGCAAAAGCTTGATATATTCAATGGCTTTTTTCTCGTCACCGCTAAGCCCGTAAATGCCGCTGAGTAAGCTGATGGCATCGTATCTGATCTGTTCGTCAAAGCACTCCTTGAGTATACGCTCACACAGCATAATCAGCTCTTCCATGTGAGGCACCTTGGGGTGATCCGGCGTTAATTTGCCCTTTTCCTGCAGATCCCAATACTTTTCCCAGAAATATGGGTCATAGTAAAGCATCCAAATATACTTTCCCAGAATTTTTTCTTCGTTCGGATATGCATGGTATGCCCTGCAGATAAAATCAAACTTCTCCTTTTCCTTGCCGAGATTCGAAAGCCTGTCATACTCGGCTATGATCTCGTCGATCTTTGCTTGCTTTTTGGCAAGATCCACCCCTAAAAGCTCATCGGTGGACACATTGAAAAAATTAGCAAGGATCGGAAACATGGTGATATCGGGTAATGAAGCATTGGTTTCCCACTTGGAGATGGTCTGATACGACACGTTCAGCCTTTCCGCAAGCTCTTCTTGTGTTAAATTCATTTTTCTGCGTAAAGCTTTGATTCTGTTGCCAAAATCTTTCATGGTATTCCTCCATTTGAAATGATTCCCTCGAGGTTGATTTCATTATACCATATTTTTTTCGGTTGTACAGATAAGGCTGCGAGAATATTACTCAACCAGCATTAGAATTTTCGCATGCGACGCACAATGATGCTCTTTTGACTATAACTATAAAAAATGGACACGTCACAAGGGATTTTCCCAAATGACGTGTCCGATTTTTATTGTCAATTTTGTAGGGGCGAGAATTTCGGCAAAGCCGAAATATGTGATCGCCCGTAGCCATTTTTCTCGTAGGGGAGGATATCATCCTCCCGCACGCGTCGAATTTGCAAGCCTGTTCAAGTGACGCAATCAAAAATCGCTCTCAGGCGGGAGGATGATATCCTCCCCTACACAGAAAAAGTATTCTCAAAAAATAATTGGACACATCAAGACGGATTGCTCCTTAATGATGTGTCCAATTTTTTATGAAAGTTTTTGCGGAGCTTTTTTCAAAAAGCGACCGTATTTCTTATTACTTGCAAGCCTCTTCGATAGCAACAGCTACCGCAACAGTCATACCAACCATGGGGTTGTTACCTGCGCCGATCAAGCCCATCATTTCGACGTGAGCGGGAACGGAGGAGGAGCCTGCGAACTGAGCGTCACCGTGCATTCTGCCCATGGTGTCGGTCATGCCGTAGGAAGCGGGACCTGCTGCCATGTTATCGGGGTGCAGGGTTCTGCCCGTGCCGCCGCCGGATGCTACGGAGAAGTACTTGACGCCGTTTTCGTTACACCACTTCTTGTAGGTACCTGCAACGGGGTGCTGGAATCTGGTGGGGTTGGTGGAGTTACCGGTGATGGAAACGCCGACGTTCTCAAGACGCATGATCGCAACGCCCTCGGGAACGCTGTCAGAGCCGTAGCACTTCACCTTTGCTCTGTCACCGTTCGAGTAAGCGGTCTCCTTGAGCACCTTAACTTCCTCTGCGTAGGGATCAAACTCGGTCTGAACATAGGTAAAGCCGTTGATTCTGGAAATGATCATAGCGGCGTCCTTA
>JAZNZB010000013.1:0-5608 GCA_045594705.1 Eubacteriales bacterium
TGCATTTGATTGCATTATTCTTCTGTTCGATCATCCGGAAATTGCTCCTCGGTGGTTTCCGTTTGCGGTGCAGCAAAGTCGGAGGCCAAGCGGTCTTAGGAAGACAACTTAGTAATTCAACTCCTTGGCTCACAGAACGACATGGCTACGATCCGACTTTGCATTTGATTGCATTATTCTTCTGTTCGATCATCCGGAAATTGCTCCTCGGTGGTTTCCGTTTGCGGTGCAGCATCGGTCTCGGAAAGAACTTGATCTGCTGCGGGCTCGGGTTGGTCGATCAGCGTGCTTGCAAGATCGTCGGTCGTAGGCTCTGCAGGTGCTTCGGTATTCTGCTTGCTTGCCTTGGGCTTGATCTTTTTGCGCACGCTCAGGTAGATCAGCGCGCCGACGGGTACGGGAATTCTGAGCAGGAACGAGGAAACGGTTGCCAGCAGAGATCCCCAGGTGGGAATGACCGTAAAGGAAAAATTGAATCTGAACGAGGTGCCTATCATGCTCACTTGCAGAATGACCAAGATCCAGATCAGAATGATCCACAAAACCTTGAAGCGGATGGGACGCTTGACGCAATCCACCGTCATCCAGATGCAAAGTGCAAGCGAGGCTGCAAATCCAAGGATCAACAGCACGCGCACGATGACGATCACGGGCGAGCTTCTCTCGGTGACGTCGGTGACGTTCACACCGCGCAGCAGATCCTCTCCGTCGTAGGTCAGCTTGAATTCCGCGCACGCCTTGGTGTCGGCCTTGGCTTGATATACAACGGTCGTGAGGCTGGATTGGTCGGTAAAGGAATACGTGGTATTCCAGGAAATGAATTTGATCTTATAGGTGGACGCACCGTCGTAAATGCGCAAAAGCTCATTCCAGAAAGCGTCCAGCTGTGCCTGGCTTGCAATCGGCACGTGCTCCATAAGTGCAACCGCGGTGTTTTGGTCGTTGGCAATCACGCTGTCCATCAGCGTTGCCACGTCGGCCTGCTTTTGGTCGAGATCCGGCTTTGCACCCTGACAAGCAGAGAAGAGCAGAAGTGCGCATAAGCACAGCAAAAGAATCAAACTTGTTTTTTTGAGCGTCATGATAAGTACCTCCTTGGGGGATTTTGGACTTCTACCTATATAGTCGCATTTTTTTGCGAAAAGTTTACGCTTTTTTGAAAAAAGTTGAAAAACTTCGTATTTTTGTTGTAACATGCGCAAAGCGGGGTGTCAAGAGAATTCTGAATTCTCCGATGGCAACGCAGGTGGGCTGTTGAGGGCGCCGGTCCCTACGGATCAACCGTATGTGCATCAACCCTTGACACACCCGACCTTTGGTGATATAATATATCATGGAAGAATATGTGAAGGGGTGCCCTTATGAACGCAAACGATAAACAATATAAGGCCTTGACGCTGCGTCTGGGCTTTGCTTTGCTGTTTTGGTTCGTGCTTTTGCAGGGATCTATGACGGTACTGAGCATTGCCGACATGATGTTTGAGAGTGTGCTTTCCGAAAAGGCGGGCAATCTCTTTTATTGGGGCTTTTATAACGTATTCTATTTTGCCTCCTTTATGCTGCCTGTGCCGATTTTTATGCTGATGAGCAAGAAAATCCCCACGCAGCCCATGTTTTTCGATCTGCGCTTGCCCCGCCATTTTTTGCTTTCCTGCGTTGCAGGCGTTGGTATGATCACGGCGGTTGGACAGATCAATTCGCTCTTGGTTGCTCCCTTTATGGGGGAGAATAACGAGTCCACCGAGATGCTGCTGGAGCTGATCAAGCCCGGCAACGGATACATGGTGGTGCTGGTATTTGTCATGCTGGTCATCGTGCCTCCGTTTTGCGAGGAGTTCTTGTTCCGCGGCCTGGTGCTCGGAAATCTGTTACCGTACGGCAAGGGAGTTGCCATTGTGGGCAGCGCACTCATGTTTGCAGCCATGCACCAAAGCTACACGCAGTTTTTGTATACCGCCATGGCGGGCGTGCTGCTTGGCATTTTGTACGTCAAGTCACGCTCGATCTGGCCGTCTACCATTCTACATATGCTCAACAATCTGGTCTCCTTTGTGCAAATGGTTCTCATGGCGCGCATCTCGGATGAAATGCTTGCCAACCGTATCATGATCGCCATGAATCTGCTTGTCATGTTTGCAGGTCTTATTGCTTTTGCGATCCTGGTGCTGCTTGCAAGGCGCAAGGAGAAGGAGCAGGAAATTGTGCGCAGCGCGTTTGGCACAACGCCGGAAAAAGAGCACTTTGAGCAGCCCATCAAGCTATCCGACGGCATGGCCGTCAAGGGCTTTTTCTCGCCCTCGATCGCAGTATTTATTTGTCTGAGCATCGTCATGGCGGTGTTTAGTCTGATCATGGAGCACGTAGCATGAATAGTGATATGATGTATATGAAGCACGCCCTGGAGCTTGCCGAAAAAGGCGCTGCCTTGGGCGAGGTGCCCGTGGGAGCGGTGGTCGTCAAGGATGGAGAGATTATTGCAAAGGCGCACAATGAGCGTGAGCTTTTGCCCGACGCCACGGCGCATGCCGAGGTGCTGGCCATCCGTCGCGCCTGCGCCGCATTGGGTACGAACCGATTGACAGGGTGCACGCTTTACGTGACCTTGGAGCCTTGCCCCATGTGCGCAGGGGCGTTGGTCAACGCAAGAGTGGACCGCGTGGTATATGGCGCATACGATGCGCGCGGAGGGGCTTGCGGCAGCCTTTTGCGCATTCAGAAGTATCCGCTTTATCATATGCCTGTATTTGAGGGCGGCGTGATGGAGCAGGAATGTGCCGCGATTTTGACAGAATTTTTCTCAAAAAAACGATAACTTTGATAGAAAGGAGAGAGCAGTATGATTCTGATACTTGCCGAAAAGCCCAGCCTTGGCAGAAATATTGCGGCCGCGATCGAGCAGATCCCGGGCAACTCCCGCATGCACAAATGCGACGGCTTTCTGGAAGGCAACGGATATCTGGTTTCCTGGGCGTTCGGTCATCTGTTTTCTCTTGCTGACGTAGAATATTACTCGCCCAGCCCCGACGGACGCTGGAGCATGGAGAATCTGCCCTGCTTCCCGGGGCAGTTCCATTTTGAGCTGCGACGCGGCAGCGACAAGCGCGTGGACAGCGGCGTGGTCAAGCAGTACGAGACCATTCGTGCGCTGTGCAACCGTGCCGACGTGGACACCATCGTCAACGCGGGCGACGCGGACCGCGAGGGTGAGATCATCATCCGCCTGTGCATTCAGCACGCGCTGAGCGGAGAAAAGAGTCTCAAGCGTCTTTGGCTGCCCGACCAGACCCCCGAGACGGTCATTGCCGCCTTGGCTGATCTCAAGGATGCGTCCGAGTACGACAGCCTTGCGGGCGAGGGCTTTGCCCGCACCTATATCGACTGGCTGTACGGCGTCAACCTGACCCGCTACGCCACACTCAAATGCGGTTCTCTGATGCGCGTCGGACGCGTCATCGTGCCCATCGTGCGCGCCATTTACGAGCGCGATATGGCCATCAAGAATTTCGTGCCCGGTAAATATTGCGTGATTGCCAGCAAGGAGCAGACAAACGGCGAAGTGGTTGAGCTTGTGGGCAAGACAAAGTTCAAGCCGGAGGAATACGCAAAGGCCGAGCAGCTTTGCCGCGCGTATAACGAGGCGGATGCCATTGTCACGGCCGTCAAGCGAAAAAAGGACACCATCATGCCCGGCAAGCTGTATTCGCTTTCCAAGCTGCAAAGCACGCTGGCAAAGAAATATAAAATGCCCATGAAGGATAGCCTGGAGATCGTGCAGAAGCTTTATGAGCAGGGGTATCTGACCTATCCCAGAACCAACTCGGAGTACTTAGCGACCGCCGAGAAGGACAAGGTCAAAAAGATCCTTGCGGGCATTGCCAAGATCGGCTACCCCGTGACCTTCAAGGACAGCAAAAAGATCTTCGACGACTCCAAGATCGAGTCGCACTCGGCCATCACCCCGACCTATAAGATCCCCGAAAAGGGAAGACTGAGCGAGGCTGAAAATCAGGTGTATTCTACCGTGTTCCGCCGATTCGTGGCGGTGTTCTGCGCCAAGGATTGTCTGGCTGAGCGCACAGAGATCACGGTCAAGGTGGGCAACTTTGAGGAGTTTTCGCTCAAGGGAACGGTCATTTTGGAGCCCGGCTGGATGAAATACGACGACGGAGGTGCCAAGGATAAGGTGCTGCCGCGCCTTGAAAAGGGCGACAAGGTCAACCATATCTTCAAGCCGACCGAGAAGGAGACCTCTCCGCCCAAGCACTATACCACCGAAACGCTGCTGAATTATCTCAAAAACCCCTTCCGCGAGGAAAAGGCAGCGGATGACGAGCAGGCAGCGCAGCTTGCCGACAGCATGGGCGTCAACGACGCAGCTGAGTATAAGGCCATGCTGGAGGGCGTGGAGCTGGGAACCGAGGCAACGCGCACGGGTATCATTGACAACGCGCGCAATTCGGGCTATATTCAGCTCAAAAAGGACGTATATACCATTCTGCCCGGCGGCATTTATTTAGTCGAATCCTTGGATCGCATGGGCATTGGCATGGATAAATACAAGACGTGCGAGATGGGTCGCGCGCTCAAGCAGGTGTTCCGCGGACAGTCCACGATCGGCGACGCGGTAGGGCTTGCAGAGCGTGAGATCGGTGCGATCTTTCGCGCACAGCACGATGGAGTGGGAACGGACAACGATATTGGCATGTTCGGTGACCATATCGGTGTTTGCCCCATGTGCGGTAAGGAAATTTTCCGCGGTAAATACGGCTACGTTTGCGCGGGATATAAGGAGGGATGTCCGTTTACCATCCGCACCTATATCTGCGGCAAGACCATTTCGGTAGGGGTCGCCAAGCAGCTGATCGCGTGCGGCGAGACCGAAGTGCTGGACGGATTTGTCTCGCAAAAATCCGGCAAGAGCTTTACGGCAAAGCTCAAAATGAAGGACGGCAAAACCACCTTCGTCTTTGTCGATACTCCTCGCCCGCAACAGGGAAGTGCGCCCGGAAGCGGAGGCACGTGGGCTGATCCCGCAAGCGAGTTCCCGCCCATTCCCGAAGAGCCGCCCGCGTGGTTGTAATATGATACTATTGGTTGTAGGGGAGCATATCATGCTCCCGCCCGAAAACGGTTTTGAATGGTGAACGCCGATCTGCCTTTTTCGCGTGCGGGAAGATGATAACTTTCCCTATAACGACGTTTCCAAAGGAGTCCCATATGTCTGTTATCTTAATCGGCATGCCCTCGTGCGGCAAAAGCACTCTGGGGGTATTGCTTGCAAAAAAACTGGGTCTGGAATTCATCGATTCCGACCTGCTGATCCAAAAAAAGCATGGAAAACTGCTGCACGAGCTGATCGCAGAGCACGGAAACGAGGCATTTTTGACGCTGGAATCCGAGGTCAACTGCAGCATTAATGCTACCGATGCGGTCATTGCCACAGGTGGCAGCGCGGTATACAGCGAGGCAGCCATGGCACATCTTGCAACGCTTGGGAAGATCGTGTATATCAAGATCTCTTACGAGGAAATGGCGACACGCCTTGGCGACTACGCGCACCGCGGCGTCATCATGCCCGCGGGATATACGCTGCGCGACCTGTACGACG
>JAZNZB010000014.1:0-18004 GCA_045594705.1 Eubacteriales bacterium
CGTAGGGGAGGATACCATCCCCCCGCACGCGTTAATCCCAAATTCTAGCCGGGGCAAAACGAAACCAATCTGCTTTGGGGCGGGAGGATAATATCCCCCCCTACGACGAGTATGCAAAAAAGAACGGAAATAGTTTGCTCATCGTAAAAGAATAAGGGAGTTACCTTGATAGGTAGCTCCCTTTTTCTATGCGATATAAAATTCTATCCGTTCTTTCTTTGAGCAAGTAGCCACAAAGAAATGAACCAGTAATTCGCTGCGCGAATTGAAATGGCGTTATGCGGGGCGCTGCCCCACGTCCCCGCAAACTTTTGTAAAAGTTTGATCAAAACTTTTCAAAAGTCAGGTCGTCAGAAACTGTTTACTTAACCAGGCCCAGGTGCTCCATCCAGTAAAGCACGTGAGATGCAAAGCCGTGGTTGCAGCTTGCGTGATCCGCTGTCAGCTCCCAAAGCGTGCCCGTTCTGTCGGCCATGTACGTAAAGTAGCCCTTGATGTTCTCATACAGTGCCTCGTGGCAGCCGTATCTGTCAAGCAGATCAAGACGCAGATAGTTTCCGATAAACGCGTTGGCAACCCAGATCTCGGGATATACGCCCTTCTTGACGCGGTCCGGACCGAAATCGTTGACCAGCGTATTCCACAGCCAAGGATGGCTCTCGGGTGTTGCTATGCCGCAGAAGAATGCGTAATACTGGCAGGCCTCGGTTCTCTCGCCCGACAGCTCAAGCTTCCCGTCTCTTCTGTACATGTTGTCGCAGAAAAATCCGCTCTCGGTCATGCTCATCTTGGCAATGGTCTCTCTCAGCTTTGCAGCCTCGTCCTTCAATGGCTCGTCACCGTACAGCTCGGCAATGGTATCCATCATGGTCGCATACAGCATGTTGGTTGCAAACGAAACGTCCTGCACAAGCTCATTTGCCTTGGACCATTCAACAAATACCCAGCTCTGCAGCTTCTCAAGCAAGCCGTATTCGTTCTCGAACGGACGGAAGAAGTTGAGCAGCGCGTAAACTCTGTCCTTTGCCTCGGCCACAAGCTCATAGTCGCCCGATCTCTTTGCATATTCGCCAAGCTCAAGTACGTACCACATTGCCCAGTTGGGGATATAGGTATGGTCGTTGTGATCCGAGGGATAGCACATGGGCAGCATGCCCTCGGGAATAAATTCAAACTTTTCGGGCATTAAGAAGTTGGAAAGGAACGCCTTTTCCACGTCGGAATTGCCTGTCAGCGTCTTTTCCACGCGCGAGGTAAAGAAGCTGTCGCACAGCCAGCCGGCTCTCTCACGGGAGGGACAGTCCATATAAATATCCACGGTATTGGCGCGGAATGTCTCGACTGCAGCGTCGTAAATGCGGCGCATCGCGTCGTCCTCGCCCACGAATTCCGCGGTAATCTTGCCTGCGGGGAACGCTACCTTGAACAGTCGCAGTCCCTTGACGGTGAACGAGCAGCCCTTTGCCACAAGACGGATATAACGCATGGTGTAAGGCTCCTGGCAACGGATGCTGTAAGAACCGTTCTCGGCACGCACAGCTACGATGTTGGAGGTACCGTTACGGAAGCAATTGAGCTGTCCACCGGGAATCAGCTCGTCAAACAGCACGTAAAGCTCGCCCTTGCCGCAAGCCTCGAGCTCAAATTCGAAAATGCCCGTATAGTTGACGCCCATGTCCACGTCCACGTAGGTCTCAGCGCATACGGGGATAGCAGATGCGCTGATATCATAGGGCTTGGGCTCGGAAAATACCATGTGGGAAGCGGTCTCGTAGGATCTGAATTCCAGCTCCTCGACCGTGTATCCAAAGAACTCGTCGTAGATCTTGGTCACCTCGCGGTTGCCGTACACGGGACGGGTCTCGTCATAAGACACGCTGCCCGTAGCAAACACAGCCTTGGGATACAGCTCCTCAACCTCACCGTAGGGCACGTCACGGTGGATGAACGCCTTTTCCTCGGTCAGCGTAACCTCGACAGGTACGTTCTTTTTCTCGGGTGCAAGATCATAGCACTCCACCATGTGACGCTGGAAGGAATATCTCTGCACTTTTGTCATTCTCTCATCCACACCCTGTACAGAGAAGCCGACACAGGGAGCATCGGTATATGCGATCACCTCGCCGCCCACCAAAAGCTCGGCGCAGACAAACGAGGGCTTGTCTAAGTAATGGAAGGAATTGACGTTATAGCCCGCGATGCGGATGCAAAGCGCGTTGTCGCCATCACAAAGCAGATCGGTCAACACCAGCTCATCGGCACGGTAATAGCCGTGACCCGCTCTTGCAGGGCCGTGTGCAATGATCTTGCCGTTCAAAAGAACCGTGAACGAGCAGTGTGCGGCAAGTGCCAGCACAACAGGCTTTTCGGATTTTTGAATGCTTGTATGCAAGGCGATGGTGCGGTTCATGACCTTTTCGGTGCCGCACTCCCATACGGGATGCGCCTTGATAAATGAATACTTGTGAACGTTCATGTCATTCTCTCCTTTAATTCCATTAATATAGTTTAATCAAAATCAATGCGTATTGACTGACGGATATGCAGATCTGTCGGCTCATGCCCAAAAGCGGCAGAGTCTGCACGTGCGCAAGGTCACGCACGCCGTCCAAAATCAGCACGTCTGCACTGTACACGTTGTCGGGAAGATTGTTCAAGCGGATATCCACAAGCCCCGCACCGTTTGAAACCGAAATCATGACCGCGCCTGCGCGGCCACCGATGGAGGCTGCTGCGTCCACGCCGCCTCCCTGCGCGTCACAATACACCGCACTTCCCTGTCTGTACAGCACGTCGTATGCGCGAAAGGCATACGAAGGCTTGGCAGGATTGCCAAAGCGATCGCAAATACCGCACAAGGGCGAAATTTCGGGCTGTGCGTCGTAATAGGTGGCAGATTCAATTCCGAATGCGTTCTGCATCTTAAGCAGCGTTGACGCGCAGAAAACGGCACCGCGCAGCGAATGCAATCGCTCGTATTCCGCTTGCTTTTGCGCGGGAGTCTGCACGCCCATATCCGGCTTTGCGCAATTCCACTCGGAAATATGAATGGGCAGGTGCGCCATGTCGCTCTTTTGCAGATAAGCTGACAGCTTACCTGCGCCTGCAAGCGCTGCGTCGGGTGTCTCTCCGTACGCGCAAACCGACACAAAATCCAGCGGCACCTGCTTTTTCTTGCAATACTTTAGAAATTCACGCGCCATCGCGCCATAGTCGGCAAATCCCATGCCGCCGACCTGCAGCGAAGGGTCATAGGACTTGACACCGTGCGCCACCTTTTCATAAAAGGCGAAAACGGCAGCGTTGCCCACATCCTTCATGGCATCGGGTGTTGCCCACACTTCAAAGCACGGAATATTGGCGCGCATGCCGTCTGCCCATCCGTCGTTGTAATGGCGGATGATATTGGTGCAGATGCGCACCCACTTGTCCGCGTTTTCGGGAAAAGCATAGTGCCAGCCGTTATCACTCTCGCCAAAGCGGTACATGATCTCGGCACCGCTCTCGGATGCCGCACGGATCAATGCATCGGTGGGTGCAAAGCGATAACTGCCGGGGGCGTATTCATCGGCAGAGATATCCGGAAAAATGGCAGAGACGTTGACGTAAAGTCCCGCCTGCTTTCCTCCCGCATCGGCAAAGCGCACGCGCGGCACACCCATCGATAAAAACAGATCCGAAAGATCCGCCCCCGGGGAGAGGGGGCCGTTACACATGCCATGCAGCGGCTTGATCTGCCCCATGATTGACGCAAAGTCTACCGTGATCAGCTTTCGTTCGGTCATATCAGAACGCCCAGTTGCCGTTCTCGAAGATCTGAACCATCTTGCCGTCGGCCGTTTCGCCAACGATCGAAAGATCGGCCGTGCCGATCATGAAGTCCACGTGGATCATGGAATCGTTGATACCCTTCTCATGCGCTTCGGCCAAGGTGTACTTGTCATAGTCCTTAAGGCAATTGGTAAAGCCTGCGCCCATTGCTAAGTGGCAGGCAGCGTTTTCGTCAAACAGCGTCTCGTAGAAGGTAATGCCACTGTTACGAATGGGAGAATCGTAAGGTACGAGTGCGCACTCGCCAAGCATGGCAGCACCTGCGTCCATGGTGATCATCTGATTTAAGAGATCCTCGCCCTGCTCTGCGTGCGCCTCAACTGCGCGACCGCCCTCAAATCTCAACCAGAACTTGTCGATCACCTCTCCGCGATAGGAAAGAGGCAGGCTGGCATATACCACGCCCTCGGCACTACCCGCCTTGGGCGAGGTAAAGGTCTCCTCAGTGGGAATGTTGGGGTTGTAGTATTCCCCGCCCAGCGTGTTCTCGCCGCCGCCAAGGAACAAGCCATCCTCGATCAGGCCCACGTGCAGATCGGTGCCATTCTCGCTCTTATAATGCAGCTTGACAAGGCCAAGGCTGTTGAGGTACGCGCACTTCTCGGCAAAATTCTTATTGTGCTTGTCCCATTCTGCCACAGCGTCAAGCAAATTTCCATCGGCATCCAGCACGCGGGAGGTATACAGAATGGCGTTCCACAGCTTTTCCACGGCAGCACTTGCGCGCATGCCCGGGAACACCTTCTTTGCCCAGGCTTCTCCGGGAACTGCTGCGATACACCACTTATACTTGTTATCCATGGCGTCGCGATAGGGCTTGATGATGGGATAGCGCATCTGCGCCGCCTTGGAGCTCTTTGCCTGGTTCATGCCCTTCAGACCGTCGGGGTCATCCGAGAGCAGGTACAGCATGGCAGGATTCTTTTCAAGTCTGTACTTGAGTCTTGCCTCCTCGAATTCCTCCACCGTGCCAAGGCTCTTGAGCGAGCGATACTTGACAGAGATCTTGGTCAGAGGCTGATAGTCGAAATCCACGATGACGCGCGCAGCGCCCTTGCGGTAAGCCGCCTCGGTGACCATTGCCACAAACTCGGGCTGATCGAGCGAGGCACTGATCATGACCACGTCACCCTTTTTGATACTCAAGCCGCAATTGACAAGCAGCTTGGCATATTCCTTCAGAACTGTTTTTTTCATGCTTTTCATTTTCCTTTCCATGGAAATTATCATCATCTTGTATTATAACATATTCTGCAGGCTTTGTCACTATTTCGCGCAAAAAAATTTGGGCGATCGCACGTGCGATCGCCCGTTTTGTCATATCCTCAGGGTCGTCTTACTTGGTCTTGAGAGAGTTCTCGTAGGACTCAACCATCTTCTTGACCATCTGGCCGCCGATGCTGCCTGCCTGCTGAGAGGTCAGCTGGCCGTTGTAGCCCTGGTTCAGAGTAACGCCTACTTCGTTTGCTGCCTGCATCTTGAACTGCTCAAGAGCCTTCTTTGCTTCCTTGTTTGCCATAATAAATCTCCTTGTTCGGGTCGGCTTCGCGGGCACTTCCCGCGCGCTGCCCTGTCTTTTTTCAAATTCATCTATCTCAATGGAGTCCGCAATCTCTTGCGTGCTCTGCTATTATTTTGAACGATGATCCGGGATTTATGAATGGCAATTTTTTAGTATTTTTTATTTCGTTTCAGTCGTTTTGTCAAAGCACCAAGCGCCGAGCCTGCGGACGGGCGGAAGCAAAAAAATCGAGTATCCGAGCATACCGCCAAGCATATTGAGCAGCAGATCATCCACGTCAAAGGAGCCGATCATCAGCACGATCTGCACAAGCTCAACAAGCAAAATCAAACCGAACAAAAACAGCGAGGTGCGCCAAAGCTTTTTCATTTTATCAAATGCAAACGGCAGAAATGCACCCATGGGAACAAATAACAGCAGATTTCCCGCAACGTTTTTGACCACGACATCAAGGTTGATGCTGTCCCGGGCCAAGCGGATGATATACGTCACGATGGTACGAAACGGGATCAGATTGATATGCGCCAGAATATTGCGCAGATTTTGGTGATACCCCGATACTGCCTTATCCAACAGCAGGATATAAAGCAAAATAGCACAATATATCACAAAGACCGCCCATGCAGATATTTTTACTGCTTTTTTCATTTTTACCTCCATGCCGCCTTTGGCGGCTCAAATAGTGACAGAAACTTCACCGCGGAGCTTTGCTCCAATAATGGGCACGGACCCATTATTAGGTGAAGTTTAAGCGTGAATGGTTGAGTATAAAGGAATATAACATGAACTTTCACGCTATATTCCTTTTCACAGTTGAAATTTGCCCATTCGGCATGATATAATTAATGACAATAAAACCGCAATAATCTTTCGCGAAAAAAGCACAAATTCTGCAAAAGATTTTGAAACGGAAGTTGTCTTTAGGTATGAAGCGTCAAAGCGCAAAAAAATGATCACAGAGGTATCAAGCATTGGAGGATAAAACCATCGTTCAATTGTTCTGGAAACGTTCAGAGCAAGGAATTGAAGCATTACAACAAAAATACGGCAGCTTTTTGTTTCGCATTGCCATGAATCTGCTTGCCAACAAGCAGGACAGCGAGGAATGCGTCAACGATACGTATCTGCACACTTGGAATTCCATACCCGAGGCACGCCCGGAAAGCCTCAAGCTTTATACGGGCAGGATCGCAAGAAATCTGGCCATCAACCGCATCAAGCATAATTCAGCGCAAAAGCGCGGGCGGCAGGTCACCGACCTGCTCTCCGAGCTCTCCGAATGCATTCCCTCCCCCAACACCGTCCCCGGCATTGAATACGAGCAGGAGCTTTTGCAAAGCACCATTTCCGCATTTGTCGCGGCACTGGACGAGGTCAACCGTGCCATTTTTGTGCACCGCTATTGGATGGGTGAGAGTGTCGGTGCCATTGCTACGCTGGTTGGCATTACCGAAAATGCGGTCAGCTCAAGGCTATTCCGCATGCGCGCCGAGCTGCGCGAGGCCCTTGAGACTGCAGGGTATTATGTGTAAAGGAACGGAGGGCTGAAGCATGAATGCATTTACAATATTGGAAGCCATTGGTGCGATTGACGATCGCACCTTGGAAAGCGCCCTTTCCTTTGGCACGGCAACGCGCAAGGCAACAAGCACACGCAAGAAACGCAGCACAAAAAGCCTTGCATGGATTGCAGCTGCAGCTTGCCTTTGTCTGATCGTGGCAGGTGCTGTCGGTCTGATGCTCAAGGGCTTGCATACGCCCTCGGATTTCGTGGTGGAGAACAGCGTGCTGATCGCCTATACGGGCAGCGATTCGGTCATTGTTCTTCCAAAGGACGTGCAAACGATTGCAGACGGTGCTTTTCGTGATAACACCACGCTGCAAAGCATCAGCGCACCGAGCGTGACCCGGGTCGGCAGCGGGGCATTTGAAAATTGCACCGCTCTGCAAAGTGCAAGCTTCCCGGACGCCACAAAGATCGGCGACCATGCCTTCCGCGGCTGCAGTTCGCTGACAGAGCTGGGGATCAGCTGCGCGACGAGCGTAGGGATTGGATTTATTGACGGTACCGGCATCGAGGTGCTGATGATCCCCGAGGTGATCGAGGGACTTGACGAGCTGACCTTTACCGATCCGAGACCCGAGTTGTGGGGCTATCGCAACTCGCCCTTACAGGCGTTAGCCGAGCAGTACGGCTTTACCTTTGTCGATATCGATGAGAAAACGCAGGCATTTGGCGACTTCACCTATCTGGAGTTCCCCGATCACATCCGCGTTTGCGAATATACGGGAAATCAGAGCGACATCGTCATTCCCGAGCAGATCAACGCAAAGCCCGTGACCGAGTTGAGATACGAGCTGACCGACAACTATGCACTCACATACGAGCGCGTTTCGATCAATGAGATCACCTCCTTGATCGCGCCGAGCGTACAGCGACTGATCGTTGAGCCGTGGAATGAAGAGTGGCTGAACCTATACTGCTTCCACAGCCTGACCGTGCTGGACATGCCCCTGCTCCGCAACCTGCCCGACCAAGCCTTTTACGAGTGCGTTTCCCTCTCACAAATCCACCTTGACAGCCTGCAAAGCATAGGCAGCGACGTGTTCTGCTGCGGACAGTTAACGGATCTGTATCTCCCGAATGCGACAAGCATCGCGCCCGATGCCTTTGCACAGACCGAGATCCGCACGCTGCACGGCTACAAGGATAGCTACACGGAAGGCTGGGCAGCACAAAACGGCTACGGCTTTGTGGATATGCAAAACGACTATATACCCGAATATGCGCCCCGTGAAATCGATGCCTCTGCACTGGTGTATCACTCGATTGCACAAAGCACCGCAAAGAATATTCCGCACGGTCAAGTCGGTGTTGACGTTGCCCACGACAGAGCGGGGATTCTCTACCTACACGTTGAGGACTGGGATACCTATATCAAGACACCGTTGAAGCAATATACCGACTATTCCCGGGACTCAATTGATATGGAGCGCCACACGGCAGCCGTTTGCGGGGATACGGTATGGCTGATCGCAGGAACGCAGCCCTTGTATACGTTCAACCAAGGCATGTCATCCTTCTCCATGCTCTCTCTGGCGCGCGACGGCGGGATGCAGACCTGGACGGCAGAGCTTGGGCAGACGGTTCACCCCCTCAATCTCTCGCTTTATTTCAGCGACACGCAGAACGGCAAGCTGCTGGTCGTGCATAAAGAGCAGCTTGACTATCAGCTTCTGCTGTTCGAAACCCGCGACGGCGGCAGAACGTGGAGTCGCGTGCAATCCGACACGCTGCCCGTATCCTACGGCAGTGCGAAGCTGGCGCGCCCCTTTGCAGCAATCGGATTTGTCAGCGATCTTGTCGGATTTGCATCGATTGAATACTGGGCGGAAATTGAACCCGAGACACGCACTTACCTGACCTTCGACGGCGGCAAGACCTGGGAGAAATGGAACTACCAAACCACAAAGGACGAAATACCCGAAGGATACGGAGATACCGTTGCGCTCTCCTGCAAGGACGGCGTGCTGTACCTGACCGTCAGCGTACAGGGCGGCAATTTGGAAAATCCCTATTATCTTGCGTACAAATCAACCGACAACGGCACTTCATGGCAGCCGTGTCAGTAATATCCCAAAACAACTATACATACTTTTCCATCATTCACCAATTTTGACACCGACTCTCAATCAGCGTGATATTGCATTTTGCTTTTCCGTTTGCTATACTATAGTCGAAGAGGCCACTTCAAATTTATTTTGAAAGGTGAATGATCTTGATGAAATTGAATTTTTCGGAAAATCTCAAAAAACTGCGTAAGCAAAAGGAAATCACACAGGAGGCCCTTGCCGACGTACTGGGTGTGTCGGGACAGTCTGTCTCGCGTTGGGAGATTGGCATTTGTTACCCCGACTTGGAGCTTTTGCCCTCGATTGCAAACTATTTCGGTGTGAGCGTGGACAGCCTGCTTTCCAACGATACAAAATCAAAGCAAGAGGAGCACGAGGCGTTCTATCCAACGCTCGACAGCATATCGGACGGCGCGAAGCGCATCGAATTTATCCGGGAGTATTGCTGCAAATATCCCGAAAACGACGAGTATGCCTACGTATTGGTGCAGGATATCAAGGATTACGCTGCGGCTGATGAGACAAAGCTTTGCAAATACATGCCGCTGGTTGAGAAGTTGGTGCCAAGACTATTGGAAACGCGCTATCGTAACGCCACCATTCAGATCATGGTTTCAATTTGTGATGAAAAGGATCTGCAATTCTGGCTGAGCATGACGCCTTACTCAGGATGGAGCCGACGCTACTGCTTGGTTGCGCGCGCCATGGCACATGGTGATTGGGAACATGTACACGTACAACAGGGACTGGAAATGTTTGAGAGCATGGCGGATCAGTTGGATCGTCGCTACCCCGATCAGTTAGGTCCTCAGGGTAAGGTGCAATTCCACCGGGAGGTGCTGGACATGATTCGCTCCTTTGGCGGTGGTGTCATACCTGACGGTTGGAAGATGTTTTATGCCTACAAGCAGTTGGTCATGTCTGCCTGCCTGTTCGGTTGCGGTGACGGTGAGCAAGGATGGAAGAATTTCCGCGAGGCGATTGCTATGTACCAAGAGGCGCATGCACTCCCCGAGACATATCTCAGCATTGGTGGAAAGCTGTTTTCGGACTTGAAGGTAAGCAAGGATTGGAATTATGCCATTGATGGCAAGGGCGAAAGACATAAGCTGTTTGCCATGGTCAATCTGTCCCGCTATAATGCCGTGTACATCTGCGACCTTTTGGAAAACCCCAGATGGGCGTGGTTTGACAGCGTCAGAGAAATGTCCGAGTACCGTGAAGCCCTCTCCTGGGTCAAGCAAAAGGTACAGGTGCAGAGAGATCAAGATTGATATAAGCGGCGAAAGGAAACGCTATCACTCGAACGCTCTTTTACAAAAATCTGCAATGAATAAGCCACCACGAAATCGGGGTGGCTTATAGTTTTAAATTATAACAATTACGTTTTTTGGCTTACTTGGCGTATCTCACTCCGGCAAGCGCGTTGTTTTCGATCATGTTTTCAGCATTGTACACAATCAGCACACCGTCGCAGCCGAACTGCTCCGCGTAATACGAGAGCGGCTTGACCCCTCCCGCGGAAAGATTGATTACGACAAGATCATAATGCTGCGCCAAAAACGGCACCATGCTGTTAAAGAAGGAATCCTTGAGCACAAGCAGCGTTTCTCTTTGCTCGTCGGTGTTCTTTTTGACGGTCAGAATACCGTGCGTGCCGTCCAGGAACGCGGAATACTTGTCCTTCTGTTCAAGATATTCGCGGTTATAAAAGCCGGAAAAGCTATCCCCGCGGACAAAGTCAATATAGGATTTGCCCTGCTCGTTCTGCCCCGTCTGCATGGTCCAATCGGTGACGGTATAATTCTCCTCGCCCTCAAAGTGCCAGATCTCCAAGGAATCGGGGCCGACAAACTTCAAGCCCGCGCGCGACCAGGTCGTGCCGTAAAAGCCTTCCACCGTTTCGACCGTAAACGTACTTTCGGGGATGATCTCGCTTTGCTTTCCCCATTCGTTCATAAGCGCACAGTACGCCATATACGCGCCCCGGGTGGTCCAATGGTGATCGGTGCGGTAATAGACGTATTCCCCGCTCGCGTATGCGGCCTGCATGGGGGCTCTCAGGTCAAGGTAGGCCACCGAATCGTCAAGGCCTGCGTCGATATCCGCCCACAGGGCGTCGGCCGACTGCATGGGATAGTTGGTCTGCGCGCCCACCACGTCCAGCGTACGCGGCGGGATGATCACAGTCAGATCAAGGCCTTGCGCCGCAAGCTCTGCCTGCAGCTTGTTCAGCGCATTCGTTTGCGCGTCAATGCTCTCTTTGGCATAAAAATCGGTGTCGTACACGCGGGTCAGGCGATCGATATACGCGTCAAACCAGCGCACGGCCAGTTGGCCGTCCTTGCCCAGCACCACGCCGTTGTTCTCCCCTTTTCCAAGGGCCAGCTCAGAAAGTCCCTTGAGTCCCACCAGCGCGTCACGCGCGGGAAACTGGTCGGCAAAATACTCGTTCATATCCTGCCCGAATTCACCGTCGAAAAACGACTTCCATGACCACTTGGGAAAGGTCTGCAGGCTTCGGTTTTCCTCTTCGGAAAAATCCTTGTCGGGCAGTACCGCAAAAAGGATCAGCCCCAGTGCCAGAGGAATGACAAACAGCAGCACTGTCAGAAGATTGGTGATTTTTTGATGCTTCATGCTTGCCTCCTCTCAGAAAATATAATACAGGAACGGACTGAAGGTAGAGTCCACCAGATATGCCGTGCAAAGCACCAAGATTGCCGCGCAAAGCACGGGCGTGGCATACAGCACCACCGGCTTGTCCTTGATCTTTTCAAAAATCTTTTTGGGCAGCGGCGTCGCACCCACAAAGCAGACCGCAAGCAGCGGCAGATAGCGCAGTGCCTCGTAAACGATCACGGGAGAGGCAAAGCCCACCGTACCCGCACCGAACAGCCCCGCAAAGATATTCCAGCCCTCGGACAGATTTGGGAATGCGAAAATGATCCAGCCGATGCCGATCAACAAAAGCGCATACGCATGCGAGAACACGCGCGGAAGCTTTTCAAGCAATTTGAGTAAGAACGCCTTTTCGAGGACTAAGATGACCAGGAAATACACGCCCCATAAGACGAAATTCCAGGATGCGCCATGCCAAAGGCCGGTCAGCAGCCACACGACGGCAAGGTTGAGATACTGGCGCGCCTTTCCCTTGCGGTTGCCGCCAAGAGGGATATACACGTACTCGCGGAACCAGGTGGACAGCGTAATGTGCCAGCGACGCCAGAATTCGGTAATGCTCCTTGAAATATAAGGGTAATCAAAGTTTTCGACAAAGTGGAAGCCGAACATTTTGCCCAGACCAATGGCCATGTCGGAGTATCCCGAGAAGTCGTAGTAAATGTGCAAGGTGTAGCAAATGACCGTCATCCACGCGCCAAGCGCGGTATGCTCAAAGCCCGCAGCCTCGGAAAAATACGCAAATGCGGCAGCGGCAGCGTCACCCAGCAGTACCTTTTTAGCAAGACCCGCGCAAAATCGGCGCACGCCTGCGGCAAAACCTGCAACACTCTCGCGTCTGCCCATCAGCTGGTCGTCCACGTCGCGATAGCGCACGATGGGACCCGCGATCAGCTGCGGAAACAGCGTGACATAGGTACCGAACGCAATATAGTTTTTCTGCACCTCGGTCTCGTGGCGGTACAGGTCAATGGTGTACGACATGATCTGGAAGGTATAAAACGAGATACCGATGGGCAAGGAAAGCCCCTCGATCGGCTTGGCCACGCCCTGCAAAAACGGGATGAGCGAGAGCGTTTCCATGGTGAAATTGAAGTACTTGAAGAACAAAAGAAACGACAGATTGAGAGCAAGCGAGACGATCATGGCCGCCTTGCATTTTTTTGGCGCGGTATGGCGATATTTATCGATAAAGAAGCCGCCCACGTAGGCCACCGTGATCGACACCAGCATCAGCGCGATATAGATCGGCTCGCCCATCCGTAAAACAAAAGCGAGACGACAAAAAGCACCACGTTGCGCCATTTTCTCGGCACGACGTAGTACAAGGCAAGCGTCAGCGTCAGATATGCAAACAAAAAGATCAGCGAAGAAAAGACCACGGCAAGCTCCTATGCAAAAATTCTATATTCATGGTTTCCGTAAAAACCGGGGATTATTCTAAAGTATAGATATATTATAAAGTATTGCACGGATTTTGTCAACGGCAAGTGTGTCGGTTTGGGGGAAATATTTGGCAAAGAAAAAGGCGTGTAACACGCCTTTTTCCATTTGTATGCTTTACGGCAGATGCACAGTCAGCGTTTTCTCTTCTTGGTTTTCTCCCGATTTGTAGACGATCTCGGCATCTCCGCCCGCACTGATACCGGAGCATGAAATCGGGTACTTTGCATCCGGATTAAAATTCTCCAACGGATAGGCCTCGGAATACGCCTGCACATCAAAAAAATCCTGTACAACAACGCTGTACTGCCCTTGGTTCTCGGTAACGTACATCACGTAGCCCTCGTGCGCATCTATGACGTGCAAAAACGGCTCGCTGATCTCCCCGCTCTCCACGTTGCAATAGACAGTTTTATCAGTGGAAGCATCCTCGGGACACGGCAAGCTCACGCCTATGACACCCATTCCGACGTAATCGGTCATGGGATATTGCTCCAAATTCTCGCCCGAGATCATCACGTTTCCGCGATCGTCATATACCGCATAGCTGTAAAGCCTGCTTTCCTCATGGTACTGTACCCGGCAATTATTATATAAGCTTGCGTCGTCCAATTCATATCGGGTCACGTCGTGCAGCGCGCCTTGGAACATGTCAAAATGTCCCTTGTCGTACATGTTAAACACACCTTCTATGATCACGTATTCCCCGTTATATCTTCGCAATCTCTCACCGTGCGGAGCAAGCTGCTCGCCAAGCTCGATCCAGATCTGATCGTTGGTATGGTTTTCCCACGCCTCTTTGCTTACGCTGATATAGTTTCCTTCAAAATCGAGATTACCCACCGCAACCAATCGCACCTTGACCCCGTGGTACCGCTCGGGAGTGGCAATCAGCTCAGCCATGGACACGCCAACCGCATAATCACTTTCCAAAGCACCAAATCCCCCGTAAAGCACGTAATCCATGATTTCTCGCATTTGCCTTACATACTGCCTTGCATATATGCCGATACCGCCCAGCGAGAGCAAAAGTGCCAACAGTAAAGCGATCCCCGATACAAGCAGGATTCTGTTCTGCAAGCGGAGCTTGCGAATTGTGAGATTGACCCATGCAGCGGTCGGGATATCCAGCACATCGGTCAATTTTTGCATATGGTCGGAGTCGGGCACGGCTCTGCCCTTTTCCCATTTGATCAGCGTTTGCTCGGGTATGCCGACCGTCTCTGCCAGTGCAGCGGTGCTCAGCTGCTTTTGCAGCCTGTAGGCGCGAATCATTTTTCCGATACTTTTCATTGCGTTCTCCTTTACGTATTTCCATATTCATTATATCATGCGTGCAATGGGCTGTCAAGTAAACCGCCTTTCACCTTTATAGACGCGATTTTTTCTTAAAAGTTTATCTCTTTTGCAATTTTTATCAAAAAATTCGAAAAACACAGTTTTTTTGAAACAGATCCGTACGTACCACAATTTTGCTCTACCCTCTTGCATTTTTCGCCGTTCTGTGATATAATCTCTATCGTCTTCCCTGATTTCAGGGAGAAAGTTGAAACACGAAAGGAAAAAATCATGAAGAAGTTACTCGTTTTATTGGCTCTTTGCATGGTCTTCTCGGTCGTGCTTGTCGCATGTGAAACTACACCCGACACCTCCGATGAAACCACCGATGCAGAAACCACCACCGAAGAAGTGACCACCCAGCCCGAGGCTGAGACCTCCACCGAGGAAGTCACCACCGAGCCCGATGCAGAAACCTCTACCGAGGAAGTGACCACCGAGCCCGCAGACCAGACCACTCCCGAAGAGGAAAGCACCGAGCCTACTCCCGAGCCCGTCAAGGTAATCGCAGCGATGTCCTGGGATACCCTGGCCACCGTACATCCCGTGGCTGGCAAGCCCATCATCAACAACGGCGGCGAATTCCTGGCCTGGGACGGCATTGCCAACGTTGACACCAACGACAAGGCTCTGAGCACGTTCGGTTGGGTTGCATACTTTACCGAGAAGGAAGGCACTGTTGGCTACTCCTTCAACGGCGGCGAGATCGTTTACGACGACTCCTTCACCTTCACTGCAGAGGTTGGTGTACAGGATCACATCCACGCAAACTGCCCCGGCGCACTCAGCGCATGCAGATTCCAGTTTGATATTCCCCTGGAAGGCTTGGGCGCAGGTACTCACACGCTTTGCGTTTACGCCAAGGATACCGCCGATAACGTGGAAATGATCAAGCAGATCACCGTAATTATCGAGCAGGTTGATCCCGTTACGGAACTCGTTCCCGTTGAGTTCGATGGCACCAACGGTACTGTGACCGTAGAGGCAGGCAGCGCTTATAAGTTTGTCATCGCAAACCAGGGCGGCAAGACCATGACCATTGCCAACTCCGCAAACTGCACGGTTACCGCAGGCACTTACACACTGCCCGCAGATACCATTGACGCAAACGGTGCGCGCGTACAGTTCATCCCCGGCCCCAATGAAGGTTGGGACAACTTCGTTCTGACCATCGTCAACCCCACCGACGCAGCGGTTGAGATCGTACTGACCATTCAGTAATCTGCATTTCCCCGACTCCCTTGCCACGGCAAGGGAGTCGCTCTTTTTGCCAGCCAAACGGGAATTGAACCGAATTGCCCGACGACGATGCATTTTCGCATCTTTTGGCGTGCTTTCTCTTGCAAGATGCGAAGTCCCGGAGATTTTTTTCGATTTTACTTGACATTTCACCAATCTTAGTCTATAATAATGATTTGTATAGGCTTTGACGGGAAAAAGTAACCGCACGCGACTCACAGAAAGTACCCGGTTGATGAGAGGGGCGAGAATGGCGACGGTGAAATACCTCCCCGAGCTCCGCACCGAACGGATGCCTGCGCGGCACTCCCAGTAGGCTGCGGCGGTCTTCCCCGTTATCGGAATGCGACTGTCACGTGATTTTCACGGATAGCCGTCAGAGGCTTCTTTTGCAAGAAAGAAGCGAAGCAAGGTGGTAACACGGCGGCGTCCCCGCCCGTCCTTGATTTCGGTGCGTACCGAGGTCGGGGACTTTTATTTTTTATACAAAAAGGAGAACACAACCATGCAAATCTATGAAGAATTGCAAGCCAGGGGACTGATCGCCCAGGTCACCGACGAAGCAGAGATCCGAGACATGATCAATGCGGGCAAGGCGACCTTCTACATCGGCTTTGACCCCACGGCAGACTCACTGCACGTCGGTCACTTCATGGCACTGTGCCTGATGAAGAGACTGCAGATGGCAGGCAACAAGCCCGTCGTTCTGATCGGCGGCGGTACGGCTATGATCGGTGACCCCTCGGGCAGAACCGACATGAGACAAATGATGACCGAAGAGACCATTGCGCACAACGTGGAATGCTTCAAGCAGCAGATGTCACGCTTTATCGACTTCGGCGAGGACAAGGCGATCCTTGTCAACAACAAGGACTGGCTCTTGCAGCTTAACTACGTTGACGTACTGCGTGACGTTGGCGCATGCTTCTCCGTCAACAAGATGCTGACGGCAGAATGCTACAAGCAGAGAATGGAAAAGGGTCTTTCCTTCCTTGAATTCAATTACATGATCATGCAGTCCTACGACTTCTACCACCTGTACAAGACCTTTGGCTGCAACATGCAGTTTGGCGGCGACGACCAGTGGTCCAACATGCTGGGCGGCACCGAGCTGATCCGCAGAAAGCTGGGCAAGGACGCTTACGCCATGACCATTACCCTCTTGCTCAACTCCGAGGGCAAGAAGATGGGCAAGACCGCATCGGGTGCCGTTTGGCTTGACCCCAAGAAGACCACACCCTACGACTTCTACCAGTACTGGAGAAACGTGGGCGACGCGGACGTGCTCAAGTGCATCCGCATGCTGACCTTCCTGCCTTTGGAGCAGATCGATGCAATGGATTCCTGGGAGGGCGCACAGCTCAACACCGCCAAGGAGATCCTTGCTTACGAGCTTACCAAACTGGTTCACGGCGAAGAAGAAGCAGAAAAGGCACAGGCGCAGGCTCGTTCCCTGTTCACCGCAGGCGGCGCGGCAGACGCTCCCGTGCACACCCTGACCGATGCGGACTTTACAGGCGGCATGGTCGAGGGTCAGATCGACATCGGCTCTGTCATGGTCAAGGCAGGACTTGTCAAGTCCAAGTCCGAGGCGCGCACCGCTATTCAGCAGGGCGGCGTAACGGTGGACGGCGACAAGATCACCGATTTCAAGACCGCTTACACCAAGGCTGATTTTGCCGAGGGTAAGCTGTTCCGCAAGGGCAAGAAGACCTTTGTCAAGGTCGTAGCAGAGTAATATACGGAAGTATTTCCGCAAAAATAATCAAACATTTATCTATTGGAGGACATCATGGATAATAAAACTGCAGCAACTCTTCGCTCTGAGAGCCTGAACGTAGCCGGTCTGATCATCGGTATCATCGTCAACGTCGTCATCAGAGCCATTCTGTCCGGTATTATGGCGATCATCAACATCATCCCCATTCTCGGCCAGATCGTTTACCTGTTCATTTTCCTGCCCATTTCCCTTGCACTGTTTATCGATCTGATCTTCATGATCATCGGTATGGCAAGAAGTAAGGCAACACTGACCGAGGACGGCATCTATGGCAACCAGTACTACTTCGGTTCCTTTGACGTGACCTTTGATCAGATCACCAAGATCACCTACAAGAGAAAGATGATCATCATCACCTACAAGAACAAGGCCGGCAAGAAGCAGAAGGCAAAGATCTACGGTATCGCTAACGCAAGAAGCTTCTACAAGGAATGCAAGGAGCAGTGGGAAGTCCGCAAGGCTTAAGCTGCTGACGCAAATACGTATGCAACCCGCCCGCGGGCAAGGCCGGGGGGGGTTTTGGTTTTTTATTCGCT
>JAZNZB010000015.1:0-9705 GCA_045594705.1 Eubacteriales bacterium
GCGGCAGGAGCAAGCCCCTGCCCTACGTAGACAAAAAACGCACCCGCTATAGAGCAGGTGCGTTCATTTTTCGATTTATGCCTGCACGGCAGCCTCCTGCACAGAAGCATTGGCCGCCTCTTCCCTTTTGAGCTTGCGCACGCGGTAGGTCCAGGTGACGATGCAGCAGATCAGATGCACGCCAGCGGTCAGGATCCAGGAAATGGGATACGAGATATACAGCGTTTGGATCGGCTCGGGGAATCCGGGGCAAAGCAAAATGATCCATACGATACGGAACACGCAAGAACCGATCAGCGAGACCATCATGGGCAAGAACGATTTACCCATGCCGCGCATGATGCCGCTGAACACGTCCATGATACCGCACAGGAAGTAGGTCACGCAAATGATCGAAAGTCGCGCCATACCGTGCTCCACGACCTCGGGCTGGTTCGGACGGTAGATTGAGATCAGACCTTCGCCGTTAAAGTAGATCAGCGAGGACATGCCAAGGCCGACCACAATGACGATTGCAAGACACATCAAGGACGCGCGCAGCACGCGGTCGTACTTTTTCGCGCCCGTGTTCTGACCGACAAAGGTCAGTGCTGCGTGGTAGCAGGAGTTCATGGAGATATACACAAAGCCCTCGATGTTGCCCGCGGTGGTGTTACCCGTCTGCACCACGGTGGGGTAGGTGTTGACCGTGCTCTGGATCAGCGTATTGGACAGTGAGAAAAACGTGCCCTGCAGACCCGCGGGGATGCCGATGCGCAGCATCTTTTTGAGCGAATCCTTGTCCACCGCCAGCTTTTTGAAATCAAGATGGCAATCGTCGTCCAAGGTAGCCATGTGATAAAGCACCATGCCCATGGCAATATACTGCGAAACAGCGGTTGCGATACCGACACCGATCGCGCCCATATGGAACACGCAAACAAAGATCAGATTGAGAAATACGTTGGCAAGACCCGAGAGCGTCAGGAAGATCAAGGGATTCTTGGAGTCGCCCTTGGAGCGCAGGATGCTTGCCGCGTGGTTATACACCATGGACGCGGGAATGCCCACAAAATACGCGCTCATATAAGGCGCGGCCTCTGCCAACACGTCGTCGTTGGTGCCCATCAGCACAAGCAAGGGCTTTGCCATAAAGAAGCCGAAAATGCCCACGGCAATTCCCGTAAAGACCGAGGTCAGGATCGCAGTATGTACCACCCTTTGCACACCGTCACGGTCACCTGCACCGATTCTCTGTGCCACCACGACGCCCGCACCGACCGAAAGACCCATGAACAAATTGACGATCAGATTGATCAGCGCACCGCATGCGCCAACCGCTGCCACGGCCGCATCCGCGTTATCCGCCCAGTTGCCCACGACCACCATATCGGCTGCGTTATACAGCAGCTGAATGATGCCCGTAAACATGACAGGCAGCATAAACAGAATGATCTTGCCGAGCATTGGTCCCTCGGTATAATCCTTTTTCTTTTCATGGCCGTGCACACGGAAATTCCTCATTCTTCCGCCTGATTTCAGCATTTTTCTCACTCCTTTGACTGTCCAAACCAAAATCACATACGAAGGATATTATAGTACATTTCGGGCAAAGAGTCAAGAGATAAGGGAGAGAAATTTGATTCATGATATTATGCAGACAATGACTTGCCCACCTTTGATGTGACATTGAGATAATTCTCTCCGTTCTTTTTTGAGCAAGTAGCCGCAAAAAAGAACCAAAAAATCGGCGTAATGCGGGGCTTTGCCCCGAACCCCAGTCGCTTTTTTGAAAAAAGCGACACAAAAACTTTCGTGAAGCAGGGCAACCCTATGGGTAAATTCCCCTCTTTTCATTGACATACCACAACTTTTTTGATATAATAACTATGTATGTATTTTGATTTTCGGAGGACAAAATGGCACATTCCGACGAGATTTTTGAGAAAATTGCAAAATTACGCCGAGAGGTGGCTCACCACGCAAAGCTCTATTACGTGGACGACGCACCGGTGATCTCGGATTATGAATACGACCGCATGTTTTACGAGCTGCTGGCCTTGGAAGAGGCGCATCCCGAATATTTCGATCCCGCCTCCCCCACGCAGCGCGTGGGCGGCAAGCCCTTGGACAAATTTGCCAAGGTGACGCACCGCGTGCGCATGGACTCGCTCTCTGACGTCTTTTCCTACGAAGAGCTGACCGACTTTGTTACCCGCGTGCACGCCGAGCTGCCCGACGCCGTCTTTTCGGTTGAGCCCAAGATCGACGGCTTGTCCTGCTCGCTGATCTATGAAAACGGTGTGCTTGTCACGGGCGCGACGCGCGGTGACGGTATAACAGGCGAGGACATCACCGGGAACGTGCGCACCATCTTCTCGATCCCCCTGACACTGCCCCAGCCCTTGACGCTGACCGTGCGCGGTGAGGTTTATATGCCGCGTGCAGTTTTTGAGCGCATCAACCAAAAGCGCGAAGCAAACGGCGAGGCTTTGATGGCCAACCCGAGAAACGCCGCAGCGGGCTCTTTGCGCCAGCTTGATCCGCAAGTGACGGCTCAGCGCGCTTTGGATATTTTCATTTTCAACTACCAGGAGGGCAACCTTTACGCAGACGGTCACGCCCCCGAAACGCACATGGAAACGCTGGATCGCCTGGATGCCTTGGGCTTCCCTGCAATCAAGCTGCGCACCGTGGTGCACACGGCAGACGAGATCATTTCCCACATTGAAAAGATCGGTTTCATGCGCGACGATCTCGCCTACGACATTGACGGCGTGGTGGTCAAGGTCAACAGCCTTGCGCAGCGTCAGATACTCGGACAGGGCGTCAGCACCCCCAAGTGGGCGGTCGCTTACAAATTCCCGCCCGAGAGAAAGCAGACAAAGCTTAATGACATCACCATCCAGGTCGGCCGCACAGGCGTGCTGACCCCCACCGCAGAGCTCTCGCCCGTGAGATTGGCGGGCACGACCGTCTCGCGTGCGACGCTGCACAACATTGACTTCATTCGTGAGCGCGACATTATGCTTGGTGACGTGGTATCCGTACAAAAGAGCGGTGACATCATCCCCGAGGTGGTTTGTGCGCATCCCGAAAAGCGTGACGGCACGCAGATTCCCTTCCACATGCCTACCCATTGCCCCTCCTGCGGACACGAGGTGGTCAAGGCCGAGGGCGAGGTTGCCGTGCGCTGCATCAATCCTTCCTGCCCCGCGCAGCTCTCGCGCGGCATTGAGCATTTTGCATCCAAGGACGCCATGGACATTGACGGCCTTGGTCCGCAGATCGTGGACGCACTGATCGACGCCGATCTGATCCGCGACGCGGCCGATCTTTACGCACTGCGCGCCGAGCAGATCGCGACTCTCGAGCGTATGGGCGACAAGTCCGCCGCCAATCTGATCGCGGCGATTGAAAAATCCAAGTCTGCAGGACTGGAACGCCTGATCTTCGCGCTTGGCATCCGTAACATCGGCCAGGTGGCCGCCACCGCACTTGCGCGCCGCTACGGCACGCTGGACGCCTGCATGAACGCCACGGCAGAGGAGCTTTGCGCACTGGAGGACTTCGGGCAGATCACAGCCGATTGCGTGATCGAATACTTCTCCCGTACCGAAAGCCGCGAGCTTTGCGCACGCCTTGCCGCTGCGGGCGTACTGACCGAGTCCACCGCCGCCCCTGTGGGCGACAAGCTGGCGGGCTTGACCTTTGTGCTGACAGGCACGCTGCCCACCATGGGTCGCAGCGAGGCCGAGGCTTTGATCGTGGCGGCCGGCGGAAAGACCTCCTCGTCGGTCTCCAAAAAGACCTCCTACGTGGTCGCTGGCGAGGCCGCAGGCAGCAAGCTGACCAAGGCGCAGAATCTCGGTGTGGCCATCATCGACGAGGCGGAGCTTTTGAGAATGCTGACTTAATACCGAACGATTAGATTGCGTGAAACACTATCCGTAGGGGGCGACGTCCACGACGCCCCGTCCTACTTTAACTAACTTTTTACAACTTTCATATTTCTTCGTACCTGCCCGGGGCGGTCGCCGCTTGCGGCATGACGTCGCCCCCTACCGACAGACGGTTTGCGCATCCACATGACTTTTGCCGCTTATGACATCGGACGCAGAATCATACCCCCGTATAATTCTTGATCCCCTGATAGATCCCCTGCGCGAAAAGCCCGGGATTTTCGTTCATCAGTGCCGCGTCTCCGGGATTGGTGATAAAGCCGAGCTCGAGCAGCACCGCGGGCATGGCGGTCTTGCGCAGCACGTAAAGCCCCGAGCGCACGAACGTGCCGCGATTGGGCAAACCCGTAACGCCGGAAACACCCTCTACCACGTCCCGGGCCAGATCAAATGCCGCGCTCTCGCGCGCATAAACAAAGGCCTCGGTACCCGTGGCAGATGTGATCTCGGAGGCGTTGGTGTGCAGACTGATAAAATAATCGGCACCCCAGGCGTTTGCATCCTGCACTCTTGCCCGCAGACTGGAATTGAGTGAATTCCCCAGCTGCGTTTGCGCAGTCGGCCGCGACAGCCGCACCTCGTAATCGGGATCGGCCCGCAGCAGCTCCGCAAGCTCAATTCCGATACGGTAGGTGATATTCTGCTCGCGCAAGCCGTTTCCCTCCGCACCCGCGTTGGGATTGACGGGATTGTGCCCCTGATCTATGTAAATCTTGATCGCCATATATTGCCCCCTTACAAAGTTTTACTCTTATTCTATGACAATCGAAAGGAATTTGTGATGAGTTCCATCAAATCAAACGAATACCGCGAGGAAAAGAACGCCATCGTGGGCGGCATGCTGTATCTTGTCGCCACGCCCATCGGCAACCTCGCCGATCTTTCCGAGCGTGCCATCAAGGTGCTCTCCGAAGTGGATTTTATCGCCGCCGAGGACACGCGCAACACGCAAAAGCTACTCTCGATCCTGGGGATCTCCAAGCCCATGGTGTCTTATTTTGAGCACAACAAGCGCGAGCGAGGCGAGCAGATCATTGAAAGACTGCAAGCAGGCGAATCCTGCGCACTGGTAACCGACGCGGGCACGCCCGCCGTCTCCGACCCGGGAGCTGACCTTGTGGTGCTGTGCGCCGAGAGAGGCGTGAGCGTGACAAGCATTCCCGGCTGCTGCGCAGCCATCACAGCCCTCACGCTTTCCGCCCTGCCCACGGGTCGCTTTACCTTTGAAGGCTTTCTTTCCACCAACAAAGCCGAGCGTCGCGAGCACCTGGACGACTTAAAGCAGGAAAAACGCACCATGATCCTGCACGAAGCACCGCACAAGCTGCGCACCACGCTGCAGGATCTTGCCGCTGCCTTTGGCAAAGAACGCCGCATTTCCCTGTGCCGCGAGCTGACCAAGCTCAACGAGGAGGTCGTGCGCACCACGCTTGGGGGCGCGATCGAGCTTTACGAGCAAAAAGAGCCGCGCGGTGAATACGTGCTGGTCATTGAGGGAATAACCCAAGACCGTGCGCAAGAGGGTGCGTTCTGGCAGAATATGACCGTGCCCGAGCACGTGCAATTCCACGTGAACGCAGGCATGAGTCAAAAGGACGCCATCAAGGCTGCTGCCCGTGAGCGCGGCGTGCACAAAAACGAGGTCTACTCGCAGATGGTGGAGCAGAAAAATTCCGCAAAGTGAAATTTTTCATTGTTTAATTGCACAAAATCCCCATCATACCCAATGTTATCCCAAACTTATTGCACAATTTTGCAGTTTATATAATTTTTCTTGCAAAAAACTGTTGCACTCGGGGCACTTGTGTGATATGATATTAGTATATTTCAGTCCTACCAAACAGGAGTTTTAGTTATGGAAAAATGTAAAGTCGGCGTCATTGGCGCAACAGGTATGGTTGGTCAGCGTTTTCTGACCCTGCTTGAAAATCACCCTTATTTTGAAGTCACCGCTCTGGTCGCATCTCCCCGCAACGCGGGCAAAACTTACGAGCAGGCTTTGGATGGCAGATGGAAGATGACCACTCCCCTGCCCGAAAAATATAAGAACATGATCGTGATCAGCTCCGAGGATATCGAGACCGTCAAGAGTCTTGTTTCCTTCGTATTCTGCGCGGTCAACATGAAAAAGGATGAGGTCAAGGCGCTGGAGGAGGCTTACGCCAAGGCCGAGATCCCGGTCGTATCCAACAACAGCGCACACCGCTGGACGCCCGACGTGCCCATGATCATTCCCGAGGTCAACGCAGACCATCTGGAGGTCATTGAAGCACAGAAAAAGAGACTTGGCACCAAGCGCGGCTTTATCGCAGTCAAGCCCAACTGCTCGATTCAGGGCTACGTGCCCGCTCTGACCGCCTTGAAGGATTTCGGCATCAAGGAAATGGTGGTCACCACCTATCAGGCAATCTCGGGCGCAGGCAAGACCTTCAACGAGTGGCCCGAAATGATCGACAACATCATTCCCTTCATCGGTGGCGAGGAAGAAAAATCCGAGCAGGAGCCCCTGCGCATCTGGGGTAAGGTGGAAAACGGCGAGATCGTCAAGGCAGAAGGCCCCGTGATCACCTCGCAGTGCATCCGCGTGCCCGTGACCGACGGCCATATGGCAGCTGTGTTTGTCAAGTTTGAAAACAAGCCCGACAAGGACGTGATCCTGGAGCGTTGGAAGAACTTCAGCGGCAAGCCCCAGGAGCTGGGTCTGCCCAGTGCACCCGCACAGTTCATTACCTACATGGAAGAGGACAACCGCCCGCAGACCAAGCTGGACCGTGATATTTACGGCGGCATGGGCGTCACGGTCGGCAGACTGCGCGAGGACACCATTTACGACTACAAGTTCGTGGCCCTTGCCCATAACACGCTGCGCGGTGCAGCAGGCGGCGCGCTGCTGAGCGCAGAGCTGCTTTATAAGCTGGGGTATTTTGATTAAATTTCGCAAAAGTAAAGGACAGAGGTACATAATACCTCTGTCCTTTTGTTATACAAGATCCTTGAACATTAAATCATCCATACTCACACCCATTTTTATGGCAATCAATAGTACTGTCCGAATATCCGGTACTGCTACCCCTCTTTCCCATTTTGAGACTGCTTGAGGTGTAACATGTAGCATATTTGCTAACTGTGCCTGCGTCATTCTCTGCCGTTGTCGCAAACTGCGAATATTTCGCGCAATCTGACTCAGCATTTCTTTTCGATCGGAAGCCAAAGCTCACAGTATCTTTGGTGTTGCATCTCGCCTTCATACCAATGCGTAAGCAATAACTCCGGTGCATTGGCAAGCTGATATCCAGAGCTTGGCAACCATTCACTCACGATTCTCTTTCGCAAATCCAAAAAGACTGCCGTAGGAAATCTGCATCGCTCGGTTTCAAAAATTGCATACGTACCTTTTGGAATGGTGACGTTTTCAAAATACTTTGCACATTCTTCACCAAGTATGCCTCTCTTATTCAAATTGTTGCGACAGTATTCGTTGAGTTGACTTGCAATATAGAAATCATAGCCGTCATCATCAATATTGGTGACTATATCAAACGTATTGACCACGTCTCCGGAAAGCCCCTGAAGGATATACTGTAGGGGTCTTGTAGTAACGTACATTTCTTCCTCTTGCTTAAAGCGTTCACCCGGAACACCGATAAAGCGACGCTTATACCCGGTCAAAATCATTTGTTCTTTTTCTTCAATTCTGTAATTCATGACACTACCGCCTTCCAATGATATTTTGATAGACAGGCGAGAAAAGGATTTGAGCGTTTTTCCGTTTGTACGCGCTTCGGATGGCGACATGCCGTGAAACGCGCGAAATGCCTTGGCAAAGCTATCCGGGCTATCATATCCATATTTCAAGGCCACGTCAATGACCTTTTTCTTACCATCTGCCAGCTCCGCACCTGCAAGCGTTAACCGTCGCATACGAATATACTCGCCAAGTGTATAACCACAGAGGATACTGAACACTCTTGCAAAGTGATAACTTGATGAAAAGCTCTCTGCAGCGACCTTTTCATAGTCAATCTCCTCGGTCAGATGCGCCTCAATGTAGTCAATTGCCCGTTGCATTCCCACGATCCAATCCATCTCTTTATCCCTCCCATCCGGCAATATTCTATCATAAGCGATAAGAAAAATCCCGACATTTTCTGCGTTTCGATGTCGGGATCATTCATTTGTTCAGGCCGCCATAGCGCAAACCTCTTATAAATACTCCTCAATCAACGCCGCTACGCTCCTTGTGGTGCGGCTGACGCGCTCAAGCACCACGGGCATGGAGCTTTGCATCGCGTATCCGCAGAAGTCGGGTGCTTCGAGCATGGCAAGGTCGTTATCGCCGTCGCCCACGGTGAGAATGATCTCTGCATCGATGCCGCGCAGCTCCAAGAGGCGGCGAATGCCCACCGCCTTGCCCGCGCGGGTGCTGATATAATCAATCCCCCAAATGCTTGGCATGATGCATTGTACCTCGTGCCCCAATGCTTTGGTGCACGCGTCTCTGAGCGCCACGGCCTTATCGTCCTCCAAGAAATTCGCATGTAGCTGCGTGACCTCGGCAATACGGTTGCCGTCTATGATCAGCACACCGCCCTGCATCCGCACGCTGCTTTCTGGCCTAACCACCACGCTGCCCTCGTCAAAGGACACCGAAATATGATTGGGATGGGCCGCTCTGATCATGACAAGCAGCTGCTCGACCGTTTGCAGTGAAATGCCGATGCACTCGCTTGCGCGTCCGTTTTCATCCGAAATCACAGCGCCGTTATTGCCGATCAGAAAATCGTACGGCACGCCGTCCTTTTCCATAAATTCACGCAAATAGCGCAGATACCTGCCGCTGACCATGCCAAACAGATTTCCTGCGGCACGCCATTTTTGTATGGCATCCAAATTTTCTTTACTGACCGTGCCGCCCACGTTGAGCGTACCGTCATAATCGCATGCCAAGATCTTCATCAGTCAATTACCAGAGCTCCAAAGTATTCGGGACGGTGAAAATCGGGAGTTTTGGTCTTCACGCGATTCCACGAGCCGTAATGCACCACGGCCGTCTCGTCACCGCACTTATAAAAGTTGCCGCGGAAGGCATATCCGGGCACGAATTGCTCGGCGCGGATACCGTAAACCGCATCCAGGATCGAAAACGGGATCTCTGCCACAACGCCCCATTCCTCATCGGTTGCAAAAGGCGTAACGGTGGGAAGCTTGCCGCCCGTCAGATTGATCAGCGGCGTGCGGTTCTCTCTTCCCACGCCGCAAAAGGATAGCAGCGTGCCCTTGGCATTCATTTCCATATTGATATACCTGCCCGATTCGTGATCGAAGATTGCAAAGAATTCCAGGCAGGAATCGGTATAGACGGGCTGGTTATGCTCCTCATACACCGCGCGGGGATTGGTCTCCTTGCACGTCATGCGTAAAACAAAGCCAAAGGACGGGATCATGATCAGCTGTCCGTAGGCCAGCGGCATATATTCCTTGCTCCATGCATACTGATCGATCAGCGCGCGCGGCACAACCGACCAATCCTCGGGCATTTTGGCGTATGTATATACTTTGTATTCTTGCATATGAACCTCCAAAACACAGCTCGTATTCTGTTTTTATTATAGCAGAAATGCGTGGGGTTGTCAATATTGGGGCTCATTTCGTAGGGGAGAATCCTCCCGCTCGCGAGGAAATAGGATTGCTGTTGAGGTTTTACGAACGCAAACTGATTTCGTGCGGGAGGATGAATTTGCTTGCAAATACTCCTCCCCTACGA
>JAZNZB010000016.1:0-29855 GCA_045594705.1 Eubacteriales bacterium
GCCCTCGACGTCCCGTCCTACATAAACAAATCTTTTCGCGATGCAATAAGTTCCATGTGCCTGCCCGGGACGTCGAGGGCGCCGTCCCCTGCGATAGGTGTTTTTTGCGAGAAAAGCGAGCACGGAGACTGCTCATCAGACAATCCCCGTGCGAAAACTCCGCTTATTTGTCAGCCCCATGGGGCTGTCCTTGATTTTTTACTTACTTAATCCACAAAACGTCTGCCTTGCCGCCAATTTGGGCGTCCACGCCCTCGGGCAGGTATACGCACGCACCGGGGGACAGGGTGACGTCCTCGCAGTTCTTTGCGCAAACGGTTGCCGCACCGCCCGTGCAGAGAATGCCGCGGATGTCGGCGGGGATGCTGACGCTTGCAGTGCCGTCAAGCGTGAGCGCATATGTAGAGAAGTACTCACACTCGGCCAAGGTGCGAATGCTGCCGCCCTTGATTTCTTGCGCGCTGTTCGCACCCTGCTCCACGGTATAAGGCTGGGTCTTGGAAACGGCCAGAGCCTGCTTGACGTGCAGAGCTCTGGGCTTTCCGTCCGCACCCACGCGTCCCCAGTCCCAAACGCGGTAGGTGATATCCGAATTCTGCTGCACCTCGGCAAGCAAGATGCCCGCGCCAATGGCGTGTACGGTTCCGGGCGGAATGAAAAAGACGTCGCCGGGATGTACGGGTACAAAGGAAACGACGCTTTCGGGTGTGCCCGCTTCGATCTGCGCGGCAAATTCCTCGGTGGTGATGGTGCGGTCAAAGCCGCAGATCAGCGCAGCACCGGGGTCGGCGTCCAGCACGTACCACATCTCGGTCTTGCCGCGGCTTTGGTGGTGCACTTCGGCATAGGCATCGTCGGGATGCACCTGCAGCGAGAGTTTATCGCGCGCATCGATCAGCTTGACAAGAATCTCGGGTGCACTCTGCCCCCACGCGGAGAGTGCTTCGGAGAGGGTTTTGCCGGCAAATTCGCCGTTTTGCACGGTGCTCGGGCCGTTTTTGTGGCAGGAGAGCACCCAGGCTTCGGCGGCGATCTCCAGATCTGTTTCAATTTTGTAAAGCGTTTTGAGTTTCTGTCCGCCCCACAGATAGTCCTTGACGGCAGGCTTTAAGAGTAAGGGATACATATATCCTCCAAAAGATCTTTTTTTGTTGACTTATCGTCTCTTTTATTATATAATAAAAGGTGGTAAAAAGTCAAGAACAAATCGGGAATCGGAGGAACGGGATGAAACCGCAGCAGCTGATCGAATTTATGGGCGTGATCGAAAAGCTCAAGTGCAATACGCGCCATTCCTGGACGTCGTCGGGAAGAAGAGAGTCGGTTGCGGAGCATTCCTGGCGGCTTTCTGTGCTTGCCATGCTGTGTGCGGACGAGTATCCCGAGCTGGACCATGACAAATTGATCCGCATGTGCCTGATCCACGACCTTGGCGAAGCCTTGACGGGTGATGTGCCCTCGTTTTACAAGACCGAGCAGAACGAGTTGACCGAGGCAGAGGCCTGGGAGCAGATCTTTGCCATGCTGCCCGAGCCCTACGAGACCGAATTCCGCGCACTTTACAAAGAAATGGAGGCCAAGGAAACGCCCGAGGCCAAGCTTTACAAGGCACTTGACAACATGGAGGCGGTCATGTCTCATAACGAAGCATCGCTGGATACCTGGATCCCCTTGGAATTTACGCTGAACGTGACTTACGGCGAGGAAAATGCCGCGTGGTCGCCTTATACAAGAGAGCTGCGCGCGTATCTGTCCGAGCAGACCAAAGAAAAAATTCAAAAAGCAAAGGAGAATGCACATGCACAGAACGGTTGATTTTTCGCAAACCCGTATCACGGGCGGATTTTGGAAGCAAAAGCAATCCCTTGTCAGACGCGTGACCACGAAAGCGGTGTACGATCGCTTTGCGGAAACGGGCAGAATTGACGCCTTTCGCTTTGATTGGAAGCCTGATGCGCCAAACAAGCCCCACTTTTTCTGGGACAGCGACGTGGCGAAATGGATGGAAGGTGCGGCATATCAGATCGCGCAAAGACCCGATGCGCGCCTTGAGAAAAAGATCGACGATATCGTTGACCTGATCGGGAAAAACCAGTGCGAGGACGGATATTTCAATATTTTCTTTACCGTGGTCCAGCCCGAGAATCGCTTTACCAACCGCGACTGGCACGAGCTTTACTGCGCAGGACACCTGATGGAGGCGGCGGTGGCGTATTACAATGCGACGGGTAAGCGCAAATTCCTCGATTGCATGTGCCGCTATGCGGACTACATAGAAAAAAGATTCGTCATTGATGACGACGTGCCCTTCAAGACCCCCGGCCACGAGGAGATCGAGCTGGCACTGGTGCGCCTGTATGAATGCACGGGCGAGGTGCGGTATCTGAACCTTGCCAAGCATTTTGTGGACGAGCGTGGGGTGAGTCGCGAAATGATGCCCGATTGGATGGATGCGTCGTATTCGCAAAGCCATGCGCCCGTGCGTGAGCAGAGAACTGCCGAGGGACACGCGGTGCGCGCCATGTATCTGTATTGCGGCATGGCTGACGTGGCGTACCATACGGGTGACAAAGAGCTGCAGGCAGCCTGCGAGGCGATTTTTGATAACGTAGCCAATAAGCGTATGTATATTTCGGGCGGTATCGGCTCGAGCGGTGCGGGCGAGGCATTTACGGTGGATTACGATCTGCCCAATCTGATCTCGTATACCGAGTCCTGCGCAGCCCTGGCTCTTGCGCTGTTTGCCAACAGAATGCTGCGCTTCGGCGCGGATTCCAAGTATGCGGACGTAGTCGAGCGCGTGATATACAACGGCTTTATGTCCTCGCTTTCCTTGGACGGCAAGAGCTTTTTCTATCAGAATCCGCTGGAGGTCATGCCGCGCATGCACAAGCGTGACGTCAGCGTGCGCCATCGCAGCGTCAATCTGCCGCCCATGCAGCGCAGCGAGGTATTTGCATGCTCCTGCTGCCCGCCCAATATCGTCAGATTCATTCCGTCCATTGCCAATTTGTTGTATTCGGATGACGGTGAGGTTATCTACGTGCATCAGTTCATGCAGAGCGTGACCACCATCGAGCGCGAGGGTAAGATGCTGGTGCTGGAGCAGGTGACGCGTTATCCCGAAAACGGTAAGGTTAAGATTAAGCTGTCGGGCGGCGACGCACGCGTGGCTGTGCGTATCCCCGGCTGGTTTGACGGATATAAGGGAAAGACCGAGAAGGGGTACGCCTATTTTGATCTGCACGACGGCGAGGAGATAGACCTTGATTTTACCATGAAGCCGGTATTTGTCGAGGCAAGACCCGAGGTGGTCTTTGACGCGGGCAGATATGCCGTGATGCGCGGTCCCGTGCTGTATTGCATGGAGGGCGCGGACAACGGAGAGTTCTTGCGCGATATTACCTTGGACAGCCGCGCCAGATTCAAGTACGGAAAGCACGCGGTGCTGGGTGTGCCGCAGCTGAGTGTGCGCGCATGGCGTACGGTGCGCGAGCCCAATGCACCGCTGTATCGCCAAAAAACACAGAATAAGGAGAAGGTGGATGCCATTCTGATCCCGTATTACGCCTTTGCCAACCGCGGCGAGAGCGAAATGCAAGTGTGGCATTTTGTGAAATAAGAATCCATGAAAGAATTTTTCAATCAGAATTACGACCAAGAAAGAGCCTTTTACGGCGAGGAAGATATTTTTGTGCATCACTGCCGCTTTGCAGGCCCTGCGGACGGCGAGAGCGCGTTCAAGGAGTGTAAGGACGTCAAGGTGCAGGAGTGTGAGCTTGATCTGCGCTATCCCTTCTGGCACGTGCACGGCCTGGAGATCGATCAATGCCACCTGTCCGAGACCTGCCGCGCCGCGCTTTGGTATTCGGATCACATTGCCGTCACCAATACAGAGCTGCACGGCATCAAGGCGCTGCGCGAGTGCCGCACGGTCAGATTGCGCGATTGCTCCATCCGCTCTGCCGAATTTGGCTGGATGAGTGCGGATGTGGATATGAAAAACGTCACGGCCGAGGGCGAGTACTTTATGCTGCGCGGGGCGGATGTGCGCTTTGAGAATATGACCTTCAAGGGCAAGTATTCCTTCCAGTACGTCAAAAATGCCACCTTTGAGGGCTGCGATCTTGACACCAAGGACGCACTTTGGCACGCGGAAAACGTAGTGGTGCGCAATTGCCGCGTCAAGGGCGAGTATCTGGCGTGGTATTGCAAGAACGTAACGTTCGAGAATTGCACCATCATCGGCACGCAGCCGCTTTGCTATTGTGAGGGGCTGAAGCTGATCAACTGCGAGATGCACGAATGCGACCTGGCGTTTGAGCGAAGCGAGGTAGAGGCAAGCGTGACCACGCCTGTCATCAGTATCAAGAACCCGCTGTCCGGCAAAATTACCGTGCCCGCCGTAGGAGAGATCATTTACGATATCGCCGAGGCGAAGGGCGAAGTCAAGGTCGTGAAGGCGTAAAGAAAAAACGTCAGCCCCATGGGGAGATACTCCAAGCGGAGTATCTCCCCAGTTCTATTCGCCTTGGGCGAGTGATATTGCCTTTGGCAGTGTTATTCGCCTTTGGCGAGTGGTATTTGCTTCGCAAGTTTTCATGGCGAATAGAATATCACTGAAGCCGCAAGGCTTTAATATCACTATCGCAGCAGCGATAATATCACTCCGACGCAGTCGGAATATCACTCATATAGCAAAAAGAGAGAGCTTTGCGAAATGTCTTTTCGCATGACTCTCTCTTTTTACCGCTAATTTTTCACGCCCATGGAGCTGACGTTTTTTTCAACAAGCGACGCAATTTTCGCAATCGTCCTCGGCACCTGCCGCGCCGGAGAGCAGCTGCAGCGCCGTGCCGAAATTGTAAATGCCGCGGCTGACCGAGCGCATATTGGCGCGGATCTTGTTTGTCTGCTTTCTCACCATCACACCGACTGCCACCGTGGCAACCGCCATCAGCGCCAGTCCACCCATGGCCATGATCATGGTCTTCTTATCAAATAACATATCCATTCCCCCTTTTCTTGCAATAACATTAGGTTAAAAAATACGATGCGCCCCGCCCCGTCATCCTCGAGCAAGCATTCCCGTTTTTAAGATTCTTCGCTTCGCTCGAGAATGACAAAAACGGGAATGCGCCGCGAAGGATCTTGGGGCAGGGGCGGGGATAGTAATTCCATAACTTAAGGAGATTGCTTTTCTTGTTGCCTCTATTTTGTACGCATGCGGGGAATTTTATGCAAACAGGCTTGTATTTTTTGCAAACGTGTGCTATAATAGCCCATGTTGCAGGTCGAAGAATCAGCAACACGGTGAGTTCGTGACCATCCTCACCGCAAAAACAAAACTACGGAAAGGATCCCTGAAAATGAAAAAACGCATCAATTCCTCAAAACGCGCCGCGCTGTATATGGCAGAGGGTGGCTTGATCGCCGCACTTTACGTGGTGCTGACCATGCTGGTCAACGCCGTTGGCCTTGCCAACTATCCCATCCAGCTTCGTCTTTCCGAGGCCCTGTGCATTCTGCCGGTGTTCACGCCTGCAGCCATTCCCGGACTGTTTATCGGTTGTCTGCTTGCAAATCTGATGAGCGGATGCATCTGGCAGGACGTGATATTCGGCTCACTGGCAACTTTGATCGGAGCAGCTGCAACCTTTCTGATCGGTAAGGTGTGTCGTGAGCGTCCCAAGCTTTGCGGCCTTGTTGCGGGCATTCCCGCCGTGGTAGCAAACGTGCTGATCATGCCCCCCGTGCTCAAATTTGCCTACATGCTGCCCGGTAACGTGTGGTATTTCTTCCTGACTGTGGGAATTGGCGAGGTCTTGTCGGCCTGGCTGCTCGGCCTTGTGCTGTTCACTGCGCTCTATCCCAGAAGGGAAAAGATCTTTCGCGCATATCGCATGTAAAAATATCCCCCGAGTCCTTAATTCAAGGCTCGGGGGATTGCTTTTTTTGTTTATTTTCTCTTTTTCTTGCTTACAATGACCGCGCAAGCTGCCGCTGCTGCGATCACGGGGATCGCACCGATTGCGGATTTGCATCCGCTCTCGTTTGCAGTGTCCTCGGTGGTCTGCTCACCGCCCTCGGGGGTGGTCTGCTCGCCGGGATCGGTCTCGGGAGGAGTGGTTTCGGCGGGCTCGGTCTGCGCAGGCACGTTTTCTATCTCATTTTTGTCCTCGCGCACGATCAGCACTGCGCAATATGCGGGCAGATCAATGTCCACCTCGTTGCCACTGCCGCTTACGATCAGGCCGGAGTAGGGGTAGTAAACGGTGTATGCTCCGTCATAACCGTCGGTAAAGGCCAGCGTTGCTTTGCCGTCAAGTGCAGTGCTGTTTGCAACAAAGGCGATGTCGTGCTCAGTGTCGATAAAGTCACCGTACAGGACGTTTTTGGTGTTGAGCGTATCCAGTGCGGTCAGCTTCATTGCTTTGTTTGCCATTTTGGAAATGCGGGTTGCCGCTACGGTCTGCTTGAACTGGTCGCAATCCGACAGCTTTTCCATGGCAGCAATCACACGCTCGTTGTCATTTGCGTCAATGGCCTTGTAATCCTCGTAGCCGGTTACCACAAATACCACATTGCCGCCCGCCTCTTTGAACTGCGCCAGCTTTTCGGCAGCACCTGCAGAGATGTACTCGCCGTATGCAAGCACCAGCGTGCGGTAAGAGCCGTTGCCTATGGCCAGTCTGCCGTCATCGGTTACGGTCGCAGCGCAAATGCTTTGGTCGTCAATAACGGTATAAAGCACTTGCTTTTGCAAAAGATCCAGACAGAACTGTGTGTAGTTGCGGTTCAGCTCGACGGCAGCCGTATTCTCTCCATGTGCGGAGGAATGGACGTCGTCCGCATTGTGCAGCGCCTGAACGGTAGCGATGGGGTAGAATACCGCCAAATCGCCGGCCTCGATTGTTCCGTCAAGAATGGTGTTCAGACGGCCTATGTAGGTGTTGAGCTGATTGATCTGATCGTAGGTGTAGTCATACTGAGGATTGATGACGTTATAAACGGTGGAGCCGAACAGGCGGGTCAGCGTTGCGCCGCCGATCGATGCACCCATTTTATCGTTTTGGAAATCCTCGGTGGAAACGGCAGAGGGGTTGTACTCGAGCATGACCTCGCTCTTACCTGCGTTACGTGCGGCACTTGCTACAAAGCGAAGGCCCATGTGGTTACCGATAAAGCATTCGGAGAGCAGCTGATTGGGGTGTACCCACAGGGTGTCTGCACCCGGGATGGTCATGCCGCCGATGATCTGCATGAAATCACCGCCGTAGGTCTCCACGTGGTCGTTCATGTTTTCTTCAAAGAGCAAATGTCCCGAGGATGCCGTGCCGTTTGCCTCGCACCAGGCCGAGATCTGGTCGATGTAAGAGGTCTTGAACAGGTCGGCAACGAGGGAATAGTAGTGGATGCGCATGCGCTGCGCGTCCTCGTCGCGGCCTTCAAAGAGCAGGGGGAGCTGCAGCTCGTAGCCATATGTTTCCTTGAACTTGACATCCAAGCCCTCGGTCCATACGATATAATTTTCCATATCGCGGTTGCCAAGACCCGGCTCGTCGGTAAAGAATGCCTCCACCATGGAGAAGTCCTCGCCAAAGGAATCCTTATAATGCTTGTGCGTCAGCTCGATAAAGCGTGCAACCGCCTCGGGACGCAACAGATCTACGTGATGGAGTGTGGTGAAATCGGTACGGTCCTGCTCGTGCTCGTCGGTGTATCGCAGGACGTAAATGTCAAGCAGGCATTCTCCCTTGATCTCGCCTGTTAGGTCAAAGGAAAGAGAAGCACCATTTGCTTCGGGCGTCCAGGTTTTCCCGGCGGACTTGACGGTCGCTAACTTGATCTCAAGGTCAATACCCGCTCTGGGGGTGTAGGTGTATTTTGCCGTATCCAGAGCGATGCGGATGTGCTCAATGCCGGCCGCGCGCCAAGAGGCGTCGGTATCCAGCACCTGGCCGTATGCAAGACCGCTGGGCCACTGATATTCGTCGTAGATCCAGAGCGTCATGTCGTTCTGCTTACCGTACAGGTAGGTGTCGCGCAGAAGGGTGAATTCGCTCTCATCCTTGAGGTACTGTTGGTTGAAGTTGACGTTGGAGACGATACCGCCGTATCCCTGTCCCAAAAGGGATTCCACCTGGGCGCGATAGGTATTGTTAAAGCCGTAGGCGACCCAGTTCATACGGTGCGCGTTGGCGGGAGAAGCAAAGCCCTCGCCTCTCCAGAAGGAGCTGTAATCGATATCGGGTAACACGGGCTCGTTGGATACCTCGCTTTCAAAGTGGATAAAGGTTTGTGCATCCTCGCGGTTCTCGTAAAGGCCGTAGGCCTTGAGATAGTATTGCACGCCGGGGTCGCAGAAGTTGTCAAACATATCAAGGCGCAGATTGGTCAGTGTGCCGCCAAGCTCCATGGAGGGAGGGTATGCGCCAACCGTGGCACGATCGGTCAGGTCAATGACCACCACCTGCCAGTCGTCTGTGTTCTGATATTTGAAGTTGAAGAAGGGGTATTGATCTGCCGTGGTAGCTGAGCGCAGACGCATCTGACCGCCGCGCGATGTGTCGTTGGTCTTGACCAACAGAGCCATATAGTGATATTTTGCAATATCCACCGAGCCTTCCGGCAGGGCAAGATTCATGTAAGGGTCGAAGCAGTAACCGTTCTGATTGTCCGCGAACAGGATCTGCATGGCTTGCTCCTGGCTGTTGTGCGTTCCAACGCATCCAAGCACGTCAAAGCAGGAAGCAATGCTTTCCTTGTCGTTGAAGTCTACGTAGAATGCAGGGGCAACGTAATCGTCGTCTGCCGCCATGGAGGGGCAGGCAAAGAGGGCGACTGCTACGGTCAGCGACAGGGTGGTGATCAGCAAAAGGGCAAGATGGTTCTTTTTCATGATTCGTTTCCTTTCTGATAAGCGTTGACGTCCGACCACCAAGGGCTTGCATCTCCAAGCAAGAATACTCTGATCTGCTCGGCCTCGGTGCGTGCTGCCTGCATGGAGGCAGGGTCGGGATGCTTTTTGCGCACAGCGCGCAAAAGCACGTTTTTGGGCGTTTCCTCGGGGTCGATCAACTCAAGAGCCGCGGTCGTATATCCGTGTGCCTCCAGGATCTTGAGACGCAGCGCATCGGTTGCGGCGTCGCAAAGCTTTTGGCGCAGGATGGAATGCTTTGCAATAAAGTCGAGCTCGGGACAGGCAAGTGCGGGGCTCATGGCGTGGTGACAGCAGGGGGTCGAGAGAATAACGTCTGCTTCAAATGCCAGCGCGCGGGAGAGCACCAGGTCGGTGGCAATGTCACATGCGTGAAGGGAAACGACCAGATGCACGTGATCGTCGGTTTGGTATTTGCCCACGTCACCGCATAAAAATTCAAGGCCGTCAAAGCCAAGGTCTTTTGCGGTAGCAGAGCAGAACTCAATGACGTCCGGCTTGAGATCCACACCGGTCATGCGCACGTTACGACCTTTGATGATGGCAAAATAGTGATAAACGGCAAAGGAAAGGTAGCTTTTGCCGCAGCAGAGATCGCAGATGCGGAGAATACCGTCGGCAGGCAATTTGTCCTCTACGTCGCGCACAAGCTCCAAAAAGCGGTTGATCTGGCGGAATTTCGCGCGCTTTTTGTCGTGCACGCGGCCGTTCTTGTCGCTGATCTCCAGCTTGATCAGAAACGGCTCGTTTCCGTTCAGGATATATTGCTTTTCGCGGTTGTTGAAAAGGGCTTGCACGGTGGGAGCCGCGGGAGTCGCGCCATTCAGCTTGCGCAAAAGGGCGTCGCCGCCAAGCAGCGTTACCTTGCCGGATTTGCTCGTGCGGTATTCGCTCTCGCCAAGCGTGGTCAGAATATTGATCTGCCCTGCGGTGGAGAGCACAGCGAGCAGTGCATCGGTGTCGCCAAGCTCTAAGTTTTTATGCTTGGCCTTATTATCGGTGTGTAAGGATTCTGCCTGCAGGCAGGGGCGGCCGCCAATAGAGCGCAGGGTCAGAGTGGTCTTGATCGCATCGCCCTCGGTGTGGCGGGAAAGAACCGCCTTTTTCAGCAGGCTTGCTTTAGCTGCCTGTGTGATCAGCTGCGCGGCGGTCTGCAGCTGCGCGTTGTATTCGCTCATGCGTCCTCCTCCTTTTGCTTCTTTTTGAAAAAGGAGTCAATTCTGGGCTCCTCGCGATCCATCATGGCGCGGATATTTTTCCAGTGCGAGAAGAGCATCAGGGCAACGATTCCCACCGAGAACAGCACGGCCGTGGGGTTGGCGTTCATCAAAAACGCAGATGCGATCAGCGGGTAGAGCAGTGTGGGGAAGATGCGTGCTGCCGTGCGGAAGCGCATGCCTACCAGCACGATGACAAAGATCAGGAGCAAGATGGCAAATACCATGGGGGAGAGGACCAGCAGGCACAGGGCAGCGGTCTCAAAGCCGCGCGTGCCGCGCATTTTGTTCCATACGGGAAGGATCTCACCCAGCACGCAGAAGAAGGCGGCAATGGCTGCGCCGTCCGCTCCACGGCAGAAAAAGCCGAAAGTCAGGCATACGATCACCTTGCCAAGCTCAAGCGCAAAGACTGCAATGCCATGCCATTTTCCTACGTATCTCCAGACGTCGCCGATCTCTCCCTTTTGTGTGCCGGCTGTGCAAAGGTCAAGATGCCTGACGCGTCGGCAATAGAGGGCAGGGATACGGATCGATCCGATCAGGTACGGCAGAATGGCAAAGCCCAAAAGCAGGCAGGCAAGGTAAAGGGCCTGCGCCCCCATGTTGACGGGGTAGAAGGTTTCAACTTCCTCGATGACGTGCACCTCGGCAAGCCCCAATGCGATAAAGAGCTGCGGCAGCCCGGGGATGATATGACTCAGATAATCTAAAAACATTGAAAAAACTCTCTTTTCCGGGGTAAAAACCCTATACTTGTTTTTATTATATCACAGCGGTGCTGTTCTTGCAATAGCCAAAGTGTAAAGTTTTTGCTTGACAAAGGCGGGAGGGGGTGCTATAATGAGCATGAGAATGAACGGTGCGGGAGGGTGCATATGGCGAATGAATGGATCATTATCATCGTGGCGGCAGTGCTTGCCGTCATTCCTGTTTTTGTGCTGTCCGCGCTGCTCCTTGCTCTGGTGGCGCTTGTTGTGTATCTGCTGCGCGCGATCTCTTTGGCTCTGCTTGCCAAAAAGAGCGGTGTCAGATTTTGCGGTCTGGCATTTGTGCCCGTTGTCTGCTCCCGACTGCAGGGTGAGATTGCGGAAAGGGCAGAGAATTTGCTTGATAAGCGTCCAAAGCAAAGGATAAAGGGAAAAGGGCGTGTAAAAAGGCATGTGCGCACAAATTGGGGTGCTTCTATGCTACACACTACGGTGCTGAGCATATTTCTTTGGCTGATATTACCGCTTTGCATAGGGGCAGCTGCCGTGTTGGTGGCATGTCAGCCCTCCTATTGGTGGGTTTCGGTGATCTGCGTGCTGCTTGTGGGCTTTGCGGCCATCTCCTGCAGTATCGTGGGATTTGTGCTGTACAGAATGAGCGAATGGTGGGCGTACCGCCTGTTTGCTCCGCACATTTCGGTCGCACTGCTGGTGATTTCTTTGGTTTTGCCTGTTGCAACACCCCTGTGCCTGCTGATCGCGTCGCTGCACAAAAGTCCTGTGCGCGTAGAGCGGGAAAGAGTCGTGGTCATCGAGGGGGAGGATGTGTGCAATGAATCTTCAGAAGACGGGCAGACTACGCAAAACTGAGTTTGTTGGAGGATGTTTTCTTGAGTAGCTTATATCACCCGATTGAACGCCTGCCCGAGGTTCTGGAGCGAGCCTTATCGTCCGATGAGATCGCATCCGAGCAAGCCATGCGTATTGCGCTGTGGTTTACCTCGGTGCTGATGATCATAGCCGCGTTGACTATGATAGTTGGCGTATTCATTTACGTTGCACAGGCCTTTGCGCTGATGCGCATGGCACAAAAGCTGAGCGTCTACCGTCCGTGGATGGCGTGGATCCCGATCGCGCAGAATTATACGTTTGGCGCAGTGGCTGAGCGGTGCGATGACCGCCGCGGAATTTCCACCAAGGCCTGGGCAAGGATCATGCTGATCGCGGGCATCGTCAATGCTGCGTCGTCCGTAGTTTACAGCATTGCACAGCAGATATTGCCCATCCTGGGGCTGATCGGTGCGCTTTTATTCTTGCTGTTGGCGCTTGCGTACATGGTTGCTACCACCGTCTTTTTGGTGATCAGATTGATCTGCGTCTGGAAAATGCTGCGTGAGTTTTACCCGCCCGTCGCAAACGTCATCATCTTTATTGTTTCGATCTTTGCAGGACCTACGATCCCTATGCTGATCGCGTGCTTTTTGAAGCCGCGTCCTGCAAAATGGCTGATTTACGAGGACTTTGATAAGGTATATTGAAAATTTATTTGAAAAGGAGAAGTAATTATGGGTTCTTCCGAAACTTTCGTATCTGTTCTTTCGATCGTCATCGTGCTGGTCTTCTTTGGTATCATTTTCGGCGTCATAGCGCTGATTCCGTACGTATGCAACGCCATCGGCCTTGCCCGCATTTGTAAAAAGCTGGACGCATGCTCTCCCGTGCTGGCCTTTTTCCCGATTTTGGTTTATATCGCCATGGCCAAGGCCTCCGATGCAGCCGATGCGTATAACGGCATCGAAAGAAAGCGACCAATTCTCAAGCACATGATCATCAGCACGGTATTTTGTGTGCTTTCCTCGACCCTTCTGATTGTGCTGGCCGTTCCCACGGCGTTGATGATGAACTCTCTTGATCCTGTCATGCAGCTGATTTCGACTGTACTGATGCTGGCGTATCTGGCCATGTTCTTTATCACCTACGCATTGTTCTTGTGGCGCACCGTGGTCTGCTGCTTCTGCTATTGGAGAATGTGCAACGCTTATTCGCAGGTGCTTGCGATCATTGTGCTGGCTGTGTCCATTCTGATGCCCAATCTGACCTGGCTGGCCATGTTTATCGTGCCGTTTTTCCCGCTCAAGGAGATCAAGGCTCCCGAGCAGGACGACTATTACATGTAAGTGTAAGTAATGCTTGTATATAGAGAGGAGTTCTTATGTTTACGTTGATTTTTCTGGTTCTGTTTTTGATCGTATTCTTGCTGTTGCTGCCATTTATTCTGTTGGGAGGGTATCTGTTTGAGTCCTTTGTATTGTGGCGTCTTGCCAAGCAGAATGAGGTGAGCAACCCGGGATATGCATGGATCCCCGTGGTGCGGTCCTTGATTTTGGGAAAGTGTGCAGAGGCGTGTGAGCAGGAGTGCGGTGATAAGGTACACTCTTGGGGCAAGTATATGCTGATCTGCAACATTGTCAACGTCGGTGCTTCGATCGTGCTGGTCCCGATCGGCATTATTTTGTCATTTTTTGGCGGCGGGATTCTGTTGAACGTCGTTTCGTGGGTGGCGATCGTGTACACAGTGTTGAGTCTGGTCTGCACCTTCAAGATTTACCGCTACTATCTGGAAGACCCCATGGATATCATTCTGACGCTGGTGAATATGCAGTTTGGCTTCAGACTGCTTGGGCTGCTGATCGTATCCTTTATGACGCCCCGCGGTCGCAAAAATCAGCCCTACGAGGCCAAGCCCTCCGAGCATGAGGACGGCGTTGTCATCGAGGCAGAGGAATAAGTGAAATTAATTAAGAAAAAGCCCTTGCGTTGCAAGGGCTTTTTGCGTGAGTTTTAGCCACCGTCACCTCAACGGTCCCCTCCCACAGGATGAAAGTTTTCGCCCGCCTTTTTCAAAAGGCGGCGGGGTTCGGGGCGGCGCCCCGATTTCGGCGTTTCTTTTTTGCCAAGCAGCTTCGCTATGCGAAGCAATTTCTTCTGCGCCTGAGGTGTCAAAGAAAAAAGCGGGTGAAAGGTTAGGACGCGTAACATTGAGAAAAACTCTCCGTTCTTTCTTTGAGCAAGCAGCCACAAAGAAAGAACCAAAGAAATGGCGAGTATGATTTTTCGCCTCTGAGGAGGCAAGGAGGGCTTCGCGCCCTCCACCCGCGCGAGCCTTTGAAAAGGCTCGATCCAAACTTTCATCCTGTGGGAGTGGTCCGTTTGGGTGGCGGGTGGTTGAGAGTTTTTGCAAAAGAAAGCCCACGCACAAGCGTGGGCTTTTGATGTGATCTGATTTTAGAAAATGGGATATCCCGCAGCCTCGTGTGCAGCACGCAGCTCGTCACACATAGCAACGATCTCGTCGGTCGAGAGCTGGCTGCCCGTGTGGGGATCCAGCATTGCTGCCTGGTATACGTGCTCCATGTTACCGGTTACGGCTGCCTCAATGGTCAGCAGCTGAACGTTGATGTTGGTCATGTTCATAGCAGCCAGCTGTACGGGCAGACGACCTGCATAGGTGGGATGTACGCCCTTGCGGTCAACCATGCAGGAAACCTCAACGCATGCCTCGTCGGGCAGGTTGGGGATCATACCGTTGTTGAGTACGTTGCCGCCGATGCGGTAGGGAACGTCGGTCAGAATTGCCTCCATAATGTGGGAAGCATACTCGCGGGAACGGGTGTGGGAGATCTCACCGCCCGCCATCAGCTCTTCCTTCTGACGCTTCCAGTTTGCGATCTGGGCTACGCAGCGTCTGGGATATTCGTCCAGCGGAATGTTGAACTTTTCAATCAGCTCAGGACGGTTTTCCTTGATGTAAAGGTAGTTGTATTCTGCGTTGTGCTCGCTGGATTCGGTGCAGTAGTAGCCGAGCTTGTCAATGTAGTCAAAGCGGACCATGTCGTCGTGCTTTTCGTTTGCATTCTTTTCCTTGGCTCTTCTCTTGATCTCGGGATAGAGGTCGTTGCCGTCCTTGTCCTCGATCTCAAGCAGCCATGCCATGTGGTTGATGCCCGCGATCTTCTCGCGTCTGCCCTCCAGCTTGTCTTGCATGCCAAGTCTGTGCAAAAGGCCCTCGGAGCAGACCTGAACACTGTGGCAAAGGCCTACCGTCTTGATCTTGGTGTATCTCTGCATGTAGCCGGAAAGCATAGCCATGGGGTTGGTGTAGTTGAGGAACCACGCATCGGGGCAAACCTCTTCCATGTCGGCAGCGAAATCCTTGAGGACTGCGATGGTACGCAGTGCACGGAAGATACCGCCAATGCCTAACGTGTCGCCGATGGTCTGGCGCAGACCGTACTTCTTGGGAATCTCGAAATCGATGATGGTGCAGGGATCGTACAGACCGACCTGGATCGCATCCACTACGAAATCAGCGCCGCGCAGCGCGTCCTTGCGGTTTTCCACGCCCAGATACTTGTGGATCGTTGCACGATTTTCGTTGATGTTCTCATTGAGCTTGGTGATCATCAGATAGGATTCATCCAGTCTTTCGGCATCAATGTCGTAAAGCGCGATCTCGGCGTCGTGCAGACAGGGGGTCAGCATAGCATCGCCCAGTACGTTCTTTGCAAAAACGGTGCTGCCCGCACCCATGAATGTAATTTTTGCCATAGCGTGTCTCCTTTGTTTGATTGGATTGCTTATTTGGATACTTTCATTATACTTTTTTTGACTTCAAAAATCAATAGGTTGTCGGGAATTTTTTATTTTTTTACCGCGGACTCTTTCCTCTTTGGTAAATTTGTGCTATAATGGGAGCAGATCGCATTTTGGAGAGATTTATGAAAAAAGGATTTTTCAGAAATATACAGTGGGGGCTGTTGCCCACCGTGGTTGCGCTGGCCTTGCCCACCATGCTTGAGCAGCTGATGCACACGGCGGTTCAGTACGTGGATACCGCCATGGTCGGCTCGCTTGGCACGCAGGCTTCTGCAGCCGTTGGCTCTACCAGCACGGTCGGTTGGCTGGTCGGCAGCTCGCTCTCGGCACTCGGCGTGGGATTTTTGGCTTATATTGCGCGCTCCATGGGGGCGGGGGATAAGGAGATGTGTCGCCGCGCTTCGGCACAGGCGGTACTGATCGTGCTTGCGTCCGGTATTCTGTTCACGGTGCTGACGCTCGCGCTCGCGCCCTTTGTACCTGTGATCATGCAGGTCGACCCCGATATCCGCGACACGGCCGCCATCTATTTCTTTATTCTGTATACGCCCATGCTGTTCCGAGCAGCATCCATCATTTTTGGCGCGGTGCTACGCGGAGCGGGGGATACCAAAACGCCCATGAAGGTGGGCATTATCGTCAATATCGTCAACGTCGTGCTCAACTTTTTCCTGATCTATCCTACAAGAACCGTGGAGATCCCTTGGTTCTCGGGCGCGACCTTGCCGCTGATCATCCCCGGTGCGGGACTTGCGGTGATCGGTGCTGCCATTGCCAGTGCGATTTCATTTGTGATAGGTGGTATTGTCATCACGGTTGCCGTTTGGAGACATCCCATGATCTCCCCGCGCGGTCAAAGGCTTTGGCCGGACCGTGAGATTCTGCGTCCTTGCTTAAAGGTGGCTATGCCCAATATGGCACAAAGATTTGCCACCTCGCTTGGCTACGTGGTGTTTGCCTCTATGATCAATTCGCTTGGCGACGTTTCCACAGCCGCGCACGGCTTTGCCAACACGGTGGAATCCGCCTTTTACATTCCGGGCTATGGCATGCAGGCAGCGGCCGCAACGCTGGCGGGCAACTGCGTAGGTGCAAAGGACAAGCAAAAGCTGAAGGATCTCGGCAGACTCATGCTTGTATGCGAGGTGCTGCTCATGATCATCTCGGGCGGACTTTTGTTTTTGCTTGCACCGCACATGCTGCGCATCTTCTCCAAAGACCCATTGGTCATCTCGCTTGGTACGACCGTGCTTCGCATGGTAGCCTTGTCCGAGCCGTTCTATGGCGTGACCATCATCACCGAGGGCATGATGCAGGGCGTGGGCAACACCAAGGTCCCGTTTGTCTTCAACGTCATCGGTATGTGGGGCATGCGTATTTTCGGCACGTTCCTTTGCCTGATGCTGTTGCCCAATCCCACCCTGGTGGCTGCTTGGGCATGCATGATCGCACACAATATTGCGCTGTTTTTCATGTTTTCCATCTATTTCAAAAAGGGAAAATGGAGCCCGTTGCATAAAACGCAATGCTTGTCGCATTAGGCTGTTGCAAATGAAGAATGAAGAATCGTGGTTGGAAATCCGCTCGTCCGAGCGGATTTCCTTTTTTCAAAATATGTCCCTTTAGAGATGTCGAGGGTGCCATCCCCTGCAATCGGGGTGTATGACACGCGCCGCACACGTTCAACCGAAAATATTATTGACAAATGTGCCATAATATGATAAAATAATATCAAATAGGCATTTTGCGGAGGAAATGGATGATCACGTACGATCAACTGCGGCATAGCCCGGAAATCAGAACCTATATACAGAAGGCGGACGAATCCTTGCGCGCGCTTGGCTTTACCGAGCACAGCTTTGCGCACGTCACGCGCGTGTCCGAAACGGCAGCGTACATCCTTAGCGAGCTTGGATACGACGCGCACGAGATCGAGCTTGCCAAGATCGCGGGATATCTGCACGACATCGGCAACTTGGTCAACCGCGTGGAGCACTCGCAGAGCGGTGCGGTCATGGCCTTCCGTCTGCTTGATCATATGGACATGCCCCCCGAGGATATTGCCACCGTGGTCACCGCGATCGGCAACCACGACGAGGGCACAGGTGTGCCGGTCAACGGCGTGGCTGCTGCCTTGATCTTAGCGGACAAGTCGGACGTAAGAAGAAGCCGTGTGAGAAACGAGGATTTTGCCACCTTTGATATTCACGACCGCGTCAATTATTCGGTGGAGATGTCGCGCCTTACGCTGGATAAGGAGCAGAGGACGGTGACGCTGACGCTGGATATCGATACGAGCGTTGCATCGGTCATGTCGTATTTTGAGATTTTTCTTGGCAGAATGGTCATGTGCCGCAAGGCTGCGGATATGCTTGGCCTTCAGTTTAAGTTGAATATAAACGGACAAATGTTGATCTGATTTACAAAAGATCGGAAAGGACTCGAAAATGCAAAATTTGTTGAACAATCTGCAGGCTGTAATTACCCACGAGAGTGTTGACATTTTTATGGTGCTCGAGCTGCTGCTCGGCCTTGCGCTGTTCTTGTTCGGTATGGACGTCATGGGCGATGCGCTCAAAAAGAGTGCGGGCAATAAGCTCAAGATCATTCTCGGCAAGCTGACCTCCAACAAGTTCAAGGGCTTTTTGCTGGGCTTGGGCGTCACTGCCATCATTCAATCTTCCTCGGCTACCACGGTTATGGTCGTGGGCTTTGTCAACTCGGCCACTATGACGCTGGCGCAGGCTGTCGGTGTCATTCTGGGTGCGAACGTGGGTACTGCCGTGACCGCATGGCTGACTGCTATGACCGGCATGGAGGTTGCGGGCGCAGAGGGGGCTATGAGTATTTTACAGTATTTCAAGCCGGATTTCTGGATGCCTATCCTCGCCATCGTTGGTATCGTGTTCTGTATGTTGGCAAAGAAAAACAGATATAAACAGGTCGGCTTTATCCTGCTGGGCTTTGGTGTGCTGATGACCGGTATGAACATCATGTCGGATGCAGTGGCCGTGTTCAAGTCGATTCCCGAGTTCGGTAATCTGCTGGTTATGTTTGAAAATCCCTTCCTGGGTATTCTGGCAGGTACTGTGCTGACCGCGATCGTGCAGTCCTCCTCCGCGTCTGTCGGTATTTTGCAGGCGTTGACCGCGTCGGGTGCAATCTCTTACGGTATCGCCATCCCGATCGTCATGGGCCAGAATATCGGTACCTGTGTCACCGCAATGCTGTCCTCTATGGGCTCGTCCAAGAACGGTAAGAGAGCGGCACTTGTGCACCTGTACTTTAACATTATTTCGGTTGTCGTTGTGCTCAGCGGCTACTACATTTTGGACGCAATGATTGGATTTGGACTCAACAGCGTTACGGCCAACATGTGGGATATTGCGATCATCCACACCGTATTCAAGATCATTGCCGTGATTCTGATGTTCCCGTTCACTAAGCTGCTTGAAAAACTTGCATTTGTGTCCGTACCCGAAAAGTCCAAGAAAAAGAAGGACGATGACGGCATCATCCTGGACGAGAGATTGTTTATCACCCCTGCTGTTGCAGTGGAGCAGGCTGAGGTGGCGGCTCGCAAGATGGCGGTCGTTTCCTGTGAGGCATTTGACCGTGCGTTGATGCTGCTTAGCAATTATGATTCCAAATCGGCAGATCTTGTACGTCAATATGAGGACGACGTGGATAAGATGGAGGACAAGATCGGCTCGTATCTGGTCAAGCTGGCTGCAAAGAACAGCTCGGGTGAGGGCTCGCGCGAGATTACCAAGCTGCTCCACCTGATCGGTGACTTTGAGCGTATTTCGGACCACGCGGTCAATATCGTGGAGTCTGCCGAGGAAATGAAGGATAAGCAGATCCAATTCTCTCCCGCAGCGCAAAAGGAGATCAACACCATGGTTGCCGCTGTGCGTGAGGTATTGTGGAACGCACGCGAGGGCTTTGTCAACGACGATATGGATATGGCTGTATCGGTTGAACCCTTGGAGGAGGTCATTGACAATCTGCGAGATGCCATCAAGCTGCACCACATTGTGCGTTTGCAGAACAACGAGTGTACCATGGAGCTTGGCTTTATCCTGTCCGACCTTTTGACCAACTGCGAGAGAGTCGCAGACCACTGCTCCAATATCGCGGGCTGCATGCTGGAGCTTTCGCAGGATAAGGCACTTGATATGCACAAATATCTGTACGACGTCAAGCACGGCAGTCCCGAGTTTGACCGCAGATTCCAGGAATACAAGGAAAAGTATCCGATTGAGGATTGATCCTAAGACAATTACATAAAAAGAGTGGGGAAAATCGACCTTTGTTAGAAGAGGTCGGTTTTCCCGCGCTTTATTGAAAGAAATGTATGAAAAATTTGAAGAGAACAAAGCAATATAAACAGACCAAGCAAAGGTTTGACGAGGTTTCGAGAAGACTTGCCGAAATCTACCCCGGCGCGGAGTGCGCGCTGGAGTGGAGGACCGACGCGCCCGATCCCGCGGACGACGGCTGGCGACTTTTGATTATGGGCAGGCTGTCGGCACAATGCACCGATGCCAGGGTCAATATCGTGTGCCGTGATCTGTTTGCCGCGTACCCGACTGCCAAGGCGGTAGCCGAAGCTCCTATTGAAGACTTGGAGAGACTGGTGCATTCCTGCGGCTTTTACCGTGCAAAGGCGCAAAACATCAAGGATTCTTGTGCACTGATCGTAGAAAATTATGGCGGCAAAGTGCCTGCCGACCGCGAGGTGCTGCTGACATTTCCGGGTGTGGGGCGCAAGATCGCCAATCTCTTGCTTGGAGATATTTACGGCATTCCGGGCATTGTGGCCGACACGCACCTGATCTGTATTGGCGGCAGACTTGGCGCGTACCCTGTGGAAATGAAGGACCCGCACAAGGTGGAAAAGATCTTGGATTTGTACGTCGAGCCCGAGGAGCAAAGCGACTTTTGCCATCGCGCCGTACAGTTCGGCCGCGATTATTGCACGGCAAGAGCACCCAAATGCGACCGGTGCCCGCTTGGGGATATTTGTCCTTATGCAAATACTGTGAGGATATAACTCGCAGAACCCCTTTGGATTCGCATTCTCCCCCCTGCGCTTGGGACAGGCCAGCGCAATATATCCCCCCTCCCGGAGGGGGGATATATCAGTCATCGCCCCTGCATTCCGAGATGAATGAAAGGCTTAGCATGCGGCGCGGTTTGAACTGTTTCGTGCTGCTATGGAAATGCGTTTGGGGTTGGCGCAGAGTTAGCTACTTTCATAGCCCCCCTCCGGGAGGGGGGAAGGTACGCGCTGGCCTGTCCTAAGCGCAGGGGGGAGAATGCGAATCCGAGCGGTTTGTGAGCGTGATATTTTTTCGAATTTTTCAACTCAACTAAATCCTCATTCATAATGAAAGGATGTGATCATATGGAAACACAACACAAGGTGTACGGTAAGGCCGCACGGCTTTGGCGTTTCTTGAGAAAGAGCCGTCTTTGGTTTGCGTTGGGCATTCTGTGTGCCGTTGCCATGACTGCGCTTGAAATGGTCGCGCCGCAGATCGTCAACTTCACCGTGGACAATTTGCTCTCGGGCAAGGCCTTGGAGCTGCCCGAGTGGGCTGCGCCGCTTGTCGAGCACGTGGATATTCCCGCGCTGATTGCGTTCCTGCAGGATAAATTATGGCTGGTGGCCATTGCCGTCATCGTGACGGGTGCTGCCTCGGTGCTGTGCCGCTTTGGCAACATGTACTTTAACAATAAGGGCGGCGAGAGTATGGTCAAAACCATTCGCGACGACCTGTTTTCGCACATCGGTCGTCTGCCGCAGAGCTTTTATTCGCAGAATAAGACGGGAGACTTGATCCAACGCTCCACCTCGGACGTGGAAATGGTCAAGAATTTCGTGGCGGAGCAGTTGGTGCCCTTGTTCCGCGTCATCATTCTGCTGGCTGTGTCGCTGACCGTCATGTTTGTCATGAATCCGCTGCTGGCACTGGTCCCTTTGGCCTTCGTGCCCATCGTGCTGACCTATTCGCTGGTGTTCCGCGCACAGATCAGCAAGCATTTTGAGGCTTGCGATATCTGCGAAGCAGAGCTTTCCTCAATCACGCAGGAAAATCTGACCGGCGTGCGCGTAGTGCGCGCCTTTGGCCGCGAGAGAAGCGAGATCGAAAAATTTGACAGAAAAAATAAGGAATACGGTGACCGCAACGTGCGCCTGACCTGGCTGTTTACCTGGTTCTGGATCGTGGGTGACTTTTTCTCGGGTATGCAGGTGCTGGCGGTGCTTGGCGTGGGCACGTATATGTGCGTCGCGCACGGAATGGAGCTTGGCGACCTGCTTGCGTTCGTGTCTTATAATGCCATGATGCTGTGGCCTGTGCGCTCTCTTGGCCGAATCGTATCCGAGATGAGTAAGGCAGGCGTGGCACTGGGCAGAATCAATGATATTCTCAATACCTTGCCCGAAATGCAGACAAAAGAGGTCAAAGAGCCCGATTTCAAGGGCGATATTGTGTTTGATCACGTCAACTTCCGCTATGAGCCTGAAGGCGCGCAGATCTTGGAGGACGTTACCTTCTCTGTAAAGGGCGGCAGCGTGATCGGCATCATGGGCGGCACGGGCTCGGGCAAGAGCACGTTGATGGGACTTTTGGACCGACTTTACGAGTTGGAGGACGGCTCGATCACCATCGGCGGCGTGCCGATCGGACAGATCGACCGCGCAGAGCTGCACCGCCACGTGGGCTACGTGCTGCAGGATACGTATCTGTTTTCGGGCACCATTGCCGAGAATATTTGCATGGGCACGGACGGCGTGGATATGGACGAGGTCAGGCATGCCGCAGGCGTTGCCTGCTTTGACGGTGCGGTTTCCGAGTTCAAGGAAGGGTACGAGACTTTTGTGGGCGAGCGCGGCGTGACGCTGTCGGGCGGTCAGAAGCAAAGGTGCTCGATTGCCAGAATGCTGGCAACCAAGCCGGATATCATGATTTTTGACGATTCTCTTTCCGCTGTAGACAGCGAGACCGATGCTACCATTCGCCGCGCGCTGCGCCGCGAGTTTGAAAACTGCACGGTCATTCTTATCTCGCACCGCATCACCACACTCTCACATGCGGATAAAATTGTGGTGCTGGACGAGGGACGTGTGGCCGAGATGGGCACGCACGCAGAGCTTGTTGCCGCGGGCGGCATTTACAGCCGCGTTTGCGCAATGCAGGGAAGAGATGAAGTGCAATCCGAGGGGGAGGTGACGGCATGAAAAAAGAGCAAGTAAAGCGCAAGGGATTGCCGTACCCCAAGGTGATCGCATTTTTCAAGCCCTATCTGGGCGTGTTCGGTGTTATTTTGGTGCTGGGCATTTACAGCGGTGTGGTGGACATCTGCCTGCCTCTGTTCCAGGAATACGCCATTGCCAACTTCATCGTGCCCGGCACGGTGTCGGGGCTTGGGCTGTTTTGCCTGCTTTACGCGCTGTTTTTGCTCTCGCGTATCGTGGCCGATTTTATTTCGTCCTACCAGACGGGCAGGATCGAGGTGCTGATCGCCAAGGATATGCGCGGCGCGTGCTTCAAGCATCTGCAAACGCTGTCCTTCTCGTTCTTTAACCAGAACAGTGTAGGATACTTGCACTCGCGTATCATGAGCGACACCAGCCGTATCGGCGGCGTGGTCGCTTGGGATTTCATGAGCGGCGTGTGGAATTTGTCGTACCTGATCGGTGCGGCCGTCATCATGTTTATCAAGGACTGGAAGCTGGCCTTGTGTGTCATGGTCATCGTGCCGGTCATTGCGCTGAGTGCCGCGCTGTTTGAGCGCAAATTGCGCACGCTCAATGGCGAGGTCAGAGAGCTCAATTCGCAGATCTCGGGCAAGTTCAATGAAAGCATCACCGGCTCGCGCACCGTGCGCGTGCTGGGTGCAGAGCAAAAGATGCGCAAGGGATTTTTTGCGCTGACCGGTAAGATGAACAAGACCGCCGTGCTGACCGCACGCGTGCGCGCAAGCTTTATCTGTCTGATCTCGTTTTCCACCTCCATGGCACTGGCGCTGGTGCTGTGGCGCGGCGGATTGATCGCGCAGGAGAATCTGGAGTTTATCGCAAAGCTTTCTGTCTTTATGACCTACGCCATGAACGTCATGGAGCAGGTACAATGGGTGGTCAATGCCATGGCGGACATGATCTTTGTGCGCGTCAATATGGAGCGCGTTTCCAAAATTCTGGAAACCGAATCCGACGTGCCGGACAGCGCCGAGGTTGTGGAAAAGTATGGTGATACCTTCCATCCTAAGAGAGAGAACTGGGAGCCCCTGCAGGGTGACATCACCTTTGAGGACGTGTCGTTTATGTACCCGGACGGTAACGAATGGGTGCTGGAAAACTTTGATCTGCACGTACCGAAAGGAACAAACGTGGCCATTGTGGGCGAGACGGGCGCGGGCAAATCCACGCTGGTCAACCTGGTTTGCCGCTTCTACGACCCAACCAAGGGGCGCGTGCTGATCGACGGCAGAGATGCAAGAGAGAGAAGCCAGCTTTGGCTGCATTCCTCGCTTGGCTACGTGCTGCAAACGCCGCACTTGTTCTCGGGCTCGATTGCCGAAAATTTGCGCTACGGCAATCCGAACGCCACCGAGGCGGAGATGGAGGCAGCCTTGCGCGAGATCGACGCCTGGAGAATCGTGGAGCGCATGGGCAAGGGCCTGGAGAGCGACGTGGGCGAGGGCGGTGACCTTCTTTCCACGGGCGAAAAGCAGCTGATGTCGTTTGCGCGCGTCATGCTGGCCAATCCCTCGATCTTGGTGCTGGACGAGGCTACCTCGTCGGTGGATAGCCATACAGAGCAGTTGATCCAAAGGGCCACCGAGAGAGTCAGCCAAGGACGCACCTGCTTTGTCATCGCGCACAGACTCTCCACCATCCGCCAGGCCGATATCATCTTGGCCGTCAAGGATGGAAAGATCATCGAGCGCGGCAGCCACGCCGAGCTGATGGCGGCAAAGGGGTATTATTATCGCCTCTACACCCGTCAGTACGAGGACGAGCAAACGCAGATCGTGCTGGATAAGAAAGAATAAAAAACAAAAGTTACACGAACCCCCTTTGGTATCAAACGGTACCAAAGGGGGTATTTTTTATGCGTCTGCAGGCGAGGAAGGGTGTGAAGGTGCTTTCTGCCAACGAAAAAACAGGGCGGGAGCAAGCCCCGCCCTACGGAAATCATTACGTTTTAATCTCCGATCGCGTCCTCCACGGCGGCCACGAGCTCCTCGTGGGTCATGGGGTTCATCACGACCGCGGTGACCACTCCCTCGGCGTTCACGATCACGGTCATGGGATAGGTGGAAAGGCCGCCCAGCATTTTGTAGTAGCCCTCGTCGGCCAGATCCTGTGCAAAGATCATGGCGGAGTCGGCGTAATTCTCGGCGATGTACGCAGCAGCCTTGTCGTTGCCGTAGACGGTGTGTACCGCCAGCACGGTCACTTGATCCGCGTATTGCTTGGCCACGTCGTCAAAGTGTGGGAGCTCGGCAATGCAAGGACCGCACCAAGTGCCCCAGAAATTGATCACGGTCACCTTGCCGCGGTTTTGGTCAAGAGAGAAAGCCTCGCCCGTCAAGCCGGTGCTGTCAATGATCTGCAGATCTGTGCTGTAGCAAAGCGTTCCCACCGTGTTGCCGCGCGGCGGCAAAGGCTCTCCCGTATCCTCGGGGGATTGCGTGTCGGTCTCCTGCTCGCTGCTCGGAGGCAGAACAGTGTCCTCCTTGTCAATGAAATTGAAATAGATCAGAGCACCAAGCAATACGCTCGTCATAGTCACGGCTGCTACGATGCGCAGTACGCGACGGCGCTTTGCATACTTTTTCTCAACCTCCATGGAAGCCGGCTTGTCGCCGATCTCATTGGGAGGCAGCACGAATTTTGAGCCCTTCCAACGGATCGCTCCCGTCGGGCAGGCGGAGATGCATTCGCCGCAGCTGATGCACTCGGTGTCTCCTACGTGGCGGATGTCCATTTGGCACTTGGCCTGACACATGCCGCAGTCAGTGCACTTGGGCTTGTCCAGCTTGATGCCGATCAGAGAGATCTTGTTGAACAGTCCGTAAAGCGCGCCCAGCGGGCAGAGAAAACGGCAGAAAAAGCGGTAGAGGAAGATGCTGCCCACCACGATTGCCACAAGCACCGCAAATTTCCAGGTAAAGAGCGGACCGAGCATGGGCAAAAGCGAGGTGTTTGCACTGTTGGAAAGCAATCCGATCGCGCCCTCCAGCGTACCTGCGGGGCAGATGTACTTGCAAAATGCGGGCAGGGGAAAGTCGCGAAGTGCATAAATCAAGGGCAGGATGATTGTGAAAAGTGCCAAAATTACATATTTGAGATAGGAAAGTACACGCGTAACGGAACTTTTTTTGATTTTTGGCGTCTTTATTTTATGGAGTAATTCTTGGATCAGCCCAAACGGACACAAAAAGCCGCAGATCCAACGGCCAAACAGAACGCCGTACAGGACAATGATGCCGAATACGTAATAAGGCACGCGCGCGCCCGAGGACGCCAGCGCGTTTTGCAAAGCTCCCAAGGGACATGCACCGGAAGCACCGGGGCAGGAATAGCAATTAAGTCCGGGAGAGCACACGTTTTTGAGCGGACCCTTGTAGATCTGACCCGTGACAAAGCCCTTTATGTTGGCGTTGGTCAAAAGGGCGGCGTAAAGCTGAATCAGCTTGCGCTTGGAGGGCTTGAGCGAGGAGAGCTTGCTTGCAACCCTTTTGAAAAAATCGATTATTTTCATACTACCCCCTATGCCGTCCGTGACGGCACAAATAGTTTTGAAACTTCACCGTGGAGCTTTGCTCCAAAAATGGGCCGGGACCCATTTTTAGGTGAGACTTGTGCGTGAACAGCATACAGAACGAAGCGGTAGAGTAAAGCTTCACGCAATTCACCCCAGTCCTATGCATTCAGTGCAGATTTTGATCGCTTTTTGTAAAACGTCGTTCATGCCACCGTTGAAAATGCCGAGCACGATCATGAGCACGGCAACGGCCAGGAGCGCAATTCTTGCGACAAGAATTGCATAACGAGGCAGAGATTTTTCCTGCTTTCCCTCGGGCTTCTTTTGCGCTGCGGGAGCAGGCAGGAGCATGATGGACTTGGCGTACAGAATGGCGCGCTCACAGCTGACGTCCGAAAGAATGCGGACCGCGCAGCAGTAGCCGAGCGCGGCAAGCGCGTAGCAGAGTGAGGGGATCACGGCGTCCAGCACCTGCGCGTTGAGCTGCGCGTCCAGTGATGTGAAGTGATCGGTATTGTGCAAATAAATCAAAGGATAAATGGAGCTGAGCAGGCAGATCGCCACTGCTGTGATACGCATGGATCTCAGATAGATTCCGTGCTTGACAAAGGGCAGGAGCAGCGCATCGGAATATTGCTTGCGTGCAAGACGGGTTTTGATCTTTGAAAGCCGGATCTCGGGTGACACCAGTCCCTTTTGCTTGACGGCTTGCGGAGGAAAGCATATGTGAAATATGCCTGCAGCGATCGCACAAAGTACAAATAGCCAGACAAATATTGCAATAGCCGACCAGGCCGACCCAATGCTTTCCAGTGTGAAGGGGCGGTTGCCGCTGCGGTAGATGTGCACGCAGGACGTCACCAACGCAACAGCGCAGAGCAAGGTCAGCACCGTAAGTGTTATGGCTATGACACGACGCACGGTAGAAGTAGTTTTATTTGACATCAGAGTCTCCTCGATTCACAAGTCTGTGCTATCATTATAGCAAAGATTTGCGTGGGCGTCAAGACGCCGCGAAAAATCCCTTGCATAATTCACAAAACCTGCAAGTCGAATTTGTCCACCTCGCCAAAAATCCCTTGGAAGGGGCTTGCTTTATTGACTTAAAGAGAGCCGGGTGATATAATATACCCATCTATAAATATTTATTGAAGAAATTTTCCGAAAGGAATTGAAAAATATGACTATTTGCAGAAAATGCGGTACAAGTAATAAGGATACACAGAAGTTCTGTACCTTTTGCCACGAGCTGCTCATTGCCGATCCCGTCGAGCTTGCAAAGCTGGAGGCGGCACAGCAAAAGAAGCAGAAAAAGGCAGAGAGAAGGTTGAAGTTCAAGCGTTTTCGGTGGAAGCATGCGCCGCTTTTGCTGATTCCGATCGGCTTGCTGGATCTGATCGATCTGCTTTTGTGCGTGGATCTTCTGTTTTTGGGGGTTGGCGAGTTTCTCGGCGAGATCCTTGGAAATGTTGTTTCCTCGTTTTTGGGGTATACCACAGAGATTTTCGGAAACCTTGTCTATACTTCCCAGCTTGTGACCTATGCCGTGCGCGGCCTTGAGGTCCTGGGCGCGGCGGGGCTTTTGGTGCTTGCGTGTGTGCTGAGTGTGGTGATGATCGTGTATATGATCAAGTGGTCCAAGCATAAGAACGATGCTGTCAAGGTCACGCAGACCAAGCAGGAAAAGGCTAAGGCGGCGTCCTCGTCCAAGCAGGCCGAAGCGCAGCAGCCGATGCAGACAGTCGCCGCATGCACGGGAGACTTTACGGTGTCCTATGACGTACTGTCAGAGGTGGCAAGACGCCATGCCGAGTATACCATGCCCGAGCCCTTGGCACAAATAAAGTGCAAGGAAATGTTTGATGCGTTGCGTCCTTATCTTTGGGAATATGACGATGACAGCATTCGCCGCCTGCTTGGCGCCATGTCCTGCTCAAGACTGATCGTTTGTAACGCGGGCGCGATAGATAGCGCAGGCGCGTTTGACAGCCTGGCCTTCTCCTTGGGGGCAAAATCCGAGCTTTACGTGTGTGACGGTGCGGGGGATGACATGGGAGTTGATTTTGGCAGTGAGAAGGGCTCTGCGCTCAAAGGATTGTCGCGTCTGCTTCTGCAGCGTGATTTTCTGACCGATCAATATATGCACAGTGAATTTACAAAGTCTTTGTACGCGGCTCGCTTTGCACCGCAGAATTTATTCCCTGCAGGTGTCAGAGGCATTGAAGCGTTTGATCTGGCCGAAACCTTTTCTCCTCTTTGTCATTATTTCAAGAGTCCCGATCAGCCGCTGGAGCTTTTCCTTGGACGACCCGGCTCAATCGACCATGGGGCGGTAGTTCCCGAGGGCATTGCCGGTGGATGTATGACGCTCCCGGGCAACCTGTGGATATTCAGCATCCTGTCCGAGAGGAGCCGTGGTGCTGAGATCGATAGCGCGATCTCGCAGTATTGCACTGTGCTCTATTTGCGCAACTCGCAAAATCTGTTCCCGCCCGAGGATCCCGAGCAGGAAAGAGCCGCACTTCCTTCCGTTGTTGCATGGGAAAATGCCGTGGCAGCTGCAGAGCAGGAGTATAGCCTTTCGGATGAGCTTTGGAAGGTGGTCGATCTGCTTGAGGAGCAGATCGCGCGCGTGGACGGCACTCGCTTTTCCAACCGCACGCTGCGTGCCTTTGAGCGATATACCTCGGTCTATCTGGCCAGCGGCGGCAAAATGTACGACGCATTGGATAACGGCCTTGCAGCCGTGATTGTGCCCGCATATTCATCGCTTTTGCGTAAGTATACGCAAAAGGATGACAGTGAATCGCTGTCTGCCATTCTTGAGCGCGCAGTCGGAAAGGATCGCGTGCCCGTGACCGTGGAGGCATTGGCCTCTATGGGGCTGATTTAACGTTTGCGAAAAGGAGCTTTTAGCGTGAGGGATCACGTTATATTCCTTTACACTCAACCATTCACACATAAACTTCACCCCCAAAAGGCTTTCATCCCATTTTGGGGAGCAAAGATTTGCGGTGAAGTTTCCATCACGATTTGAGCCGCCGAAGGCGGCATGGAGATTAACATGTTGAAACTGCTTTTACAATTTTTGTGGGAGCTTTTGTCCTCCAGAACGGCCATCGGGCTGTATGCCCTGATCGTTCTTGGGCTGATCATCGGTCTGGTGATCGCGGTCTTGCGCTCCGATGCGGCACGCGTGCAGGTGATAGCACCGTCCAAGGAAAAGGGGCACGGGACGGGCACAAAGCAGCCATCTTCCCCCGGCACACCCGAGAGAGCGGAGGGAGAGAGTAGATTTTTCATGCTGAGCAGGACGGACCGCTACATGAAGAAGTACGCAGCCCCCGCATATAACAAGGAAGTGACGCTGGCAAGCTTTTGCGAGAGCTTTCAGGCGTATGCAGCGGGGAATCTGGGGCTGTATTACGACATCTCGGATATTCGCCGCTTTATCTCCAACCTGGGAGTCAGCCATATTCTGGTCATGCAGGGTATGTCGGGTACGGGTAAGACCTCGCTGGCGTATGCGTTTGGCGAATTTATCGGC
>JAZNZB010000017.1:0-5349 GCA_045594705.1 Eubacteriales bacterium
GTTTTGACGCAGCAGATTTTTTCGATCCCAAAAGCTTTTCCCGCAGGGCATATAGGCAATATGTCCAAGGGAAAAGATGAAGGGATCGGACAAATCTGCACGTCAAAACCAACTTGGTTCGACTCCCGTTCGGCTAAGAAAAATACACAAAGTCACCTCGGTTTGAGGTGACTTTTTCTATACTTTGATTCAAGTTATTTCTTGACAAAGGTGGGGGATTGTGCTACAATAGTATTAAACTGGCGGAGAATTGGTTCTTGTGAAAAATCAAGGCGTTTTTCGCCGCAATTCTGGCAACATGGAGGACTTCCGAATGGAAAGAACGCAAACCAAAGGCAATGCAAAGATCGCGCTTTTGTTTGATGCGGGCACCTTTGTGGAAACGGGTGCTTATATCAAGCGCGCAGGCTGTGCCGAGGAATTTGAAGGCGTGATCTGCGGCTACGGCTCTGTGGACGGAAAGCTTGCTTTTGCTTTCGTGCAGGACGGTGACCGCATGAAGGGCGCATTTGACGCAACGGGCGCAAAAAAGATCTCCGCGCTCTACAAAATGGCCAAGGCTGCAGGCGCACCCGTCATTGGTGTATTTGACAGCGCAGGCGCACTGGTGCCCGAGGGCTCCGGTGTATTGTCTGCTTACGGCGAGCTGCTGGCAGAGATCTCTGCGGCATCCGGCATCATTCCCCAGATCAGTGTGATCGTGGGCAATTGCACGGGTCTTGGCGCAGTCGCTGCAGGCATGTTTGATCTCAAGATCGCGGCAGATACCGCAAACGTATATCTCTCGTCCGACGCAAAGGGCGCAGACATCGCAGATATTGCATGCACTGACGAGGCAGAGGCATTTGCAGCTGCAAGAAAGCTGATTTGCATGCTGCCTGCCAATAACCGTGACGTGGCTTGCACCCCTTGTACCGACACGCCCGAGCGTGCGGTTGCGGTAAACGTAGCAGATACCGCAGCATTGGTGTCTGACGTCTGCGACGCTGACAGCACGCTGCTGCTGGGTGGTGCACACAAGGACGGCATGCTGACCTATCTTGCAAGCATTGGCGGTGTGGTTTGCGGCATCGTTGCCACCGACCGCGCACAGAACGGCGGCAAGCTGACCGAAAAGGGCGCACGCCGAGCAGCCAAGCTGGTCAATTTCTGCGATTGCTTCCATATTCCTGTTGTCACGCTGGTAGACAGCGACGGCATTGATCCCAAATGCGCATCCTGCGGCGTCAAGGCGTACGGCCTGCTTTCGGGCGCGTATGCATCCGCTGCTTGCGCAAAGGTCACGGTCGTGACCGGCAACGCATTCGGTGCACCCTTCGTGCTGCTGGGCAGCCGTGCACAGGGCGCAGATCTGGCCCTTGCGCTGACCGACGCCAAGATCAGCCCCATGACGCCCGCTGCAGCAGTCGCATTCCTGTATAACGATGAGATCACTGCGAATAAGTCCAGAGCCGAGGTAGAGGCTGAGTATCTTGCATGCAAGGCAAGTGCCGTTGCCGCGGCCGAGAAGGGCGATATTGACGATGTCGTGCCCGCAGAGGAGCTGCGCGCAAGACTTTGCGCAGCACTTTACATGCTGGATTCCAAGGCTGACGGCGCACCCCTGCGCAGACATGCCAATCTGCCTCTGTAAATAGAGGAGGACAATATGGATCGTACATTTTTGAAAAGAGCCTTGCTGCTTATGCTGTGCGTGCTCTTTGTCGGCAGCTTGCTGACGCTTGGCATTGCAGCCACCGAGCAAGCCACAGAGCCCGAGGTCACGGTACAGGTAAGCAAGAATCCTACGAACGAGGAGCTCGGCGGCTTCTTCTCCGCACAGAGAATCGAGTATGCAATCACGGTGACGCTGCAGGGCATGCTGATGATTTTTGCAGTGCTGGCACTGCTGTGGGGCGTGGTTGCCATCTTCAAGGTGGTGCTGCACGATATCCCCGAAAAGAGAGCAGCCAAAAAACAGGCACTGGCATCCGCCGTTGCCGAGGTCGCAGCTCCCGCAGAGCAGCCCATGGAGGCAGCTCCCGTCGTAGACGAGGACGAGGGCGAGATCGTAGCTGCCATCACAGCAGCCATTGCGGCAACCTTGGCAAGCGAAGAGTACCAAGGTCAATTTGAAAGCGGATTTCGCGTCGTGTCCTTTACGCGTAAGGGCGGCGCTTGGAACAAAGAAAACTGAGAAAGGGTTTGGTAGAATATCATGAAAAGATTTACAGTAACAGTAAACGGAACGGCATATGACGTCGTTGTAGAAGAGGTCAGCGAGGGCGCAGCTCCCGCACAGGCACCCGCAGCCCCCAAGGCAGCACCTGCTCCCAAGGCAGCTCCCGCACCCAAGGCGAGCGGCGCGCAGGGAAGCGTACAGATCAAGTCTCCCATGCCCGGTAACGTTCTCAAGGTCAACGTCAAGGTTGGCGACAAGGTAGGTAAGGACACCGTCGTTGCAGTGCTTGAGGCTATGAAGATGGAAAACGAGATCTTTGCAGGCCAGGACGGCACCATTGCGTCCGTTGAGGTTGCGCAGGGCGCATCCGTGACTGCTGATCAGGTACTGATCACCATGAACTAAACCCGAAAGGAACGATATTATGCTTGACAGTTTGTTGGAATTTCTGACAGGCACGGGTATCTGGCAGCTGTTCTTTGACGCGGTCGAGTCCGGCGGACTCTTTACGGTCGCGGGAAGTGCATGGGCGTTTGACTGGAGCTGCTGGCAAACGCTGGTCATGCTGCTGGTCTCCTTTGTTCTGATCTATCTGGCCATCGGTCAGAAGTTCGAGCCCCTGCTGCTTTTGCCGATCGCAATCGGTATGCTGCTGACCAACCTGCCGGGTGCGGGCATGTTCCATCTCGATTTCTTTATTGCGGATTCGATCGATTACATGCACATTTTACACCATGGCGGATTGCTTGACCTTCTGTATCTTGGCGTAAAGCTGGGTATTTACCCTTGTCTGATCTTTATCGGCATCGGCGCGATGACCGATTTTACCCCTTTGATCGCAAATCCCAAGAGCCTACTCATCGGTGCGGGCGCACAGCTTGGCGTGTTTGTCGCCTTTGCAGCCGCATTGCTTTCGGGCATGTTCGGCCTGGAGGCAGCCGCATCCATCGGTATCATCGGCGGTGCGGACGGCCCGACGGCGATCACGGTAACCAAAACGCTTGCCCCCTCGCTGCTTGGCGCGATTGCGATCGCAGCGTACAGCTACATGGCGCTTATCCCCATGATCCAGCCGCCCTTTATGCGTCTTTTGACCACCGAAAAGGAGCGCAAGATCAAAATGACCAACCTGCGAAAGGTTTCGCAGCTGGAAAAGATCCTGTTCCCGGTCGTGGTTACGGTCGTGGTCGGATTGATCGTACCCGATGCGCTGACGCTGATCGGTTGCTTGATGTTCGGTAATCTGCTCAACGTGTGCGGCGTGACCGAGCGTCTTTCCAAGACGGTGCAGAACGAGCTGATGAATATCGTTACGGTATTCCTCGGCATCAGCGTTGGTGCTACAGCAAGTGCTGCGAACTTCCTGCGCTTTGAAACGCTGCTGATCATCTTCTGCGGTCTTGTAGCATTCTGCATTTCCACCTGCGGCGGTCTGATCACCGCAAAAATCATGAACTGGATCACGGGCGGTAAGATCAACCCGCTGATCGGCTCTGCGGGCGTATCTGCCGTGCCTATGGCAGCGCGCGTCGCTCAGATTGAGGGTCAGAAGGCTGATCCCTCCAACTTCCTTCTCATGCACGCCATGGGACCCAACGTTGCAGGCGTTATCGGCTCTGCAGTCGCGGCAGGCGTATTCCTGTCCATGTTCGGTTAATCAGAAAGGGAATTAAAACTTATGGCACAACTCAAAATTACAGAAACAGTATTGCGTGACTCTCACCAGTCACTCATTGCGACCAGAATGACCACAGAGGAAATGCTTCCCATTCTGGAGCAGATGGATAAAGTGGGCTACCACTCCTTGGAAGCATGGGGTGGCGCAACCTTTGACTCTTGCATGCGTTACCTCAACGAAGACCCTTGGGAAAGACTGCGCACCATTCGCGCACACGTCAAGAACACCAAGCTGCAGATGCTGTTCCGCGGACAGAATATTCTGGGCTATCGCCACTATTCGGACGACGTGGTTGCATATTTCGTGCAGAAGTGCATTGCAAACGGTATCGATATCATCCGTATTTTCGACGCACTCAACGATCCCCGTAACTTAAAGACCGCGATTGACGCAACCAAGCGCGAGGGCGGCCACGTGCAGGCAGCGTTCAGCTATACCACCGGCCCTGTGTATACCATGGAGTATTATGCCAAGTATGCAAAGCAGCTGGAGGAGATGGGTGCGGATTCGATCTGCATCAAGGATATGGCAGGTCTTCTCAGACCCTATGATGCTTACGAGCTTGTCAAAACGCTCAAGGCAAGCACCAGTTTGCCCGTGCAGCTGCACACTCACTATACCGCAGGTCTTGCTTCCATGACCTTGCTCAAGGCAGCGGAAGCAGGCGTGGACGTGGTGGATACCGCAATTTCTCCTATGGCAATGGGCACCTCGCAGCCGCCCACAGAGGCATTCGTGGCAGCCGTGCAGGGAACACCCTACGATACAGGCCTTGACCTGGCAGAGCTGAACAAGATCTCCAAGCACTTCGCACCTCTGCGTGAGAAGTACCTGGCATCGGGTCAGCTCAATCCCAAGGCACTGGCGGTTGACGTCAACGCGCTTTTGTACCAAGTGCCCGGCGGTATGCTGTCCAACTTGATGAAGCAGCTGGCGGATGCGGGCAGATCGCATCAGCTGACCGAGGTACTTGAGGAAGTGCCGCGCGTCAGAGCAGACGTCGGTTATCCTCCTCTGGTCACGCCCTCGTCTCAGATCGTGGGTACGCAGGCAGTATATAACGTGATCATGGGTCAGCGTTACAAGACGGTCACCAAGGAATTCAAGGACATCGTGCTTGGCAAGTACGGCAAGACTCCCATGGAGATCGACCCCGCATTTGCAAAGAGCATTGTGGGTGACGCAAAGCGCATTGATTACAGACCCGCGGACGACCTTGCTCCCGAGCTGGAGGCAATTCGCGCGCGCATTCCTGCGGGACTGGTTGAGCAGGACGAGGACGTATTGTCCTATGCGCTGTTCGAGCAGATCGCACTCAAGTTCTTCGAGTACAGAAAGAACCGGAAGTACGGCGTGGACGCAAACGCCGATAAGGCAAGCGGCATCCATACCGTGTAATGACATAAAAAGGGCAGAGAAGCGTTCTCTGTCCTTTTTTACCCTACGGACCCCCGCATTCTCACGAAAGTTTTTGATCGATCCACCCCAACAGATCACCCCCACAGGATGA
>JAZNZB010000018.1:0-4112 GCA_045594705.1 Eubacteriales bacterium
TCCTAAGACCGCTTGGCCTCCGACTTAAGATCCTGCGAACTGTGCGTCGCCGTGCATTCTTCCGAGAGTATCGGTCATACCGTAAGAAGCGGGGCCTGCTGCCATGTTATCGGGGTGAAGTGTACGGCCTGTACCGCCGCCCGATGCAACAGAGAAGTACTTCTTGCCGTTTTCGTTGCACCACTTCTTATAGGTGCCGGCAACGGGATGCTGGAATCTGGTGGGGTTGGTGGAGTTACCGGTGATGGAAACGCCAACGTTCTCCAGTCTCATGATTGCAACGCCTTCCGGAACGCTGTCAGAGCCGTAGCACTTCACCTTTGCTCTGTCACCGGTGGAGTATGCGGTTTCCTTAACAACCGCAACTTCCTCGGTGTAAGGATCGAACTGGGTCTGAACGTAGGTAAAGCCGTTGATTCTGGAAATGATCATAGCAGCGTCCTTGCCAAGGCCGTTCAGGATAACGCGCAGAGGCTTGGTTCTTACCTTGTTTGCATTCAGAGCGATCTTGATTGCGCCTTCAGCAGCTGCGAAGGACTCGTGACCTGCCAGGAAGCAGAAGCACTCGGTCTCCTCGGAGAGCAGCATCTTGCCCAGATTGCCGTGACCCAGACCAACCTTACGGTTCTCAGCAACAGAGCCGGGGATGCAGAAGGCCTGCAGGCCGATACCGATAGCGGCAGCAGCGTCAGCAGCCTTGGTGCAGCCCATCTTGATTGCGATTGCTGCGCCAACGGTGTATGCCCACTTTGCATTCTCAAATGCGATGGGCTGGGTCTCTTCTACGATCTTGTAGGGGTTGATGCCCTTTGCATCGCAGATTTCCTTGCATTCGTCGATGGAGGAAATTCCATACTGATTCAGTACGCCAAGAATCTTGGCTTCACGTCTTTCATAACCTTCAAAATGTGCCATTACGTTCTTCCTCCTTCAATTATTCCTTGCGGGGGTCAATGTACTTCACAGCATCAGCAAATCTGCCGTAAGTACCCATTGCCTTGGCATATGCTTCATTGGGCTCCATGCCCTTCTTGATGAAGTCGGTCATCTTGCCCAGACATACGAATTCGTAGCCGATTACCTGATCGTTCTCGTCAAGAGCCATTCTGGTGCAGTAGCCCTCGGTCATTTCCAGGTAACGAACGCCCTTTGCCTTGGTGCCGTACATGGTACCAACCATGCTTCTCTCGCCCTTACCAAGGTCCTCCATGCCTGCGCCGATGACAAGGCCGCCCTCGGAGAATGCGGACTGGCTGCGACCGTAAACGATCTGCAGGAACAGCTCTCTCATAGCGGTGTTGATTGCGTCGCAAACAAGGTCGGTGTTCAGAGCCTCAAGAAGAGTCTTGCCGGGCAGGATCTCTGCAGCCATTGCTGCGGAGTGGGTCATACCGGAGCAGCCAATGGTCTCAACCAGTGCTTCCTCGATGATACCGTTCTTGACGTTCAGGGAAAGCTTGCATGCGCCCTGCTGGGGTGCGCACCAGCCCACACCGTGGGTATATGCGGAAATGTCGGTGATCTGCTTTGCCTGTACCCACTTGCCCTCTTCGGGAATGGGAGCGGGACCGTGATCGGGGCCCTTGGCAACCTTGCACATGTGCTGAACCTCAAGGCTCATTGCATATTCGCAGTTGTTTTCAATGCTCATGATTGTTTATCTCCTTATCAAAATTTTTACAGAGTTTATGCCAGCTCCTCGATCAGAGGAGTAATGGCTTCGAGATACTTTTGCGCGATCAGACATGCGCCGTCCTCGGTGGGATGCACGCCGTCAGCAGCATACACGGTCTTATCCCGGGCCTCGTCGGCCTGGAAGATCTCGTGCATGGGCAGGTACACATCCGCGTACTTATCTGCCAGCGCCTTGACAATGGCCTGCTTTTCGGCAAGCTCGGCCTTGAGTACCTGCTTGTCGGGCACGTCTATTAAAAACGGCTGAATGATCATGATCTTCGCATCTGTTTTTTGCTTGATCTCTTCAAGCAGCGTGGTGTAATTGTGCTCAAACGCCTCGTTGGAGGTGTAGATGCCGGAAAAGGCATAATGATGCCACACGTCATTGATGCCAATGAGAACAGAAACTATATCGGGTTGTATTTCAATGAAATCACTTTGCATTCTTGCTACGAGGTCCTCGGTGCGGTTGCCGCTGATGCCTAAGTTGGTGAATGCAAAATCAATATCGGGAAACGCGTCCTCTATCATAGCCGATGCGTACTTGGGGTACCCAAAGCCCATGTCAGAGGACTGACTTCGGTCTCGGCCCGCGTCGGTTACGCTATCCCCTTGAAACAAAATCTTCATAATCTCTTGTTTAATCTCCTTTAGTCTACGATCTCGCCGTAGATCTCACCGAATGCACAAGCAGCGTTGCACTCGTCGGTATCGATGTGCATAGCCAGAGCAAACTTGTCGCTGACGCGGCAAACAACGTCGTCAAAGATCAGAGAGCGAGCGGAATTGACGCGCACCTTGACGATCTGGCCGTTGGTAACGCCAAGTGCCTCTGCTTCCTCGGGACGCATGTGAATGTGTCTCTTTGCGATGATCACGCCGCTGTCGATGGTGAGCTCGCCGCAAGGACCAACCAGCTTGACGCCGGGAGTGTTTGCAACGTCGCCGCTCTCACGTACGGGAACACCGGCAAGGCCGAGTGCGCGTGCGTCGGAGAAGGACAGCTCAACCTGGTTAGCGGGACGGGTGGGACCCAGAACGCTGACAGCCAGAGAGCCCTTAGGGCCAACGAGAGTGATCTTTTCGTTGCCGGTTGCGAACTGACCGGGCTGGCTGAGCATCTTCTTTACAGTCAGCTCTGCGCCTGCGCCGTACAGAACCTCAACGGCTTCTTTGGTCAAGTGGATGTGTCTGGCAGAGGTTTCAACCAGAATTTTGTTTTCCATAATGACATCTCCTTATGTATTATAAATTTTAATTTTCCAAAAAACCGGATTTCTCCATTATCACCTTACATTATAACACAATCAGACAAAATTGTAAAGGGATTTTTTGAATAATAACGCATGCATATCATGATATTTTTCGGGCATACTGTCAATAGATACGATAGCGGAGGCAGATATGAAGCAAAAGGAAGAGCTGCAGGAGAAACAGAGTGAGCTTTACGAAAACATAAAGGAGAGCGGCGGCGTGGTGGCCAAAGGGGCACACGAAGCCATTCATTGCCTTTCGATCGTGGGACAGATCGAGGGGCATTATATGCTGCCGGACGGCCAGAAGGCGACCAAATACGAGCATCTCATTCCCCTGCTGGTCTCCTTGGAGCAGGATCCCGAGATCGACGGGCTGCTGGTTTTGCTCAACACCATGGGCGGTGACGTAGAGGCGGGGCTTGCGATCGCAGAGGTGATCGCATCCATGACAAAGCCAACGGCATCGGTGGTGCTGGGCGGCGGGCATTCGATCGGTGTGCCGCTGGCGGTGGCGGCAAAGCGGTCGTTTATCGTGCCGAGCGCGACCATGACCATACACCCGGTCAGAATCAACGGGCTTGTGGTGGGCGCACCGCAGACCTACACGTATTTTTCGCAGATGCAACAGCGCATTATCCGATTTATCTGCAGCCATTCAAGGGCGAAGGAGGACGAAATTCACGCGCTGATGATGCGGCCGGACATGATTGCCACCGACGTGGGCTCGGTGATCGAGGGACAAGAGGCGGTGGAATACGGACTGATCGACGCAGTGGGCGGAATCGATACAGCACTTGCCGACCTGCGAAAGCAGATCAAAAAGCATAAGAAAAAAGGATGACCGCCACCACACGGACACGTTTCATAGGATGAAAGTTTTTGATCGACCTTTTTTCAAAAAGGTCGCAGGTCAAGGGCGGCGCCCTTGTCGCGCCCGCAGAGGCGAAATTCATTACTCGCCGTTTCAATTCGCGCAGCGAATTACTGGTTCATTTTTCTTGCGGCTACATAGCCAAGAAAAAGAACGGAGAGAAATTACTCAACGTATAAGAAAAGAGAGTTACTCATGCAAAGTAACTCCCTTTGTTTTTTATGTGAGAAAACCGTTTCCGTTCTTTTTGAAAGTCGGAGGCCAAGCGGTCTTAGGAAGACAACTTAGTAATTCAACTCCTTGGCTCA
>JAZNZB010000019.1:0-11512 GCA_045594705.1 Eubacteriales bacterium
GAAAGAAGCTTTCCGATCAGTTCATTCAGCCATTTCATACCGAGAATTTGGTTCTGAATGAAATCCCATACTTGTTGCATAATGTACCTCCAATTACATTTATATATCTATATCTATCGATATGAGATTTTTGTTTATAGGTCAGCACGTAACGCACTGACCTTATAAGCCAATATTATTTCTTGCAACTATCGCATTTCTTGTAGCTGCAAGCCTTGTCGGGAGATAGGGTGTATCTTTCGATCAACTCTCTGACCTGTGCCGAGCCTTCTGCGGAAAGCGAGTAGTGCATCCATTTACCTTCCTTGCAGGCATCGACGAGCCCTGCTTCACACAGTATACGCATATGGTGAGAAAGGGTTGACTGTCCGATCTTAAGTTCTTCAAGGAGAGCACAACCGCACTTCTCGCCACTCATCAGAAGCTCCATAATCTCAAGACGATTATCGTCGGCAAGAGCCTTGAATATCTTTATTCCCTCATTGTGCTTAAATGCCATTTTGCCGTTCCTCCTTCCAACACTTCGATAAGTGTAGATATATTCTAACACACACTTCGATGTTTGTCAATATGTTTTTTGAAAATTTCAAGAATAAAATTGTAAAGAAGAATATGTATGCCCAACATTTTTTACAACTTATGCTAAACGACTTGAAAAGTAGAGTGTTTTGTGGTATAATCTTAAGCGGAATACTTACCATTGAAACGGTTGCAAGAGCAATAAGCGTACAACAAATATAGACAACCGCCAAATGCTTTGCAAGACCCATAACCGAGCAAAAGGAAATAAATAAAGAAAAGGAGATTACAACTATGAATATTATTAAGTGCCCCAACTGCAACTACGAAAATTGCGATGATGCGTATGTATGTATTGAATGTGGTCATCCGTTTAGTGAGGATGGCGAAGGATTGCACTTAAATGCAATTCGTGTAACGCCGTACGACAGAGATGTTCTTCCTTTAGAGGATGGAGATGCCAACAAATATTGCATTCTCGATGTTGATTTTACTTTGAATAACAATGAGTTGGAAATTGATATTGTTATTGCAAAATCTTATGAAACAGAAGATTGCAATGGTCGTGGCGACGAACTCCGATTTTCATTTTTGGATACGAGAAATAATGATACTGCCGAACAATATGTAACTTTGGATTATGTCCCCCTAAATCAGCCTGTTACTGTTTCTATGACAGCGAAAATTGACCGTGACGGAGATTATTCTGTGCTGGGATATGTTCTTAATTGATTTATTAAAATTGCAATAATCACTTGCAAAACACGTTGTTTTGTGATATACTAATCAATGCAAAATCCCCCGCATTTTCCGTGCTTTTCCGCCATAGCGTGACAACACTTTTGACAACACTTTGACGGTTGAATGGGTGGAATGGGTGGAATACAGCCCAAAAACCGCTATGAAAATGCACGAAAATGCACCCAAAAGACCACAGCTTAAAGATGTACTTTCGAGTGGGAATAAGGCCTCAGCCGCAATCATAACAACCAAATCGTGCGGCTGTGTGCCGCACGATTTTTTTGAAAGGAGCACCCACATGTCAGACAACGACCAAAGTCACAGACCCCTTGCAAAAGAGCTGACCATTGTGATCATGATTGCCGTATTCGTGATCTATCTGATCGCGGGCGGGCTTGCCCGACAGCACGGATACTTTGACGGCACGGTCATGTACGACCTGTTCCCTGCCATGGCGTGGGGATACGTGGGCGGATGCTTTGTCGGCATGGAAATTGCGCATTATTATCCGCAAGGGATTCCCTTATGGATCTTCAGCGGTGCTGTCACCTTCGGGCTTGTCACGTGGTTGGAAATGATCGACTTCAGATGGGGCAGATTGGGACACGCCGGACGCGGATTCGCGGCATTTCTGCTTCTGATCATCATAGTCATCCGCGTCACTCTTCGCCTGATCCAACGATTCCGTGATCGTTCATAAGCAAAAGCAGCAAAAGCAGCAGGAGCCTCGCTCCTGTTGCTTTTTTCTCGCGATGCGTCAATGACACCTCTGATTTTTTCGTGGTGTTTTTTGCAATAACCCTTGACTTTTTTCTTTTTTGCGTGTATAATAACAATCGTTATATATCATTTGTTATTTTTGGAGGTACCTATGCCGCCCAAGGTAAAGATCACAAAGCAGGAGATCGTGGCCGCTACGCTGTCGCTTTTGCGCGAACAGGGCGAGCAGGCCATGAACGCGCGCACCATCGCCGCCGCGATCGGCTGCTCTACCCAGCCCATCTTTTCCAATTTTGATTCCCTGGACGAGCTGCAGAACGCGGTTTTTGCCGCTGCATACGATCATTATCACAGCTTTCTGATGCGTGAAATGGAAAGCGGAAAATACCCGCCCTACAAGGCCTTCGGCATGGCGTATATCCGCTTTGCCAAAGAGGAAAAACAGCTGTTCCGCGTGCTTTTCATGTGCGACCGCAAAGGTCAAGACCTACTCCCCTCGTCCGATTATTCACAGTCGGTGGACATGATCATGAAGGCCAACGGAATTTCCAAAGAGGAGGCCGAGCGCTGGCATTTGGAGATGTGGTGCTTTGTGCACGGCATCGGCACCATAATGGCCACGTCCTACCTCTCGCTTGATCCCGAGCTGATCAGCAGCATGCTGACCGACGTTTACGTGGGTCTGCGCACAAAATACGTCAAGGAGGAACACGCATGACAAACGCTATTGAAATTCGTAATTTAACCAAGCAATACCGCGACGTCCTGGCGGTGGATCACCTCTCGCTGGACGTACACCGCGGTGAGCTTTTCTCGCTGCTTGGCGTCAACGGTGCAGGCAAGACCACCACCATCAAAATGCTCTGCTGTCTCTCTGCCCCCACCGAGGGCGACGCATTCCTGCTTGGCAAGAGCATTCGAACCGACGCGTCTGCCGTCAAGGCCATGATCGCAGTCTCCCCGCAGGAAACTGCCGTCGCGCCCGGACTTTCGGTGCGTGAGAATTTAGAGCTGATCTGCGGCGTGCACGGCTTTGAAAAGGACAAAAAAGAGGCCAAGATTGCCGAGCTGACCGCGCTTCTGGGGCTTGATGCGATCATGAAAAAGAAGGCGGGGAAGCTTTCGGGCGGTTGGCAACGCAGACTGAGTATTGCCATGGCACTGATCAGCGAGCCCGAGATCCTCTTTCTCGACGAGCCCACACTCGGCCTTGACGTGCTGGCACGCAGCGACCTCTGGGACATCATCCGCGCACTCAAAGGGAAGGTGACGGTCATTCTGACCACGCACTACATGGAGGAGGCCGAGGCACTCTCCGACCGCATTGGCATTATGAAGGACGGCAGGCTGCTTGTCTGCGACACGGCTGACGCCATCAAAGCGGCCGCAGGCACGGACAACTTTGAGCAGGCCTTTATCAATGTGGTAAAGGGGGTGCGCGCATGAGAATGCTGACCTTTGCAAAAAGAAACGCGCTGGAGATTTTGCGCGATCCGCTCAATCTGTTCTTTGGCCTCGGCTTTCCCGTGGTGCTGATCCTGCTGCTGAGCATCATTCAGGCAAACATTCCCGTCTCCCTGTTTGAGATCGACCATCTGACCCCCGGTGTGACGGTATTCGGCCTTTCCTTTATGACCATGTTCTCGTCCGTCATCATCGCAAAGGACCGTGGCAGCGCGCTTTTGCAGCGTCTTTACACCACGCCTCTGACCCCTCTTGACTTTATTCTGGGCTACACGCTGCCCATGCTGCCCATTTCCTTGGCGCAAAGCGCGGTTTGCTATCTGGTCGCATTGCCTTTGGGGCTGACCCCCTCGGTCAACATCCTGTATGCGCTTGCCATGATCATTCCCGTCGCACTTCTCTACATTGCCATGGGGCTTTTGTTTGGCAGCATTCTGACCGATAAACAGGCGGGCGCGGTTTGCGGCTCGATTCTGACCAACCTCTCGGCCTGGCTTTCGGGCATCTGGTTTGATTTGGAGCTGGTGGGCGGCGTATTCAAAAAGATCGCCTATGCTCTGCCCTTCGTGCACGCAGTCGAAATGGAGCGCGCGCTGATCGCAGGCGATTTTGCAGGCATTTTCCCGCACCTTTGGTGGGTGCTGGGCTATACCGCCGTGCTGCTCACGCTTGCGGTGCTGCTGTTTTTGCGGCAAATGAAAAAGCAATAATATCTTTCGTAGCATCACGCTTCGATGAAATCTTAAAACATTTTATGCAGACCGTCTGTCGGTAGGGGGCGACGTCCTCGACGCCCCGGGTAAACACAAGCAATCTTTTGTAGGGACCGGCCTCCCGGACGGTCCGTTTGAGAAGTTAGTTTGTACCTGCCCGGGGCGTCGGGGACGTCGCCCCCTACCTACAGACGGTTTGCATATCCGTGGAGCATTCGCTGTTTGCGGCAATGATGTCCCCCGAAATAAATCAAAATTGTCCTTGTATTTGTGCCCGCTTCGTGCTATAATAGGCGTATATTGATGAAAGGAACGGTCGGGTTATGAAACTGCGCGTGGTCAGCTACAATATCCGAAACGGGCATGACGTGCACCACGATATGTCACTTTTTTCGGCAGATATTTTGTCGGTGGGTGCCGATATTGTTGGCTTGCAAGAGGTAGACGTGCGCACCTCGCGCGCAAGCGGTCGAGACACGCTTGACGAGCTTGCGCGTGCGCTTGGGTGGCAGCATTCCCGATTCTGCCGTTCCATTGATTTTGCGGGCGGCGAATACGGCACAGCCATTCTTTCGCGCTACCCCATCAACGCCTTTGAGATCATTTCTCTCCCCACTCCCGCATCTGCTGAGGATCGCTCAATCGGGCATGCAGTCCTTGACGCAGACGGCGAGCGCGTGGACTTTTTTAACACGCACCTGTCGGTTGAGTCGGGCGCGATGCGCGCACCGCAATTTGAGTTGCTGGCAGACCTGACCGCGCAATCCCCCTCGTGGATATTGACGGGCGATTTCAATACCGCCGATCTTTCCTGCTTTGACGGATTCGATGGTGCAAGCCTTGCAAATCCGGGCAAGTACGCCACCTTCCCCGCCTCGGGCGAGGGCATCGACAACATTCTCTGCAGCCCCGATTGGCACATCGTGGGTACGGGCACTTTGCAAAATCATCACTCCGACCACCTGCTTTTGTGGGCGGACATTGAAAAATAAGCACAGAAAGGAGCGGCTTTGATATGTACGCACGCGTTTACGTGGAGATCACCAACATCTGCAACATGGCCTGCTCCTTTTGCCACGGGCACAGCCGTATGCCGCGCCGCATGAGCGAGGAGGAGTTTTCCCGCGTGCTGGACGCGCTGGACGGGCACACCAAGTTCGTTTACTATCACCTGATGGGCGAGCCGCTGACGCATCCCGACCTGCCCCGATTCCTGCGCATGGCCAAGGAACGCGGATTCCGCTCGGTCATTACCACCAACGGCACGCTGTTAGGCAAACGCAAGGACGAGATCATTGCAGCCGCGCCGCATAAGGTCAGCATTTCGGTGCACAGCTTTGAACAGGGCAGCGACCGCGCCTTTGACGCCTATCTTGCAAATATCACCGACTTTGCATCCGCCGCCTCGCGCGCAGGCATCATCGTGGTCTTTCGCTTGTGGAACAAGGGCTTTGACGGTGGCAGAAACGCGCGCATCGAACAATTCTTACGCGAGCACTTTGACGGAGAGTGGACCGAGAATACGCGCGGCATCCGCATCCGCGACAAGCTGCACTTAGAGTGGGGAGACCGCTTTACCTGGCCGGACAAGGACGCCCCCGAGCAGGGCGACGAGGTCTTTTGCTATGGCCTTGGCGACCATTTCGGTATTCTCGCAGACGGCTCTGTCGTGCCCTGCTGCATGGACAGCAACGGCATCATCACGCTGGGTAACGTGTTCGAGCAGCCCTTGCCCGAAATTCTCTCTTCACCCCGCGCCCACGCCATGACCGAAGGCTTTGCCCACCGCCGCGCCTCGGAGGACCTGTGCCGCAGATGCGCGTATGCACAGAGGTTTGTTTGAAAATGCAAGGACTCCCCGCGGGGAGTCCTTTTTTACACTTCCGTCTTAGCCAAAGAGCATCCAAGGGATGCATCTCACCCACCGCAACCGGGTCATTGAAACTCGCGCTACTCGTTTCAATTCCGCTGCGGTCCCCCCGCTCCAGCGGAGAGGGCTTGTGTATGGCTGTCTTTGACGGATTGTTAAGCAAAACGGATACGCTGAAAAAGCCCTCTCCGCTGGAGAGGGGGGACCGCAGCGGAAGGTAATCGCGAATACTTGGAGCGATTAACTGACGCGGTTGCGGTGGGTGAGATGCACCCTTTGGACGCTCTAAACCGTCTTGTATTCCCGTCCAAAGCCTTGACAAATCCATTTTCGCGCATTATAATATTCCATATACTGATTTTCCCAAGGAACCATCGTTATGAAACTCTTTCTTCGGGGATTGCGTTCGGGCATTCCCATCGGTCTTGGATACCTTTCGGTATCGTTTTCGTTCGGCATCATGGCCATTTCCATGGGCTTTACCTGGTGGCAGGCGGTCATCATTTCCATGACTACCGTAACCTCGGCAGGCCAGCTTGCCGCGCTTGACATTATGATCTCCCCCGGGCAATACGCTGCCATGCTGATCTCTCAGCTGACCGTCAACGTCCGTTATTCCTTCATGTCTATCTCGCTCTCGCAAAAGGTCACCGAAAAATTCACGGGGATCAAGCGTTGGCTGCTCGGCTTTTTCATGACCGACGAGATCTTTGCCGTGGCTGCGGCCGAGGACGAGGTTGATCCCAAGTTCTTCGCGGGGCTTTCTGTCATTCCCTATATTGGCTGGGCGCTTGGCACGCTGCTGGGAGCTTTGGTAGGCAACGTGCTGCCTGCCATGGTCATGAGCGCGCTTTGTCTTGCCATTTACGGGATGTTCCTTGCCATTGTCGCCCCCGTCGCGCGCAAATCGCGGGCGGTGCTGGCGGTCGTGGGCATTGCCGGACTTTTGCATTGCGTCTTTTATTTTGTTCCCTGGCTTTCCCAAAACGTCTCCTCGGGCATCTCAATCTCGGTCTGTGCCATCGCGGCGGCTGTGCTGGGTGCGCTTCTCTTCCCTGTCCGGGATGAGAATGAGGACAAGGAGGTGGCCAAGTGAAAGACTTCTGGATCTATCTGCTCATCTTAGCGGGTTCGACCTACCTCATCCGCGCCATTCCCTTTGCGGCACTGCGCAAAAAGATCAACAACCGCTTTGTCAAATCCTTCCTTTACTATATCCCCTACGCCGTGCTCTCGGCCATGACGCTGCCTGCCGCGTTTTACGCCACGGGCAACGTGATCTCGGGTGCAGTCGGCCTTGTGGTGGGCGGCATTTTCGCCTACATGGGCAAGGGCTTGACGCTTGTGGCCGTCGTTTCCTGCGCGGCAGCCTTCCTGACCGAGTGCGTTTTATTCCTGATCCCACACTGATACAATAAATTCATTGATTACGGAGGTTATCATGCAAGAACAAGAACAACTGCAGCAAGAGCAACAGCAAAAGCCCGTTCCCCCCAAGAAAAAGAAAAAGGACAATCCCCTGGGCATTATTATAGTCGTCTGTATTTCGGTTCTGGCCGTTTCCATGTTCCCGATCTGGTTTGTAAAATACTCCGACGGTGCAACGCGCCTGATCACTCCCGTCACCACGTGGGTGTTCACCAAGACGGAGGAGGTCGTGATGGACAACGGCGAATACCGTGTCTACAAGCCCGACGTGGATGTGTATTTCATTCCCAACAACTTCAAGTCCTACGAGGAGCTGCTTCAGATCAAGCAACAACGCCAGGCACAGCAGCAGCCCCAGGAATAAGTTTTTCAGCAAAAGCACCCTTTGGGTGCTTTTGTCTTTGCGCATTTTCCCGTTTTCCTATTGCATTTTGCCATTTGGCGTGATATAATAAAGGTTAATAGATTTTTTCCAAGAAAGGCAATCTTATGGACTACCGTTTTTCCGATCACATCGCGGGTATGAAGCCCAGCGCGATTCGTGAGATCCTCAAAGCCCCCGCAGATGCAGAGACCATCTCGTTTGCCGCCGGCAACCCCTCTCCCGAATCCTTCCCCGTTTCCGAGTTGGCGCGACTCTCCGCTGATATTTTTGAGCATCAATCCACTCTGGCGTTGCAGTACGGCGCAACCGATGGCTATCCCCCCTTGCGTGCAGCCGTAGCCAAATGGCAAAAGGAGCGATGGCAGATCGGTAAATTCGCCGACGAGGGCTACGCCTTCAACGACACCACGTTGATTGTCAGCGGCGGCACACAGGGCATTGAACTTGCCTGCCGCGTGCTTTGTAACCCCGGCGAGGCGGTCATTTGCGAGGATCCCTCCTTTATCGGCGCACTCAACGCATTCCGCTCGGCGGGCATGCGCACGGTGGGCGTGCCCATGAACAACTGCGGCATTGATGTGGATGCTCTGGAGCAGACCATCATCGCCAACCCCGACGCGCACCTGCTCTACGTCATCCCCACCTTCCAGAACCCCATGGGGCTTTCCTGGTCGCCGGAGGTCAGAGAAAAGGTTTACGCGCTTGCAAAGAAACACGGCATTCTGATCTTGGAAGACAACCCCTACGGCGAGACCCGCTTTGCCGGAGAGGAGCTGCCTACGCTCAAGAGCATGGACGAGGACGGCATCGTCATCTACTGCTCCACCTTCTCTAAGGTGCTTTCAGCCGGCATGAGAGTCGGTTTCGTGGTCGCTCCCGAGCAGATCGCCTCCAAAATGGTGATCGTCAAGCAGACCGAGGACGTGCACACCAACCTCTTCTTCCAGATGCTTTGCCACAGGTATATTACCGAGTGCGACCTGTACGCGCACATCGATCACATCAAGGACATCTACCGCCGCAAGTGCACGCTCATGCTTGACTGCCTTGCACGCGAATTGCCCGACGCCATTTCCTACACCAAACCCGAGGGCGGTCTCTTTATCTGGTGCACGCTGCCCGACGGCATTGACAGCATGGAGTTTGTCCGCGCATGCAAGGCAAAAAAGCTGCTTGTTGTGCCCGGTGCGACCTTCAACTGCGATCAGGACGCCCCCTCCAACGGCTTCCGCATCAATTTCTCCACCCCCTCGGACGAGCAAATCGTCGAGGGCTGCGCAAGACTTGGCGCAGTGGCAAGAGAGTTTCTTCAGTAATATTTGAAAGGATTTATACATCATGTTTCAGAATCAAAAGGTTTCTTATTCCGGCGTTCAGCCCAGCGGTAATTTGACCATTGGCAATTACCTGGGCGCGCTGCGTAATTTTTCCACATACTCCGAGGACTACAAGTGCCTTTACTGCGTGGTGGACCAGCACGCCATTACCGTGCGCCAGGTACCCGCAGATCTGCGCCGCCGCACCTACGAGACGCTTGCGCTTTACATGGCTTGCGGCCTTGACCCCGAAAAGACCACACTTTACGTACAGTCGCACGTGCACGAGCACACCGAGCTTGCATGGATCTTAAACTGCTTTACCATGTTCGGTGAGCTTTCGCGCATGACCCAGTTCAAGGACAAGAGTGCCAAGCACGCAGATAACATCAACGCAGGCCTTTTCACCTACCCCGTGCTCATGGCGTCCGACATTCTGCTCTATCAGACCGACGTTGTGCCCGTAGGCATTGACCAGAAGCAGCACGTTGAGCTTTGCCGCGACATTGCGACCCGCTTCAACGCCCTCTATCCCGATACCTTTACCATTCCCGAGCCCATCGTTTCCAAGTCGGGCATGAAGATCATGTCTCTCTCCGAGCCCACCAAGAAGATGAGCAAATCGGACGAGAACCCCAACGCGGTGGTCTACATCCTGGACGACAAGGACACCATCATCCGCAAGTTCAAAAGAGCCGTGACCGACTCGGATACCGAGGTGCGCTTCGCTCCCGGCAAGGACGGCATCAACAACCTCATGTCCATCTACGCTTGCTTTACCGGCAAGAGCATGGAGGAGATCGAGGCCGAGTTTGCGGGCAAGGGATACGGCGACTTCAAGCTGGCGGTCGGTGAGACCTGCGCGGACGCACTCGCTCCCGTGCAGCAGAGATTTGCGCAGTACATGAGCGACAAGGCAGGCCTTGAAGCTCAGATGAAGAAGGGTGCCGAGGAGGCCTCCTACATCGCACGCCGCACGCTCTCCAAGGTGGAAAAGAAGCTGGGATTCGTACAGCTCAGATAAGTTTTATAGGGGCTGTTGTACGCGCAACCGCCCCTTTTTGCCACTTGCAACCGCGGGTTGACAAATTGCAAGGCAGAATTGGTAGACTGCAACCCAAAAAACTGCTACAATAAAGGCACAAAAACACAAGTGAGGTGCGATTATGATTTTAGCTGATAAGATAATCACTTTGAGAAAAAAGAACGGTTGGTCGCAAGAGGAGCTTGCCGAAAAGGTGGGCGTTTCCCGTCAGGCAATCTCCAAATGGGAGAGCGCACAATCCGTCCCCGACCTTGATAAGATCCTGCGCATGAGCGAGATCTTCGGCGTGACGACAGACTTCCTTTTAAAGGATGAAATGGAAGCCGAAGAATACACCGGCTCGACCGCTGATGATTCCCCCCTGCGCTCAGTGTCCATGGAGGATGCCAACAAATATCTTGCATTCAAGCGCAGCGCGGCTGCCAAGATCGCCTGTGGCGTGCTGCTCTGCATCCTCTCCCCTATTTGTCTGATCATTCTCGGAGGCCTTGCCGATGCGAGTATGATTAGCGAAACTGTTGCATCTGCTGTCGGTGTTTCCGTACTGCTTGGCATCATTGCAGTTGCAGTCGGTACGTTTATCGCCACCGGCATTGCGGGCAAGCCTTGGGAATTCATCGACGAGAAAAAGGGCTTTGAGCTTTCTTACGGCGTGGACGGCATGGTGCGGGAAAAGCGCGCCGCTTTTACCCCCGTATATACCAAGTTGACAGTAGCCGGTGTGGTGCTTTGCATCTTCTGTGCTGCTCCCCTGATCGTGACAAGCGCTTTAGAAATGGAGCTGCTCAGCGTGATCATGATCGGTGTGCTGCTGGCCATTTGCGGCACGGGCGTGTTCTGTTTCGTGATTGGCGGTATTCGCTACGACGCATACGAAAACCTGCTGACGGGTGATCGCAGAATCGGTGCTAAAAAGAACATCAAAAAAACCAAGAGCGCACAGGCGTTGTTCTCTGAGGTTTATTGGCTGATCACGACAGCCGTGTATTTTGGATGGAGCTTTCTTTCGGGTGACTGGCACATCACGTGGCTGACTTGGGTAGTCGGCTCTGCCATTTTCACCATCATCAAGCTGATCTACAAGGTCAGATCCGGCAAGGACCTCGATTCCGACGAGGAAGAGGATTGATCAAGCTGCGCAAAGCGCAAGATCAATTCAAAAAAAATGTCAGCCCCATGGGGAGATACTCCAAGCGGAGTATCTCCCCAGTTCTATTCGCCTTGCGGCGAGTGATATTGCTGCGCAGTGATATTTGGACTTCGTCCAAGTGATATTTGCTTCGCAAGTTTTCATGGCGAATAGAATATCAC